>JBMSYD010000013.1:0-20867 GCA_049426345.1 Aquiluna sp.
GGAACAGCCGCCTATGCCGGTGAGGTCACCAAATACGCACTTGAGAAGTGGGCGAAGATTCCAACCTCGGTTGAGCTTGCTCACGAATTCCGCTACCGCGATCCAATTGTGAGTGAGAAGACACTGGTGATTGCCATTTCGCAATCTGGCGAAACGATGGACACACTGATGGCTACTCGCTATGCCAAAGAAAAAGGCGCCAAGGTTTTGGCTATTTGTAACACGCAAGGTGCAACACTGGCGCGGGAATCAGATGCAGTTCTATATACGCACGCAGGTCCCGAAGTAGCAGTGGCATCAACCAAGGCCTTCACCGCTCAGATCACTGCCGGGCAACTTGTTGCGCTTTCTCTCGCTTGGCAGCACTCATCACTGCCAGAAAAAGAATTACGAGCCATCGGCCAGGAGCTGCTGAAGCTACCAAGACAAGTTGAGCAGGTTCTGCAGCAGGGCAAAAAGGTAAAAGAGTTAGCTGTTTCCCTGAAGAACGCGAAGTCAGTTTTGTTTTTGGGAAGAAACGTCGGGTTCCCGATTGCTATGGAGGGCGCTCTAAAGCTAAAGGAGCTTGCCTACATCCATGCAGAAGGATTTGCAGCTGGTGAGCTCAAGCATGGTCCAATTGCCCTGATTGAGCAGGGTCAGCCGGTGATTGTCATCGTTCCATCGCCTTCCGGTGAGGACTCGCTC
Organism: Aquiluna sp.; assembly: GCA_049426345.1. GTDB lineage: Bacteria > Actinomycetota > Actinomycetes > Actinomycetales > Microbacteriaceae > Aquiluna. The sequence goes on from JBMSYD010000013.1 coordinate 688, forward strand.
CACCCCAAGGTTGTCTCAAACATCCAGGAGATTAGGGCCCGTGGGGCGAGAGTAATTGCGGTTGCGGAAGCGGGCGACACCGAGGTTGAGAAGTATGCCGATCAGGTGTTTTTCATTCCCGCTACACATCCCTATATGTCAGCTCAGCTGGCAGTTGTTCCGCTACAGATCTTCGCAGCCGAGCTGGCCAGTGCTAAGGGATTGGATGTTGATCAGCCTAGAAACCTCGCAAAGAGTGTGACGGTCGAGTAATGATTTTGGGGATTGGCAGCGATGTTTGCTCAGTTGAGAGACTGGAGCAGTCAATCTCTCGCACGCCAAAATTATCTGAGCGACTGTTTCATCCAAATGAACTAGGACTGCCTGCAAAGTCTCTAGCTGCTCGTTTTGCTGCCAAAGAGGCCATCACCAAAGCCATTGGCGATCCGAGCGTCTTGGTTTTCAACCAGGTTGAAATTGTGAAAGACGAATTAGGAAAACCCTCGGTTGCTTTTCACTCAGTCACAAAGCAAAGAATTGATGAGCTGGGCCAGGTGAAGTTTCACTTATCTCTTTCTCATGATGCTGGGGTTGCCCTCGCAACGGTGGTTTTGGAGCGCGACTAAATGAGAACAATCGAAGTCGACCTGGCCGCAATCAGATCAAACTATGAGCTGTTGAAAAAGACGGTCGCGCCAGCGAAAGTGATGGCGGTTGTCAAGGCGAATGCCTATGGCCATGGCATGCTGCAGGTTGCTAAAGCGCTGGAGTCTGCGGGGGCCGATGCACTAGGAGTTGCCGACGTTCAAGAAGCAATTGCAATGCGAATGTCTGGTATCAAATCAAGAATTGTTTGCTGGATAGTTTTGCCAGCGGACCTGGAACTAGCGGCCGATCATGATGTCGAAGTCGGCATCTCAACCTTTGAGCAGCTAGCTGCAGCCACTGAAGCGAACAAACTTCACATTAAATTAGACACCGGCCTTGGGCGAAATGGATTTGCCGAAGGAGACCTAGAGAGTCTGATTGAGGAGCTGTCCGGCAGGGAAGTAGTTGGTGTCTTTTCTCACCTTTCCAACACTTCTGAGTCAGAGGATCGAAAGCAAAAAGAAAAATTTGATGCGGCTGTCGAGAAAATGCGCCGTTCGGGAATTTCAATTAGTGAGCGTCACCTAGCAGCATCGGCCGCGGCCATCAGCTATCCAGATTTTCACTACGAGATGGTTCGATGCGGAATTGCCGTCTATGGTTTGAACCCGTATGAAGACAGATCACTGCCACTGCCTCTCAAACCAGCAATGCGCGCAACAGTCAAGCTGGTGAATGTGAAGAAGGTTCCTGCTGGGCAGGGAGTTTCTTATGGTTACCGCTACGTGACTGAGAAACCAACCACCTTGGGATTCGTGCCCTTTGGCTATGGCGAGGGCATGCCAAGAATCTCGGTTGGTCACCAGGTCTTGATCGCTGGAAAGCGCTATCCGGTGGTCGGACGAGTTGCCATGGACCAGTTTGTCGTTGATCTGGGTGATTCCAACCTGGCCATTGGTGAAGAGGTAATTATTTTTGGCGATCCGAACCGGGGCGAACCATCAGCTGAAGAGCTTGGCCAGAGCTCACAAAGCATCAACTACGAGATTGTCACCAGAATCGGTGGCAGAGCAAACCGGGTTTATCTAAACCGCTAATGAAACTCTCAATTCAATCTGCGCAGGAAATGGAGCAGCTAGGCATAAAGCTGGCTGGTCTTCTGAAACTAGGAGAGCTAGTTCTTTTAGCTGGCCCGCTAGGAGCAGGAAAAACCACTCTCACCCGAGGCATCGGAAAAGGTTTAGCCGCTGAGGGAACAATTCAGTCGCCAACATTTGTTCTTGCTCGCACACATCGTCTGCCAAAAGGAAAACTAGTTCACGTTGATGCCTATCGACTCTCCTCAGCCATTGAGCTGGATGATTTAGACATTGATTTTGAAAACTCAATTGTGATTGTCGAGTGGGCTAGAGATTTTCTTGATGGTTATAGCGAGAACTATTTGACTGTCGATATCGATCGAACAAGTGAGGATGAGACCAGGGTTGTGACTCTCATCCCAACCGGAAACCGCTGGAGCGAGGTGTCATTTGCTTCTCTCAATTGACACATCCGCCGGCACATCAGCTGCCGTCTTTGACAAAAGTTGCATTGGCTTTGCAGTCTTTGAAGATCCGTTTGGCCATGCAGAAAATGTTGGCCTAGCTATCCAGCAGGCGCTGGAGCAGGCTGGCAAAACAATTGATGAGATAACTTCAATAGCGGTTGGCAGGGGTCCCGCGCCATACACCGGACTAAGAGTTGGAATGGCTGCAGCGACTGCACTTGCAAAAGCAAATGGCCTGCCTCTGCAGGGGGTTATGACACTGGACGCAATTGCGCATTCGGCCAAGGGCAAAAAGCTTCTCGTTATCACTGATGCCAAGCGAAAAGAACTGTTTGCTGCTACCTATGAGAGCGGCAAGCGACTTACTGGACCTATGCTTCTCACATCAGCAGATCTTGATTCTTACTCTGATTTTGAAATTCTCCAGACGAGTTGCGACGCCAAGCTAATCGGCGAGTTTGCAGTTTCCGAGATAGGTGCTGGTGGAGACCTTAGAGAGTTGTCGGCTCTTTATCTTCGCTCGCCCGATGTCACTCCCTCAGCTGGTAAGAAGGTGAGCGGCTAATGGAAATGAGAAGACTCACGAGTGATGATCTTGGCCAGGTCATGCTGATTGAAGATGCTCTGTTTGAAAAAGAGGCTTGGAGCGAGCAAACCATGGCAGAGGAGCTGGTTGCCGCGAATACCTATTACATAGGCATCTTCGACCCTCAATTGATTGGTTATGCCGGGCTAAGAATTGCCCCGGCCGATTTTGCTGCGGATGTTTTGACCATTGGTGTGGCAGCTAATCAGCAGGGCAAGGGTCTAGGCAGACAGCTGATGAACGAGCTGCTTGGTTTTGCCAAGCGAAGCGGCTCAGAGCAGGTTTTCCTGGAGGTCAAGGAGTCAAACCAGACTGCAATCTCGCTCTATAAATCACTGGGGTTTGAGCAGATTGATCTAAGGAAGAAGTACTACCAGCCATCGGGTGAAAATGCGGTGGTGATGCGGCTTTCTATCAAGCAGCCAGTAGTAATTGGGATTGAGTCATCTTGCGATGAGACAGGGGTTGGGATTGTTAGAGGTAACCGCCTGCTAGCAAACGCTCTTCATTCGTCAATGTCAGAGCACGCTAAGTATGGGGGAGTAGTTCCGGAAGTTGCCGCCCGGGCACACCTCGAAGCCCTTTCGCCCACGCTGGATCAAGCTCTCCAAGAAGCTGGAATATCAATCAAAGATGTGGATGCGATAGCGGTCGCTAATGGGCCGGGTCTAGCTGGTGCGCTGATGGTCGGCATTGGTGCCGCTAAAGGCTTGGCAGTTGCAACAGGAAAGCCTCTGTATGCAGTAAATCACCTGGTTGGACACGTTGGTGCAGATGTCTTAGAACGTGGAGCGGTTGAACTTCCTACCATCGCTCTTTTAGTTTCCGGCGGTCACACATCACTTCTTCTCGTCAGAGATCTTCTAGATGATGTTGAGCTACTTGGTGAAACGATTGACGATGCAGCTGGTGAAGCTTTTGACAAAGTGGCAAGAGTTTTAGGTTTGCCCTATCCGGGTGGTCCGCAAATTGATCAGCTAGCTCTAACTGGCGATCCCAGCGCTATTAAATTTCCACGGGGACTTATGCTTCCAAAAGATTTAGCGGAGCATAAATACGATTTCTCTTTCTCGGGACTCAAGACAGCGGTTGCGAGGTATGTTGAAAAAGCTGAGGCTGATGGAACAGAGATTTCAAAACCAGATGTTGCCGCAAGTTTTAGAGAAGCCGTCATCGATGTTCTTTTGACTAAAGCGCTCTGGGCTTGTGAGGAACACAAGATACCAAGACTGCTGCTGGGTGGTGGAGTGGTGGCTAATGCAAGATTGCGTGAAGAAGCAAAACGCCGGTGCGACAAGTCGGGCATTGAACTGAGAATTCCAAGATTTAGTTTGTGCACGGACAATGGAGCAATGATCGCCTCCCTAGGCGCGCAGCTGGTGATGGCAGGCAGAGCTCCCTCTGGAATCGGCTTTGGTGCAGAATCAACCCTGCCAGTAACTACCATTCAAACTCACTAGCTTCTCCCAGCCTTCTTCCAAACTCCTTCCAGCTAAAGCTGCTTGGCTCAAACTAACTTGCGAAAGGCAAAACAGACATGACAGATAGCAACACCCCAGAAACAACCAATCCCTATAAGTCGAAGTTTGACTTCGGCCAGCTCAATACCCTGGCCGTGGTCTCACTGGCTGCCGCGGTCTCCGGGGTTGCCGCCCTGATGGCGGTAATTACCGGCCACATCGCCCTGGCCCAGATCAAGGCCACCGGCCAGTCCGGCCGGGCCCTGGCCATAGTCGGGCTGGTTTTGGGCTACATCGGGATTTTCTTCGGGATTATTTTGGTGATTTCGGGGGTTATTGGTAGTGCACTGCTCTTCTCCGACATATCGGGACTCCAGACTGATATGTGGGATTGGGACAAGGGTCCTCACTGGGACCGCTAGGTAGAGCCACCTAGAACCCGCCAAGAAAGTGCTTTCCGGGCGCCGCCCCCCTGTCGATTTATCCAGGTAGGCGGCGCCCCACCAATTTCCGGCCCTCTAGCACTCGCCTTGACTGAGTGCTAATTTCCCAATAAAGTTTTAGAGCGCTCAGAAAGAGCCAAAACCCCAATCTTTAGATAAGAAGAGGTCAAAGTGTCGGTTTCTATCAAGCCACTCGAAGATCGCATTGTTGTTCGCCCAGTTGAGGCTGAGCAGGTTACCGCTTCCGGTCTGGTTATCCCAGACACCGCCAAGGAGAAGCCACAGGAGGCCGAGGTTATTGCCGTTGGTCCTGGTCGCTTCAGCGAAGAGGGCGACCGCATCCCTGTGGATGTGAAGGTCGGCGACCGCGTTATCTTCTCGAAGTACGGCGGCACCGAGCTGAAGTATGACGGCCAGGAATACCTGGTTCTTTCAGCCCGCGACGTCCTAGCGATTATCGAGCGCTAATAACAACTTCTGATTCGGCCCGGTGAACCCGGGCCGTTTCTTTTTCTCCTAAGCTGATGCGGTGAAGCAACGATCTGAATCAACGATCGGTTTGCTATACGGTCTGCTGGCATATCTCATATGGGGATCTTTTCCACTAATCATCAATGCCTCGGAGTTTGCCAATCCGTTTGAGGTTGTGGTTTGGCGGGTTGTGTTTGGATTTCTGTTTGCAGCCATCCTGGTTAGCTTTGTTGGCGGCTGGAAAGAGATTTGGCAGGTAGTTCAATCAGTCAAAGCGATGAAGTGGGTATCGGTCGCCTCGCTGTTTATCTTTATCAACTGGAGTGTTTATGTGGTTGCCGTCGCAACCGAGAACGTAATTGAAACATCGCTTGGCTACTTCATCAACCCACTGGTAACGGTTTTATTTGCGGTTATCTTTTTGAAAGAAAAGCTCCGCACTATGCAGTGGGTGGCGCTGAGTATCGGTCTAATTGCGGTGCTGGTTCTCTCCTTTGATTACGGAAGACTTCCATTTATTGCGCTAATTCTTGCCCTGAGCTTTGCGATTTATTCACTCGCTAAAAACAAGGTCGGAAAGAAGATTCCAGCGTTGCAATCCTTCACAATTGAATCGGGATTGGTGCTGCCAGTTGCCCTTGTGCAGCTGTGGATTGTTGCTCAGTACTCACCCATCATGATTTTCTCCGGGCCACTTGAGACTTCCATCTTGGTAGCGTTCGGCATCCTCACCGCGGTTCCCCTGATTCTGTTTGGGGCTGCGGCTTCTCGAATTCCACTGTCGACCATTGGCTTTATTCAGTATCTGACGCCGACCCTTCAGTTCTCGGTTGGATTCTTTATTCTGGGAGAGCCAATGCCGGCTGTCCGCTGGATCGGCTTCGGGCTGGTCTGGCTTTCCCTGCTGGTTTTGACCCTTGATGCCCTGCGCCGAAAGCGGCCAGATCTGCCTGTGGTGGACAACGGTTAAATTAGAAATCTAATTGTTATTTAGTGGTTTATGCCCCCTAAAATGTTCGAATACGGAAGTATTTAGGCCATTTTTCTTCGAAATCAGCAAAATTAGGCACCTTCAACCCCTAATTCAGAGTTGTTTGGCCCCCGGCCCGGGGCTATCTGCAGGATGTTCCCTAGGGATTACAAAGGCCTATAACTAAGCTTTACCTAGCAATGCGGGCACTCCTGCCCGCATTCGCACTTACAAATTGCAATTGCAAGGAGCAAAATGACCGCAATAAACAACGCGTCTCCATTTGCAAAAGCACTAGCTGTGGCAGGAGCTTTCGCTCTGTCCGCTGGTGTTCTTGCCGGCTGTGCACCAGCCGCTGAAGAGACCCCAACCGCTGGAGGCACAACTCCTGGTGGCTGTGAGCTTGGTCCAGAGCAGGATGGCGACCTAGTACTTAAGCTAGGTTCTGCACTTCCACTAACTGGAAACCTAGCGTTCCTCGGCCCACCAGAAGAAGCTGGTGTTTACCTAGCTGTTGACGAGATCAACGCTGCTGGTAAGGGAATCACCATTGAGTTCACCCCTGGTGACTCAGGTGACACCGACAACAAGGCATACGACACTGAGATCCCACGTCTGCTAAACGCAGGTGTTGAGGCAATCATCGGTGCTGCATCCTCCGGAACCTCGCTGCAGTTCATCGACCGTGTTATCGCTGAGTGTGTGATTCAGTTCTCACCAGCAAACACTTCTGCAGCTCTAACCACCTACGAGGACCGTGGACTGTACTTCCGTACCGCTCCATCTGACGTTCTACAGGGTGAGGTTCTAGGAAACCTAATCGCTGAGGATGGACACCAGAGAATCTCTATGATCGTTCTAAACGACTCATACGGAACCGGTCTTGCACAGTTCGTGACCGACTCCTTCACCGCCGCTGGTGGTGAGGTGATCGCTGCACCTACTTACAACACTGGTGACACTAACTTCACAGCACAGATTGCTGAAGCCCTAGCGGGAGACCCAGACGCAATCGTTCTAATCACCTTCGATGAGGTAAAGACAATGGTCCCAGAGATCGTTAGCCAGTTCCCTGGCGAGAACCTTTACTTCGTTGACGGAAACTTGACTAACTACTCTGAGGTATTTGAGCCTGGTGCCCTAGCTGGCGCTAAGGGAACTTACCCAGGTGTGAACGAGGCAAACATTGCTGACTTCGTCAAGAGAATGAACGACAACTGGGTAGCTCGTGGCAACTCAGCTCTTGAGGTGCTTGCATACGGTCCTGAGTCCTACGACGCAGTTGTGCTTCTAGCACTAGCTGCTCTAGAGGCTCGTAGCACCGAGGGTGCCAACATGTCCGTCAAGCTACAGGAAGTATCCGGTGGCTCTGGAAACGGCACCAAGTGCTTCTCCTTCGCAGAGTGTGCTGACATCATCATTGGCGGCGGAACAGCCGACTACGATGGCCCATCAGGTCCAATTACCTTCAACGAGTTGGGTGACCCAACCGACGGTAACATCCTGATTCAGCAGTTCGACGAGAACAACGTTCCAAAGACCATTCGTGGCTAAGGAATAGTTCCAAAAGAAATCCCCCCGAGGCAACTCGGGGGGATTTCTTTATGCGCCAACTATTTGGGGGCTAAGCACCTAGGGTTCCGAGGTAGAGGCCGATGACCTGTGGGTCATTCAGTAGCTCTCTACCCTTACCAACTACCGCATCCTTACCCTGATCTAGAACGTAACCACGGTCTGAGATCTGCAGGCAGCGACGAGCATTCTGCTCAACCATGATGCAGGTAACGCCGGCTTTGTTGATTTCGCTAACTCTCAAAAACGCCTCGTCCTGACGAACCGGGCTAAGACCAGCGGATGGCTCATCCAGCAGCAGCACCGCTGGGTCCATCATTAGAGCTCGGCTCATTGCAACCATCTGACGCTCACCACCCGAGAGTGATCCAGCGCGCTGCTTTAGTCGCTTAGAAAGCTCAGGGAAAATCGAAACCACAAAGTCAAGTCTTTCTGAGTACTTGGATGGCTGCTGGAAAAGACCCATCTGCAGGTTCTCTTCGATAGTCAGCGATGGGAAGACGTTGTTGGTCTGCGGAATGAAACCGACACCCTTGCCCACCAGCTGGTTGGCCTTGAGGCCAACGATGCTCTCGCCGTTTAGTGTGATGGCTCCTTCGCGAACCTTAACGAGTCCAAAGATTGCTTTCAGCAGTGTCGACTTACCGGCACCGTTTGGTCCGATGATTCCAATCAGCTCACCTTTGTCGGCATAGAAGTTGATGCCATTGAGGATGTTTACTCCTGGAAGATAGCCAGCGACCAGATTCTTTACTTCAATTACTCTCTCGCTCACGCTTGGCCTCCGTCTTTGATGATCTTGATTCGACCGGTTACCTCGCCCAGGTCAGTGTCCTGGTGAGCACCAAGATAGGCATCGATAACTGCCTTCTCTTTCATAACGGTGTCCGGAGCTCCCTCGGCAACGATTCTTCCTTCTGCCATCACAACCACCCAGTCGGCGATGTGACGAACCATGTGCATGTCGTGCTCAACGAACAAAACTGTCATGCCCTGCTTCTTCAGATCCAGCACGTGGTCAAGCAGCGACTGAGTCAGAGCAGGGTTCACACCCGCCATTGGCTCATCCAGCATCACAAGCACCGGATCTGTCATTAGCGCTCTTGCCATCTCGAGCAGCTTGCGCTGACCACCAGAGAGCGAGGCAGCGAAGTCATCCTTTTTGGCATCGAGCTTGAAGCGTGCAAGCAGCTCCATCGCCTTGGCTTCGATTTCCTTGTCCTGCTTGCGCCACAGATTAGGAATCAAAGCGTTCAGCAGGCTCTCACCCTTTTGGTCTTTAGCACCAAGCTTCATGTTTTCAATCACTGTCAAAAGCCCCAGCGCCTTGGTGAGCTGGAAGGTTCTGACCTGACCCATCTTGGCAACCTTGAAAGAAGGAACGCCGGAGAGCGAGTTGCCCATAAGCGACCAGGAACCAGTATCGGGGTTGTCGAAACCGGTGAGCAGGTTGAACAGTGTGGTCTTACCTGCACCGTTTGGTCCGATTAGCGCGGTGATGGCATTTTTGGGAATCTCTAGGTGTTCAACATCGACTGCGGTCAGACCACCGAAGGTTTTCTTGACGTGGTCAGCAACCAGAATCGGATCTTTTTTCTGGCAGCCAGGAACAGCGGCGCCGATGTGAAGATCGGTTGATTTCTGAGGACTTGTGTTATTTGACAAAGGTCAACTCCCTCTTATCTCCGAAAATACCCTGCGGGCGATAGATCACCAGCAGCATTAGACCAACACCAACCAGCACGAAGCGAAGGGTTGATGCTTGGGTGGTGGAAACTGGCAAGATTCCTGAAATCGCAACCTCCGAAAGGATGTTGGTCAAAAATGCCTGCAGTGTCCAGAAAATGATTGAACCGACAACTGGTCCAAGGATGGTGGCAGCACCACCCAAAAGAAGTGAGGTCCAGATGAAGAAGGTCAGCGAGGTGACGAAGACACCAGGGGAGACGTTAGCGAACGTCGCATAGACAATTCCGCCCATGGCTCCGTAAACACCACCGATGACCAGCGCCTGCATCTTGTAAGCAAAGACGTTCTTACCAAGAGCACGAATGGCATCCTCATCCTCGCGGATTCCCTTGATAACTCTTCCCCAAGGGGAGCGCATAAGTGCCCACAGCAGCACCACTCCAACCACCAGCATGATGATGCCGAAGATCAGTACCCAGAGGGTCTGCTCGTTGTAGGTGAAAGGCCCTGCGCCGTAGCTGCCGGCTGGGAATGGGTTTGCGTTTTGGAAACCTGTGCCATCGGTTCTGGTGTTGAAACCAAACAGACCATCCGCACTTCCTGTGACATCGGTGAAGGCGGTAGTCAAGAACAGAAGTCTTGCAATCTCCGCTGCAGCGATCGTCACAATAGCCAGGTAGTCACCTCTTAGTCGCAGAGTTGGAATACCCAGTAGCAGTGCAAACACCACCGAACCTAGGATTCCAACCAGCATTCCGCCCCACCATGGCAAACCAAAGGTGAGAACAGAAATCGCATAGCCGTAACCACCAATTGCCATGAAGCCCGCGATACCGAAGTTAAGAAGTCCCGCGAAACCGAAGTGCATCGCGAGGCCCAGAGCCGCCAGCGAGAACGCCAGGGTTGTAGGGGTTAGAAGACCCTGCAGGGTGTTATTAAGAATTGATCCCCAGTCCATTGTCTCCTCCTATCCAATCCTTTGTTTCTTACCAAGCAGACCCTGTGGTCTGACCAGTAGAACCAAAATCAAAACAACTAGTGCACCGACATACTTCAAGTCGGCAGGAATGATCAGGCTGGAAGTTTCAATCAAGATTCCAACCACCAGTGCACCAACTAGTGCACCGAATGCCGTTCCGAGTCCTCCCAGCACAACCGCTGCGAAGATTAGAAGCAAAATCTGGGTTCCCATGTCCCACTTAATTCCAGGACGGAAGTAGGCCCAAAGAACACCGGCTAGTCCAGCCAGTCCAGCTGCCATTACCCAGACCACGCGGATTACCTTGTCCACGTCAATTCCGGAAGCAGCTGCGAGATCTGGATTGTCAGAGATGGCTCTGGTTGCCTTACCGGTCTTGGTCTTTAGCAGCCAGAAGGCAAATCCACCGATCACCACTAGCGATAGCGCCATCGAAACCATGTCGGTGACGCTCAACGCAGTTGCACCAAACAGGGTGATTCTTGGAGCATCGAAGCCCGGAAGCTGCTCTGTGCCACCACCAACGAAGAACTGAATCACATAGCGAAGGGCGAGCGAAAGACCGATTGACACAATCATCAGCTGGACAATGCCAAGACCCATCTTGCGAACAGGTCGCCACAGTCCTGCGTCCATAATCCAGCCAAAGCCGGCCGATAAAGCTACCGCTATCGGAATGGCCACCCAGAGCGGAAGCTCTAGCACCACGCCAAACAGCAGTGCCATCACCGCACCGATTGTCACCATCTCACCGTGTGCAAAGTTTGAAAGTCCAGTGGTACCAAATACCAAAGAAAGTCCGACCGCAGCCAGACCCAGCATCAGACCAAAGTTGATTCCATATATAAGTCGTGCAACTATCTGATCAAACAGCGAGGTGGTATTTCGAACGCCCTCACCAATAAAGAAGTTTTTGGTGACTCGATCGGTTCGACCGAATTCAACTTCTTGGGTGGCACCACCTTCCAACACTGCGATTCCCTCGGGAAGGGTTGATTCATCTAGTGTGACGTTGTATTTGCCGGTTTGTGGAACTCCGATGAGCCAGCGGCCCTTTTCGTCGGTGACGGTTTCGGCGCTGTAGCCGTTTCCATCAACCACGATGCGAACCCCTTGAATGGGTTCACCATCGATACGAACGTTTCCTAAAATTGCGGCTTCATACTCTTCACCAACGCTGTCGGCGCTCGCTGGCATTGCAATACCTAAAACGGCAATAAACGAAAGAAAGCTGATAGCAATCCCTCGAGCTAGCCGATTGGTACGACTGGAAGAGAGGATATTCACGCGTCCTCCATACTTCTAAGGGCTTCTCTGCCCTCCCCACCTCGGGGATTAGAAAAGACTAACAGCGGATGGGTTGCCCTCGGGCGGAAATAAGCCAATCTGCCCCCTGCCGCGAATCAGCTGAGCTGGGTAGGATTGAGACTCGTTCCCAAGATGTGAGGCAAGTGTGGAATTTTCGGACCCTTTTTCATTAATCGGGCTCACCTACGATGATGTCCTGCTTCTGCCAGGGCAGTCCGATGTCCTACCCTCCAACGTGAACACTGCCACCAAGCTCAGCCGCAACATTTCTATCAATATCCCCTTGATTTCCTCGGCCATGGACACCGTCACCGAGGCTCGGATGGCCATCGCCATGGCTCGCCAGGGCGGCCTTGGCATCATCCACCGCAATCTCTCGATCGAAGACCAGACCAACCAGGTCGATCTGGTCAAGCGCAGCGAAGCTGGCATGGTCTCTCACCCAGTCACCACCACCCCCTATGCCACCATCCAGGAGGTGGATGACCTCTGCGGCAAATACCGAGTCTCGGGACTTCCGGTCATCGACGAAGAGGAAAAGCTGGTTGGAATAGTCACCAACCGCGACATGAGATTTGTCCTAGAGGTCCAGCGCACCACCACCTTGGTGAAGGACGTCATGACACCGATGCCACTGATCGTTGGCAAGGTTGGAATTAATCCAGATGAGGCAATGGCGCTTTTGGCCCAGCACAGAATTGAAAAACTTCCGCTGGTTGATGACAACAATCGACTTCGTGGATTGATCACCGTCAAAGACTTTGACAAGAGCGAGAAGTATCCAAACGCTGCGAAAGACGGCGCTGGCAGATTATTGGTCGGAGCAGCGGTTGGTGTAGGTGCTGATGCCTGGGAGAGATCCATGGCACTGATTGAAGCTGGCGCAGATTTGCTGGTCGTTGACACTGCACACGGTCACAACTCAGCCGTGCTGGAAATGATCAAAAAGCTTAAGAAAGAACCGTTTGCCAAAAACACCGACATCATCGGTGGCAACATCGCTACCACCGAGGGTGCCAAGGCAATCATCGATGCCGGAGCTGATGGCATCAAGGTTGGTGTTGGTCCTGGTTCAATCTGCACCACCCGCGTGGTAGCAGGTGTTGGTGTGCCACAAATCACCGCTGTTCACCTAGCCTCCCTGGCTGCCAAGAAGGCAGGCATCCCGGTGATTGCAGATGGTGGCCTTCAGTACTCCGGAGACATTCCAAAGGCCCTGGTGGCAGGAGCATCGTCTGTGATGCTTGGCTCCCTGTTAGCTGGAACCGATGAGGCTCCGGGCGACATTACTTATGTTGGCGGCAAGCAATACAAGACATATAGAGGAATGGGTTCGCTCGGTGCAATGCAGGCCAGAAGCTATTCGAAGGACCGCTACTTCCAAGACGACGTTCTAAGAGAAGACAAGTTAGTTCCAGAAGGCGTAGAGGGAAGAGTTCCTTACCGCGGAACAGTCGCCTCGGTGGTTCACCAGTTGATTGGTGGATTGCGCGCTTCGATGGGTTATGTCGGAGCCGGAACAGTTCCAGAGCTCAAGGACAAGGGCAAGTTTGTTCGCATTACAGCTGCTGGCTTGCGCGAGTCTCACCCGCACGATATTCAGATGACCATTGAAGCTCCCAACTACGGAACTCGCTAGGAATTTTTCATGTCAGATATTGAAATTGGTAAGTCCAAGAGCGGCCGCAGGGCTTACGCATTTGACGATGTTGCGGTTGTGCCAACCAGACGAACTCGCGATCCAGAGGTTGTGACAACCAGCTGGGGCATTGATGCATTCAAGTTTGAGCTGCCGATCGTTGCAGCTCCTGTCGACTCAGCAATGTCGCCAGAAACCGCAATTGCCCTGGGCAAACTGGGCGGGCTGGGAGTGCTAGACCTGGAAGGGCTATGGACTCGCTACGAAGATCCATCTCAGCAGCTAGCGGAGATAGCAGCTGCGAAGGATGAGGATGCGACCGCTGTATTGCAGCGGGTTTACTCAAAGCCAATTCAGCCTGAGCTAATTACTGAGCGAATTAAGCAAATCAGAGATGCGGGTGTGACGGTTGCGGGAGCCTTGTCTCCTCAGCGCACAGCAGAGTTTGCAGAGATTGTGATCAAGGCCGGCGTTGACATGTTTGTGATTAGAGGAAACACAGTTTCCGCAGAGCATGTCTCCAAGCAGGTTGAGCCGCTAAATCTAAAAGAATTTATTTACAAACTCGATGTCCCTGTGATTGTTGGTGGTGCTGCCACCTACACCGCAGCCCTGCACCTGATGCGCACTGGAGCTGCAGGTGTATTGGTTGGGTTTGGCGGCGGAGCTGCCAGCTCGACCCGGAAAGTATTGGGAATTCACGCCCCGATGGCAACCGCTGTATCAGACGTTGCGGCTGCGCGCAGAGATTACCTGGATGAATCAGGTGGCCGCTATGTTCACGTCATCGCAGATGGTGGATTGGGAACCAGCGGAGACATTGTGAAAGCAATTGCGTGTGGTGCAGATGCAGTGATGCTTGGAACCATTTTGGCCAGAGCAGCTGAGGCACCAGGCCGCGGCTGGAACTGGGGACCAGAGGCAGTGAACGCAAAACTGCCACGCGGCCAAAGAGTTTGGGTTGGAACAGAGGCTCCGCTAGAAAACATTCTGCACGGACCCGCTGACACCGCAACCGGTAATGCCAACATCATTGGTGCGCTCAAGCGGTCCATGGCAACAACTGGCTACTCAGATCTCAAAGAGTTCCAACGCGTCGATGTTGTAGTCAATCCTTATCGCTAGATGCAACCAACTTTTTTCTCTGTCGCTCGTCGTCCAAAGTGGATTGGCGTTTTATTACTGATGACTTTGGTGGCTGCTGTGTTTGCAGGACTAATGCAGTGGCAGTTGAGCAGAACATTCAATGTTGTCGGAGTTGCTGAAGAAGAACTAGCGCCAAGACCGCTGGCTGAGCTTGCTGTGCCAGGTGAGGTATTTCCAAATTCGTATGACCGACTGGCAACAACAAAAGTAGAAATTGATTCAGACAACGTATTTATTGTCTCTGACCGACTGCAACTAAGAGGCGAGAGCCAGGTGAGTGGCTACTGGCTGATTGCAAATTCCACTGTCTTGGAAAACGAAGCAAGTCTGACTCTCGCGATTGCTTTCAGTGAAGATCCTGCACTACTTGAAAATGTTGAGCTTCCTAAGGGCGAGTTAGACATTGTGGGTTATGTGCAGCCAAGTGATCCGGTGCGAGAAGGCGGAGAATACTTAGGCTCAGTAGCCCTGGCTGATCTCGTGAATCGCTACTTCACCGAACCAACTCCCAGCTATCCGATTTACTTGATTGTTCAGTCGGGGGTCGAAACGGAGGCGGAGCCGATTCGAATTGGGGTTTTGACCGAGCAGGTTCAGATCAACTGGCTTACTGCCTTCTATGCGGTGGAATGGCTATTTTTCGCCCTGGCTGCCTTCTATATGTGGTGGCGCTTGGTTCAAGATCAGGTAATCAGAGAGCGCGAGTTATAAAACTGTTACCTGAAAATGTTGGTTTCTGCCCGATTTCATCGGTTTTAGAGTAATTTCCTGCTAGTTTCTCTCGAAATACCTTCAAACGGACAATTTCGGAGACTGACAAGGGTGTTAGCAGAAGAACGAAGACTCAAGCTAATTGAGTGGACCAGGGAAGATGGCCGCTTGGACGCCAACCTGGCCGCTTCCCGGCTGGATGTCGCGGTTGAGACCGTTCGACGCGATCTGGATGTTCTCCAAAGAAGAGGGGCTCTTCGAAGGGTCCACGGCGGGGCAATTGCCCTCGAGAAGTTTGCTCACGAATACACCATCCCTGAGCGCTATAACCGAAACCCACAGCAAAAGCAGGCTGTTGCCGACGTCGCCGCGGCCTACATCCCGGAAGAGGGTTGCATCTTTGTGGACGGTGGTACCACAACCGAGTGTCTTGCCCCACATCTTCGCGATAAGCCAAAGCTGACCGTTGTCACCAACAACATCACGCTCGCATCCAAGCTTGCAGATAGCTCAACTCAGGTAAACATTTTGGGCGGAAGAATTCGACCAGCAACTTTGAGTGCGGTGGGTGCGAAGACGGTTGCTGATCTGATGGAGTTCAACGCCGTTGTTAGCTTCATTGGTGTAAATGGAATTGGACTTGAGATTGGTCCAACCGCTTATGACATCGATGAGGCGCTTGTAAAAAAGACCATGATGGCTCGCTCCGCTGAGCGCATCCTGCTGGCAGACAGCAGCAAGTTTGGTCCTACCTATCCAGCAAGTTTTGCTGGCTTTGCAGATTTTGATCGAGTGGTAACAAACGTGGATGCTGACCCTGCGTTGGTTGAAGCGTTTAGCGCAGCGGGAGTTGAAGTTGCGCTCGCTTAAAAGGTTTCCTTGGTTCTTTGCCGAAACCGAGGGAAGAAAAGCGAAACTGCTTGCAGTTTCGTGTGTTGTATACAACCCCCTAATAGGAAGGTAGTACCCATGGCTAACTTTATTCCCGCAGGCACTGGCGGCCACACTGGCTGGCGTGCAGCGGTACAGAAGCTGGGTGGAAACCTAGCAGGAATGGTAATCCCAAACATTGGAGCATTTATTGCTTGGGGTCTTCTAACTGCTTTGTTCATTCCAACCGGCTGGCTACCAAACGAGCAACTTGCTGCGATGGTCGGCCCAATGATTATCAACCTGCTACCAATTCTGATCGGTTACACCGGTGGACGTTTGGTACACGGTCAGCGAGGTGCTGTGATTGGTGCCGTTGCAACAGTCGGTGTGATTGTTGGAACCTCCATCCCAATGTTCCTCGGTGCAATGATCATTGGTCCATTGGCAGCTTGGGTTCTAAAGCGCATCGACGCGGTTTTGGACCCAATCACCCCTCCAGGATTCGAAATGCTAATTGGAAACTTCTCCCTTGGTATTGCGGGTCTGCTGATGGCAATTCTTGGTTTCTTGGGAATTGGTCCAACAGTTAACGCTCTGTCAGATGTCTTGGGAGCTGGTGTTCAGACCTTGATTGATACAGGTCTGCTACCTCTCGCTTCGATTCTGGTTGAGCCTGCCAAGATTCTGTTCCTAAACAACGCGATCAACCACGGTGTATTGGCACCAATCGGCGTTGTTCAGGCAGAAGAAATGGGCAAGTCAATCATGTTCATGCTAGAAACCAACCCAGGTCCAGGTCTTGGAATCTTGGTTGCATTCTGGCTAGCTGGAAACAGCGTGCTACGCGGAAGCGCACCTGGTGCGATCGTGATCCACTTCCTTGGTGGAATCCACGAGATCTACTTCCCATACGTACTGCTACGTCCAGTATTGGTTCTAGCTGCTATTGCTGGTGGTGCAACTGGTGTTGCAACCTTCCTAGTAACTGGCGTTGGATTGGTGGCAACACCATCCCCAGGATCAATCTTTGCTTACCTTGCAGTAACCCCTCCTGGTAACCACTTTGGTGTGCTCCTAGGTATCCTCCTTTCGGCCACCGTCTCCTTCCTCGTAGCATGGGTCATCCTCAAGGCAACTAAGTCTGGCGATGACGACCTCGCAGCTGCACAAGCTAAGAGCCAGGCTATGAAGACCGGCGGTGCGGAGTAAGCATGGCGAGCATATCTGGAGCCGACGTCAAGCACGTAGTAGTTGCTTGCGAGGCTGGAATGGGCTCTTCGGTAATGGTCGCAAAGATGTTGGCCAAGCAACTGAAGGACAACGGCGTTACTGTTAGCCATTCCCCTGTGAATCAATTAGCAGAAACACAGCATGATGTTGTGCTGTGCCATCGCGGACTATCGGCTCGCGCCAAGCAAGCCGTGCCAAATTCCCCAGTAATTGTCTTTGACATGTTCTTGGGGGATATGCGGATCGCTCAGCTGGTCGATGAGATCAAGCGCGGCGCTCTGATTAGCGATGAGTAACTTGATTCAAAAGGCCGGAATACTCCTAGATGCCACGGCCTCCTCTCCGGAGGAGGCCGTGCGCATCTGTGGTCAACTACTGGTGCAGCTGGGTGCGGTGAGCAAAGAATATGCCGATGCGATGTGGGAAAGAGAAAATGCTTTCTCTTCCGCAATCGGAATGGGCTTTGCGATCCCGCATGGCACCGATTCGTCACGTAAGTTTGTGAAGTTTGACCAGCTGGTTTACCTGCGATTGACTTCAGAAATTCAGTGGGGCGATGAGCAGGTGAGGGGAGTGCTAGGGATAGCCTCCCAAGGGGATGGGCATGTTGAGATTCTGGGTAATTTCGCAGAGCTCGTCCAGGAGGATGCAGACCGCGAGGCCCTACTCTCAACCGGGAGTGCCGAGCAGGTTCTGGCGCTTCTGAGCAGAGCAGGTTAGAGGAGAAAAAGTGAGCCAGCAGCCAATTGCTGTGCACTTCGGTGCCGGCAACATTGGTAGAGGTCTAATTGGCGCTCGCCTGCAAGAGGCCGGCTACTTCGTTGTTTTTGCCGACGTCAATCAAGAGCTAATTGATCAGCTAAACGAAGCCGGTAGTTATGCCATCACAGAATTAGGCGACATACAAAACAAAACTACCTATGACAGCTTTCGCGCGCTGCACTCACAGGCAGACTCCGCTGAGCTGATTGATTTTATTTCCCGGGCAGAAATCATTACCGCATCGGTTGGCGTTGGCACACTAAACAGAATTGCACCTCTCATCGAAGCAGGTCTTCTAAAACACACCGGTGATGGACCGGCCGTAGTGATGGCATGCGAAAACGCCATCAATGCTTCAGATATTCTTCATTCGTTTATCCAAGACAAAAAAGCCATTTCAAAAAGAGCAGTTTTCCTAAACACTGCGGTTGATCGCATCATTCCTATTCAGCGCTCTGAGTCGCCGGTGGATGTTTGGGTTGAATCGTTTAGCGAATGGGTGATTGATGTTTCAAGACTTGGCTCCACTTTGCCCATTCCTGGAACTGTTCAGGTTGACAATCTTGATCCTTACATTGAGCGCAAACTGTTTACGGTAAACACTTCTCACTTGGCAGCTGCTTACTTCGGTCAGCGGGCCGGACACGAAACTATCGTGTCTGCTCTCAGCGACTCGGAAGTATTTGAGGCCACCAGCCGCGCACTCGATGAGACTTCCGCAGTTATTCGCGCTCGTCACGGCGTTAGTGCTGAAGATCAACAGCGCTACGTGGCTAAGACTCTCGAGCGAATTTCAAATCCAGCAATTGATGATTATGTGGTGCGGGTGGGCCGAGAACCACTGCGAAAGCTCTCCAGAAATGAGCGACTGATTGGCCCTGCGGCGTATTTCGCCGAACACATCGGAGAACCAGCCGCACTGTTGGCTGTGGTGGATGCTGCTATGAGCTTTAGATCAGCTGAGGACAAGCAGGTGGTTGAGCTGCAGCAACTGCTTACTCAGCACGAGCCAATTGAGCTTGCGCAAACCGTTTGCGGCATTGAGCAAGAACACCCCTTGGCACCCAGCCTGATTCGTCTGTTTGATCTGCACAAAAGTGCAGTCAGCCGGAAAAGCTGAGCCGCACCTTCACAATTGCTATCATCCCTAGGGACTAAGGAGTTTTATGGCCACCATTTCTGCGACCGTCACAATTGAAGACCCAATTGGCTTTCACGCTCGCCCAGCCGGACAGATCGTGAAGCTAGTCAAAGACTCAGGTCTAGAGATTCGCATGGGAAGAGTCGGTGAAAACTTGGTCAAGGCCAACTCTCCGTTGAGCCTGATGGCACTGAAGGGTAAGACCGGGGAGCACCTGACAGTCGAGGTTGACACCGACGATCAGGCGCAGGCCCAGCAGATTTTTGATTCCATTCAGCAGTTTCTAAAGGGCTAACGTGTTGGCAAGCGGAGCAATCCTCACCGGATTAGGCGTTGGACTAAACGCTGTTTCGGGTGAAGTGTTCCGCGTCAAAGAGCACAAGCCGCTACCAATTCCCGCCAAGCACCAAGGTGATCAGCAGGCAGAAGTTGAAAGCCTTCGCGGCGCAATCACACACGTCTCGGATGATCTGAAACGGTTGGCTGAAAAAGCGGGCGAGACATCGGCTGAGATTTTTGAAGCACTCGAAATGATTTTGCAAGATGAGAGCCTGTTTGATGCTGCACTGACAGAAATTGATTCTGGTTGGGAAGCCGGAACTGCATTTGTCAATGCTGTTGAAACTTTTGCCGAGCTGCTCAGTGGTGATCCAACCTTCGAGGAGCGACTGGCTGACATTCGAGATTTAGCTAAGCGCGTTGCAGCTCATATTCACGGAATTTCACTTGGACTGAATCTTCCAGAAGAAGGCCGATATGTGATTGTCGGACAAGACTTCTCACCGGCTGATACCGCTCAGTTCACCAAGGCAGTAGTTGGAGTTATCACCATTCAGGGTGGTCCAACTTCTCACACTGCAATCATTTGCCGCTCCAAAGCAATCCCGGCTGTTGTTTCTTGCGCGACAGCAGAGCAGTTGGTGGATGGCGTGCAGGTGCTGGTTGATCCAGTTGGCGATCGTGTGGTGGTTGAAGGCAAGGAGTCTGATGCAACAGCAGCGATTAGCTTTGTTGCTAAATCAAATGATCCAATAATCCCGGTTAGAGCCAACATTGGCTCTTTGGAGGATTCAATTGCAGCTGCTAC
>JBMSYD010000014.1:0-20190 GCA_049426345.1 Aquiluna sp.
CTCGATATCAGCTTTGACATTCGTGGTGGTTTGCTTATGCGACAGATTCACCACTGGGCTGCTTTGGTGTTTGTGGCGGCAGCTGGTCTGCACATGCTTCGCGTGTTCTTCACCGGTGCTTTCCGCAAGCCACGTGAGCTGAACTGGGTTGTTGGATTCCTGCTGTTTGTGCTTGGAATGGCTGCCGGCTTCACCGGTTACTCACTGCCAGATGACCTGCTATCGGGTAATGGTCTTCGAATCATCGACGGAATGATCAAGGGTGTCCCTGTGATAGGACCCGCTATTTCTTCGGGACTGTTCGGTGGAGAGTTCCCTGGCACAGAAGTGATAGCTCGTCTCTACAGCCTTCACATCATGATCATCCCAGCCCTAATCATTGCTCTGCTGGCCGTTCACCTGATGATGGTGGTAGTACACAAGCACACCCATTACCCAGGCCCTGGCAGAAGCGATGCCAACGTCGTTGGCTATCCACTGATGCCTGTTTATGTAGCAAAGGCTGGTGGATTCTTCTTCCTGGTCTTCGGTGTAATCGCTGCAATTTCAGCGACCTTCACGATCAACCCGATTTGGAACTATGGGCCTTATGACCCATCCCCTGTTTCTGCGGGTACTCAGCCTGACTGGTACATCGGTTGGCTCGATGGAGCACTTCGTTTGGCCCCTGGTCACCTAGATGTTGCAATCTTCGGATATGTGATTCCAATGGGCGTGATGCTGCCAATCATCGTCTCGCTAGTCTTCTTGGCCTTGGTGGCTGCTTACCCATTCATCGAAGCCTGGGTGACTGGTGACAAGCGTGAGCACCACGTTTTGGACCGTCCTCGCAACGCCCCAACCAGAACCGCAATCGGTGCTGCTGGTGTTGTCTTCTATGCAATCCTCTGGGCCGGTGCATCGACTGACCTAATTGCGATCTTCTTCCAGATGTCGCTGAATCACGTTCTGACTGCCATGCAGATCCTGCTGATTGTCGGACCAATCCTGGCCTACTGGATCACCAAGCGAACCTGTCTATCGCTGCAGCGCAAGGATCGTGAGATTGTTCTGCACGGACGTGAAACAGGACGTGTTGTCAGACTCCCACACGGCGAATACATCGAGGTTCACGAGCCGGTGGACAAGTATGAGCTTTGGAAGCTGGTTGACTTCAAGGACTATGAGCCAATCATGCCAAGGCCAGATAAGAACGGAAAGATTGGACTGGGTGTCAAGATCCGGGCTGCTCTATCCAGAATCTACTTTGAAGACAGGATTGCTCCTGTTTCCAAAGCTGAATACGAGCTTGCTCACTCTGAGCACTCCCCCGCTGTTGAGGCTCCTAAGCGCAAGCCGAAGGCTCTCAAGAGCAAGCGATAAATGCTTCAAAAAGGCCCCGGGTTTCCGGGGTCTTTTGATTTAACTTAGAGTTTTAGATCTGCTACTTTGACTACTTTTGCAGATCGGCCCGGTAGCTGGTAGTTCATGAAGTTTAGATTTTGCTCGTCGATGACCTTTTCGGCATCGACGGCCATGCCATCCCATTCAAAACTCACGGCGGTGTGGGCATCGCCCAGAAGTGTCACGTCATAGCCCAAGTCCAGCGCCGAATGAATTGTGTGCCTAATGCAATTGTTAGATTCAGCGCCAGCGATTATCAAGTGACCCACTTGCATGTTTTGAAGGGTCTCGTGGAGACCGGTGTCAACAAAAGAGCTCCGATAGTGCTTATTCACTAGTGACTCTCCGTGTAGAGGTTTGAGTTCTGGGACAATTTCCCAGTCAGCTGAGCCTTGCGCAATGTCTGAGTCTGAGTGTTGAACCCAGACCACGGGAGTCTGATTGTCGCGACAGTAGTCGATGGCCTTTGAAATGTTGGTGACCTTTTGGTCTCGCTGATAGCAGTCTTTGAGAATTACGTTCTGAGCATCAATTACAAGCATGACGGTGTTGCTGTTTGGGAGTGTGGTCACCTCAGAACCCTATCGAAGGTTGAACCTTAAAGCACTAACCCCTCACGAGGAGGGGCTAGTGAATGGTGGAGATGCCGGGAATTGAACCCGGGTCCACAGCAGAGAACGAGACTCTTCTACGGGTGTAGCTCTCTAAGGCGTTCTACTCGGCTGCGGAATTTGTCGAGAGCAACTACGCCGACCAGCCCAGTTAGTGAAAATGTCCCGCTCTGGCCACCAACCAACCAGAGAAGCAAGATTTCTAGATGACGCCTGTTACTGGGACGAAATCAAACCCAGGCAGACGGATTTCGGGGCTAGCTTAAGCAGCTAGGGCGAAATCGGCGCGCTTTGTATTGGCACCTATAAGTTACACAGAGCGTTTACGAGATAACTGTGCATCCTCGACCCGCTTCTTTCCCGCAAGCTTTGCAGTGTCGAAACCGATCATCCCCTTGTTTAGTTTTCTAATTACCAGCCCAGTGGGCAGCAAAGAAGAATAACACCAAAGGCTGTGAATTTGTTACGAATTAGTGGGCGTGAGCGAAGCGGTCGTACTCAAACACGAAGCCAACCACGCCAACAATTGCAAACGGGGCCGCAACGATGAATAGCCACCAGCCAACTGCCAGCCCTGCAAAAGCCACCGCTGAAGCCGCTCCAATGGCGAATGGCCACCAAGACCAGGGGCTAAAGAAGCCAATTTCACCTGGCTCGTCCTCAATGTTTCCATCCAGACGATCCTCTGGAAGGGTCGCAGTTCTTCGCATTCCGCTGTAGAGGTAGAAGGCAATGAAGATTGATAGAACTACCAGTAGGCCAATGGCGGCTGTGCCGATTGGTTCGACTGCCCCACCGTCAATGTAGGTCCAAACCGCATATCCGATATCTGCTGCTGTGAAATATGCAGCCATTACAAGCAGTACGACGATGTTGGTCTTCACTAGATTCGACCTTCCTCGCGGTATGCCGCCTTGGCTTCAGGCGCAGCAAGCTCTGGATGATTTAGATCAAACGCCGGCGATTCCGAACGAATTCTAGGAATTGAGTGGAAGTTGTGACGAGGGAACGGAGATTCGGTGGCCCATTCCAAGGACCTTCCGTATCCCCATGGGTCCTTGAGCTCAACCTTGACGCCGTAACGGTAGGTAATCCAAAGATTCCAGAAGAACGGAATCATGGAAATCGCTAGCAGAACAGCTCCGGCTGTTGAAATGATGTTCAGCTCAGTAAAGCCATCCTCAGGAAGGTAAGTTGCATAACGTCTTGGCATACCCATCACACCTAGCCAGTGCTGAACCAGGAATGTGGTGTGGAAACCAATGAACAAGATCCAGAAGTGAATGTGTCCCAAGCGCTCATTTAGCATCTTGCCCGTGAACTTTGGCCACCAGAAGTAGAAGCCGGCGAACATTGCGAACACAACAGTTCCAAACACTACGTAGTGGAAGTGAGCAACGACGAAGTAGGTATCTGAGAGGTGGAAGTCAAGTGCTGGCGAGGCCAAGATTACTCCGGTTAGTCCGCCAAATACAAAGCTCACTAAGAAACCGAGGGCAAACATCATTGGTGCTTCAAAAGTTATCGAACCTCGCCACATTGTGCCAATCCAGTTGAATATTTTCACCCCGGTTGGTACCGCAATCAACATGGTTGTAAAAGCGAAGAATGGAAGTAGCACCTGACCGGTTACGTACATGTGGTGTGCCCAAACGGTCATTGAAAGTGCAGCAATTGCAATCGTTGCGTAGACCAACGTCTTGTAACCAAAGATTGGCTTGCGACTAAAAACCGGGAAGATTTCAGAGACGATTCCAAAGAATGGAAGCGCAATGATGTAAACCTCTGGGTGACCAAAGAACCAGAAGAGATGCTGCCACAACATCGCTCCCCCGTTTTCAGGGTCAAAAATGTGGGCTCCAAATCTTCGATCTGCACCAAGTGCAAACAGTGCGGCTGCAAGTGGCGGGAAGCACATAATCACCAAAATTGATGTGACAAGGGTGTTCCAAGTGAAGATTGGCATTCTCCACATAGTCATACCTGGAGCGCGCATCGTGATGATGGTGGTGATGAAGTTAACTCCACCAAGAATGGTTCCAAATCCGCTCAGAGCCAAACCAAATACCCACAAGTCGCCACCAATACCGGGCGAGAAAGTCGTATTGGAAAGCGGCGCATATGCAAACCAACCAAATGACGCAGCACCCTGTGGGGTGAAGAAACCTGAAACGGCAATGAAAGATCCGAAATTAAAGAACCAATACGCAATGGCATTCAATCTTGGGAACGCAACATCTGGTGCACCAATTTGGACCGGCATCAACACGTTTGCAAATCCAGCGAACAGCGGTGTTGCAAACATCAAGAGCATGATCGTGCCGTGCATCGTAAATAACTGGTTGTACTGCTCTTTGGTGGCAACGATGTCGAGGCCGGGAAGAGTCAGCTGCGCACGAATAATCAGCGCCATGACTCCACCGATTAGGAAGTACATGAACGAAGTAATTAGATAGAGGTAACCAATCTTCTTGTGATCGGTAGTGGTCAGCCAGTCAACAAGAATCTGTCCCTTACTGCGCTTCGGAGTGAAGCTGGTTGGGTTAGTTGTTTGAGTTATGGTCGCCACGATTAGCCCCTCTTCTCTGGGTCGCCGCCAGGAAGGTTTTGATTCCTGTCATATTCGGTTGAAAGCTGGCCGACATTTCCTTTGGCCGCGAGGCTAGCGAGGTGTGAGTCGTATTCAGATTGCGAAACTACTTTCACATTGAAGAGCATCATTGAGTGATACTCACCGCAAAGCTCTGCACACTTACCAACGTATGTTCCCTCCTTCAACGGAGTGAAGTACATGTGGTTGGTCTTGGCGGGGAACATGTCTTTCTTGTATAGAAATTCAACGACCCAGAAACTGTGAATTACGTCTCTTGATGAAAGATCAATCTGCACGGACTTGCCAACAGGTAGGTAGAGAGTTGGAAGAGTTTCCATGACGTTCTCTTCCGCTCCGGTGAATTGCGCTTGAATGCCAGAGTCGTAAACGTTTGCATCAACGTAATTGAAGTCCCAGCTCCACTGCTTTCCGATTACCTCGATGTGAACATCCGGGTTCTCAACCTTGGCTTCGATCGCTGCGGTGTCACGAGCTGTGAATGCAAAAAAGCCCATCACCAAAATGAGAGGAATGGCGGTAAACAAAGCTTCGATTGGCATGTTGTATCTCAGCTGAGCAGGCATGCCTGTCTCGCCCTTGCGGCGACGATAAACAATCAGGGCCCATGCCATCAGACCCCAGGAAACGACTCCGACTAAAAGTAAAACAATCCAAGATGTGGTCCAAAGACCAATAATGCGATCAGTGTGGTTGGTGACGCCTGCAGAGTCAGGCAAAAACCCGCGCTGAACCTCAGGTGTACAGCCCGCTAGAACAAGGGCAACTGAAGAGAAAAGACTGACCAGAGCCAGTTTCCGACGCCGATTAGCCAATTACATTTCCTTTAGAACTTAGGTCTGTCGCTATTTTACCCCGAAATCTGGCACAGGGTTTCAGATTTGGCCGGTTTAGCTGAAGGAGTCCCCGCAAGCACAAGAGCCGCTTGCGTTGGGATTGTCGATGGTAAATCCCTGCTTTTGAATGCTGTCCTCAAAGTCGATTGAAGCCCCATCGAGGTATGGGATGCTCATGGGGTCAACCACAACCTCTACCCCATCAAAATCAACCACGGCATCGCTCTCTTCGAGGGTCTCATCGAAGAACAGCTGGTAGATCAGCCCTGAACAGCCACCAGGCTGCACAGCAACCCTTAGCCGCAGGTCATCTCGTCCCTCAGCTTCAAGAAGGTACTTGACCTTGCTGACGGCTGTTGCAGTCAGCTTTACGCCATGGGATAGAACATCAGTCATAACTTCCTCCGCTACCAGTTTAACTACTTTTTCTGCAGGCGATTCCCATGTAGCAACAGCAGTGTCTCGGCCTGAATAGCCCGCTCCAGAGTTGGCAGGTGCTGGCTCTCATTGGGGCTGTGTGCCCTGGAATCGGGATCTTCGACCCCGGTGACGAGAATTTCGGCATCTGGGAAGGCCTGGGCGAAGTGAGAGATGAAAGGAATCGAACCTCCAACCCCAATGTCGACGGACTTTGAAGGCCAAACAGCTGAAAGGATTTGGTGAGTCAGCTGAGAGGCCCAGCCATTCTTGGCGAAATAGCCTGGGCCCTGCTCAGAGTGACCAAACTCGACTTTGGCACCAAACGGGGCCTTGGTAACCAGGTGTTCTTGCAAGAGCTTTAGTCCTCGCTGTGGATCTTCACTTGGAGCTAGGCGCAGAGAAACTCTTGCCGTTACAGACGGTTGAGCGGTGTTCGAGGACACTGCGACGCTAGGAAAGTCAAGTCCGATCACAGTAACCGCAGGCTCTCCCCAAATTTGTTGAGTTATTGGTTTAGTGCCAATGCGCTCGACTCCCTCCAGTAGTCCTGACTCATTGGCAAGCTGCTGCAAACTAACTTCGGGTCCTTGAGTTTCATCTGACTTCAATCCGGCGATGGCAACATTTCCATTCTCATCTAGCAAACTTGCCAATAACTTCACCATCGCAGTCATAGCGTCAGGCAGTGGTCCACCATACATTCCAGAATGAAGTGCGTGGTCAAGAGTCCTAACAGTGAAAGTCTGTGAAACCACACCCCTCAAGGAAGTTGTCAGAGCTGGTGTATCAACCGACCAATTTCCACTATCTGCCACCACGATCAAATCTGCTTTCAAGTCAGCGAGGTTATCTGCGAGAAAGTTCTGGAAAGACTCCGATCCTGCCTCTTCTTCTCCCTCAATAAAGACTGTCACGCCGATTCGTAAATCATCGTCTATCTCGCTAAGACCCTTCAAAGCAAACAGGTGAGTGATGACTCCTGCCTTGTCATCTGCTGCACCTCGGCCATAGAGGCGATCACCGCGCTGAGTAACTTCAAATGGCTCGCTCTCCCAAAGCGTCCTCTCCCCTGGTGGTTGAACGTCGTGGTGGGCATACAACAGCACGTGTGGGGCATCGGAGGCGCCCTGTCTTCTTGCCAGCACAGCTGGAGCACCATACTCGCCAGATGGCTTCTTGGAACGCCTAATTTCAACAAAGTCAAAGAACTCAAGTTTTCTCAGCTGCTCAGCCACTGCCTTCGCAGACCGCTCCAGCTCTGCTGGATCAAAAGCTGGCCAAGCGATGCCGGGGATCTTGACTAGCTCACCCAAGATTGAAACTGCCCTCGGGAAGTTCTGCTGGGTCCAGGTTTTGGACCGGCTCAAGAGGTCTTGATCTAGGGAAATTTCACTAAACGACATGGCAGTAATCTAGTGCCAGAACCCTGAAAGGCGCTGATGACTGAGAGCAACTCAAATGTTGGAAAAGGGAAACCGACTCCAAGCCGAAAAGAGCGCGAAAAAGCTCGCAAGAAACCACTGGTTGGCGATCGCTCAAAAGAAGCCCGCAGGGCAGAGAAAGAAAAGGTTCGAATTCAGCGCCAGCAAATCCGTGAAGGAATGATGGCCGGGGACGAGCGCTACCTGAGCGCCCGAGACAAGGGTCCGCAGCGAAAGTTTGCACGAGATTTGGTGGATGCCAGATTCACCGCAGGTGAGCTGGTGCTGCCGATGCTATTCATCGTTGTCTTTATGACCTTCATTGACTCATTTGTGCTCCAGGTAATTGCACTATTTGCAATGTGGGGACTATTTGGAGTCGTGGCTTTAGATGCAACTCTGGTGGGGCGCTCCACCAAAAAGAAGGTCGCCCTGAAGTTTGGCCAAGAAAACGTGGAGCAGGGAATTGCCTGGTATGCGGCTATGCGATCCATTCAAATGCGCTCATTGAGAATTCCAAAACCACAAGTCGCTAGATTTCAAAAGCTATAAGGAGAAGAAATGGAATTTCGTTACCTCGGCAACTCAGGACTAAAAGTTTCGGAAATAATCTATGGAAACTGGCTTACCCATGCCTCGCAAGTTGAAGATGAGAAAGCCATCAAGACTGTTCACGCCGCCTTGGATGCAGGAATAACTACTTATGACACAGCGGACGTCTATGCCAACCAAGCTGCTGAAGTAGTTCTGGGCGAAGCGCTGAAAGGTCAAAGACGCGAGGGAATTGAGATCTTCACCAAGGTTTACTGGCCAGTAGCGGAAAAAGGCCCAAATGACGTTGGTCTTTCTCGCAAGCACATTTTCGAAGCTTTACACGGTTCACTAAAGCGACTGAAAACCGACTACATCGATCTTTACCAAGCTCACCGCTTTGACTATGAAACTCCCCTTGAAGAAACCATGCAGGCGTTCGCTGATTTGGTTCATCAAGGCAAAGTCCACTACATCGGAGTTTCGGAGTGGAACGCGGAGCAAATTAGAGCGGGCAAGAAATTAGCCGATGAGTTGGGTTTCAGATTGATCTCGAACCAGCCTCAGTACTCGATGCTTTGGCGCGTAATTGAGGGTCAAGTAATCCCTACTTCAAAGGAACTGGGAATCTCCCAAATCGTGTGGTCCCCTATTGCCCAAGGTGTTCTGACAGGTAAGTATTTACCAGGCGCACCGGCTCCCGCTGGATCAAGAGCATCAGATCCAAAGGTCAATGGATTCATAGAGAAGTTTATGACAGAGGAAGTTCTGACTAAAGTCCAGAAACTAAAGCCAATCGCTCAGGAGCTTGGACTAGAGATGAGTCAACTTGCGATTGCGTGGGTTCTGCAGAACGAAAATGTAGCTGCCGCAATTGTCGGTGCCTCGCGTCCGGATCAAATAAAAGAGAACGCCAAAGCTGCGGGAGTCAAAATTCCACCTGAGCTGATGAAAAAGATTGATGAGGCTCTGGCGGGATCGATTGTGTCTGACCCAGCCCTAACTCAGTCTCCACCAACTAGACCTTAGTTAGCTGGCGAGGCCAGCTGGGTCCGAAGTAAACGAAACCGGTGTAGCCCTGAACCAGGTCTGCTCCGAGTTCTAACCGCTCTTGAACGTCTTCTGCAGTCTCTACTCCCCCAACAGAAACGATAATTCGATTTGGCAAAGTGGCTCTCAATAGCGTGAGCACCTCTTTTGAACGATCGGCTAGCGGCCGACCGGACAGACCACCCTGTTCTTTCAAATTTGGAAGATCCAATTGAGGGCGCGTAATTGTGGTGTTGGTCGCAATTACGCCAGCCAGGTCAAGTTCATCCACTAGTCGTGCAATCGCAACTGCCTCCTCATCCGAGAGGTCCGGGGCTATTTTTACTAGCACAGACTTGCCAAGGCTCTTGTTTTTCACAGCAGTAAGAATGGGTCGAAGCGACGCGATCTGCTGTAGGTCTCGAAGACCTGGAGTGTTTGGGCTTGAAACGTTTACCGCTAAGTAGTCGGCATAGGGAGCAAGTTGTTCTGCGCAGAATTCATAGTCCGCCGCTGCTTGGGTCGGCTCGGTCAATTTATTTTTGCCGATGTTTACACCTATTACAGGCAGTGGTCCTGCACTCTTGCGCAACTTTCTCAATCGATTGGCAATTTCTTGTGCACCGTCGTTATTGAAACCCATGCGATTTATAAGTGCACGAAGACTAGGAATCCGAAACAACCTTGGCTTTGGGTTTCCTACTTGTGGCTTGGGAGTGACAGTTCCGATTTCAACGTGGCCAAACCCCAATTTGAATAAACCTCTGACTAACTTTGCATTCTTATCAAATCCGGCAGCCATTCCAATTCGATTGGCGAAATGCATGCCTTGAATTTCAACACTTGACTTGGGCTTAGATTTTGGCAGCAAGCCCGCGATGCGAATTACTAATGCCCCGAGCTCATGGGCCAACTCAGGGTCAATTCTTTTGAAAAAAACATTGAAAGCTAATCGGTACATCAACCGCGAAGCTCATCTATCGCACGATTAAAATCATCTAGCGAATCCCAAGCTTGGTAAACACTTGCGAATCTCATGTAGGCAACCTGGTCAAGTTCCTTGAGTGGATCAAGGATGGCGAGACCGATTTCTTGGGCATCAATGCTGGCTGCTCCGGTAGAGCGCAAAGCTTCTTCCACCTGCTGTGCCAATAGCGCAAGATCAGCATCGGTTACAGGCCGCCCCTGACAGGCTTTTCTTACACCTGCAATTACCTTGTCTCGACTGAAAGGTTCTGTAGCTCCAGAGCGTTTGGTGACCATTAGTGATGCAGTTTCAACTGTTGTGAATCTCTTTTGGCACTCTGGACACTGGCGACGGCGGCGGATAGAAGACCCATCGTCGCTGGTGCGCGAGTCAATAACCCTGGAGTCTGAATGTCTACAAAATGGACAGTGCATTAGGACTCAAATCTAATCCGCCCAGCCGCCCCGTGCCCAGGAAGACCTTCCGCATTTGAAAAAATTTCTAGCTGGTCAACTACCCCTGCAAGGCCTGCGCGGTCAAATCGAACAACATGCTGGGGTCTAAGGAAGCTATAGACGCTTAGTCCAGCCGATCGAGTTGCTTGGCCCCTAGTCGGCAAGACGTGATTGGATCCTGCGAGGTAATCCCCCAAACTCACAGGTGAGTAGCCGCCCAAGAATATTGCACCAGCATTAGATATCTTTTCCAAAACTGCCTCATCGCTACGAGTATGAATCTCGAGGTGTTCGGACGCGTAGTAATCGGCGATACGGGCAGCATCATCTAGAGACTTAGCAAGCACTAAAGCCGACTGATTTCCATTGAGAGCGGCCATGACTCTCTCTTTGTTTGGAGTTGTTTCTACTTGCCTTGATAGCTCCGCCTCAACTTTAAAAATAAGTGATTCGGAGTCGGTAACAAGCACCGCGGCCGCATTTTCGTCGTGTTCGGCTTGCGAGATTAAGTCTGCAGCAATCCAAGTTGGATTCGCAGAGTCGTCGGCAACAATGAGAATTTCTGTTGGTCCCGCCTCGGCGTCAATTGCAACACGAGAGCTAAGGATCCTTTTGGCTGTGGCAACAAAAATGTTCCCAGGACCAGTGATCATGTGAACTGGCTCCAGGCCAATTTCAGAAACACCAAGAGCCATCGCCGCGATTGCTCCTGCTCCACCGATCGCATAGACCTCTTCAATTCCTAGTAGCGCCGCGGTGGCAAGAACGGTTGGATCAGGCAGGCCCTGATTTTTACTCTGGGCTGGAGACGCCAGCGCAATCCTTCGCACACCTGCCACCTGCGCGGGTACGACATTCATAATCACACTGGATGGGTAAACGGCCTTTCCACCCGGCACGTAAACCCCTACCGAATCAATGGCCTGAAAACGCAGCGTTACTTCAGAACCATCTGCAATCGAAGTTTCGATTGACCTCGGTAATTGATTGCTTGAAACAAGTCGAACTCGCCGAATTGCCTGCTCAATTGCCTCTCGAAGGCCTGAGTCCAAATCCCTTAGTGCGGCTTGAATAGCAGAGCGTGAAACGGCAGGAGCTAAATCACTGACGCCGTCGAATTCCTTTGCTTGCTCAAGCAGTGCTGCCAAACCTCGAGAGCGAACATCTTGGATGATTTTTTCAACCGACCTGGTGACATCCGCTAGGTCCTGTGTCGCCCTGGGAAGATTTTCAGCAACCGCTAGCGCTGAAATCTCAGAATTCCAGACCAATCGTCGCACTATTACCTCGAATGAGAAGTTGATGCTCTAACCTTATCTAAGCAATGACTAACTATTCAGAAAAATTCAACCTCACAGGCGAATCTGCACTCAAATCAGTGTTTAGAAATCACGCCAGTGGGATTGCGGTGGTTACCTCCCGAACCAAAGATGGTCAGCCGATTGGTTTCACGGCCTCCTCAATCACTTCCCTTGGTTCGAATCCCCCTCTAGTTTCGCTAAACATTGCCCAAGGTTCGTCGAGCTACCCCCACCTTCAAATCGGCACCAAGGTCGCACTTCACACTCTCGACCAAGGCACTCTTGATCTCGCCAAGCGATTAGCTGGACCTAAAGACAATCGGTTTGATGGGTCTGAGGTGGAGGGGCCCTATGGCTTGCCTATTTTCGAAAAGGCTCCAGCTATTTTGATTGGCGAAGTGCTAAAGCGATTTGAGGTTGAGTCGAACGCTGTTGTGATTATTTCAACCGAGATGGCATTGGTGAATCGGATTCCAGAGCAGCCACTTGTTTACTTCCAGCGTGCATGGCATGCCGTCGGGGAAAAACTAAGCGACAAAGATTAGTTGACAGCTTCTGGGCCGAGTAAGGCCTTGAGTTCACCAAACAGATCCTGGCCAACCTTAACTCGTTGCGGAAGCATGAAATGGCTGGTTCCCGAATTTCCAGCAAGCTTGACCTGAACTTCAACCGGCCCCGGATGGGCTTCCAAAATGTTTGCCAATTGAGTGAGCTTCTCTCTAGTCGCCATGGTCTCGGTAAGACTCAACTGCAAGACACCACCTTTGTCCCGTCCTGGATCAATCGTCTCAATTGAAAATCCCTGCAAGACAATTTCTTCATCTCTTCGGGTAACGCGTCCTCGAATGGTGACTGTAAGATCCTCAACTAAGAATTCGCGGTATTGCTGATAAGTCTTTCCCATGAACATAATGGA
Source organism: Aquiluna sp. (assembly GCA_049426345.1). Taxonomy (GTDB): domain Bacteria; phylum Actinomycetota; class Actinomycetes; order Actinomycetales; family Microbacteriaceae; genus Aquiluna. The sequence goes on from JBMSYD010000014.1 coordinate 12,482, forward strand.
AATTTCCCCAGAGAAATCCTCCAGAGTCAGCTGTGCATATTGATTTCCAGATGAGCGAGCAATTCGATGTTGAACCTGAGTGATCAAGCCTGCGAGTGTGACCGTTTCACCGTCTTGAATTTCACTATCGCGCAGTGCTGCAGCTCCCATGTCTGAAAAACGCATGAGCTCGGCTTCCATTCCGGCCAGCGGGTGATCTGAAACATAAAGACCTAACATCTCTCTTTCGTGAGCTAGTAGGTCACGTTTTGTCCATTCAGGCAAATCTGGGATAACTACTGTGCTGGTATCGTCCTGCAGCAAATCACCGAACAGATCCATTTGACCTGTAGCGGCTTCGCGCTTGATAACAGCCACTGAATCTATTGCTTCCTCATGCACCGCATACAGTGATCGTCTTGAATGACCCATGGAGTCAAACGCACCAGCCTTTATTAGTGACTCCACTACTCGCCTGGTGCAGGCAACTGCCGGAGCGCGGCGCAGGTAATCATCGAAAGAAGCGAATTCGGGTTTTCTAGTCTGAACAATCGCATCAACTACGTTGTGACCAACATTTCTTATTGCCGCAAGGCCAAACCTGATGTCGTCGCCGACAGCGGCGAATACGTCGATTGACTGATTAACGTCTGGTGGCAGAACACGGATACCCATTTTTCTGCATTCGTTTAGGTAAACGCCTAGCTTGTCTTTCGAATCGCCTACAGAAGTTAGTAGCGCAGCCATGTACTCAGCAGGGAAATTAGCCTTTAGATAGGCAGTCCAGTAGCTGAGCACTCCGTAACCGGCTGAGTGAGCCTTGTTGAATGCGTAGTCCGCAAATGGCAGAAGCGTGTCCCAGAGAGCTTTAATCGCCCCCACTGAAAAACCATTTGATTTCATTCCGTTTGAGAAAACTTCAAACTGTTTTTCTAGTTCCTCAGGTTTCTTTTTACCCATTGCTCGGCGCAATAGATCCGCTTGACCGAGCGAGTAGCCAGCCACTTTCTGCGCTACTGCCATTACCTGCTCTTGATAAACAATTAGGCCGTAGGTTGGGTCGAGAATTTCTCGCAGGGGTTCAGTGAGTTCCGGGTGGATTCCCTCTGAGATCTGCTGGCCGTTTTTGCGCTGGGCGTAGTTCGTGTGCGAATTCATTCCCATCGGACCTGGTCGGTAGAGGGCGATTACAGCCGAGATGTGTTCGAACTCCGTTGGCTTGAGCATCCTCAGAAGCGAGCGCATATTGTTTCCATCCAGCTGGAAAACGCCTAGCGTCTCACCTCGAGAGAGCAGATCGTAAGTTTTCTGATCGGCGTTCAGATCCAGCTCTTCAAGGACTACTTCGACACCACGGTTTTGCCGGATGTTGCTAAGCGCGTCATCGATGACCGTTAAGTTGCGCAGCCCCAGGAAATCCATCTTAAGAAGTCCAAGTTCTTCGCAGGGTGGTTGGTCGAACTGAGTAATGATGGCGCCGTCATCCTCGCGCTTCATAATCGGAATTACCTCAAGCAGCGGCTTCGCAGACATGATCACACCAGCCGCATGGACGGATGATTGACGCTTGAGCGACTCCAGTCCCTTCGCTAGGTCAAAGACCTCTTTACTTTCCGGGTCAGTCTCAAGAATCTCTCTAAACTCTGCTGCTTCGGCGTAGCGCTCAGATTCCTTGTTTACAACATCATCCAATGAAACATCACGACCCAAAACCATCGGTGGCATCGCTTTGGTCAGCCGCTCTCCTACCGAATAAGGTTTAGCCAGTACTCGGGCTGCATCTTTAATGGCTTGCTTAGCTTTAATGGTTCCAAAAGTTACGATCTGTGCTACGCGGTCGTCTCCGTACTTCTCTGTGACATACCGAATAACTTCTGGTCGACGACGATCATCGAAATCAACATCAATATCCGGCATCGAAAGGCGCTCTGGATTGAGAAATCTTTCAAAAATCAAATCATGCTCGATTGGATCGAGCTCTGTGATTCCAAGTGCGTAGGACGCCAGCGAACCGGCCGCGGAGCCTCGACCAGGCCCGACTCTGATGCCCTGCGATCTCGCCCAGGCAATGAAGTCCGACACAACCAAGAAATAACCAGGAAAACCCATTTTGATAATTACTTGAATTTCGTAATCAACCTGCTCGCGATGCCGATCACTGAAGCCGCCTGGATAGCGCCGCTGCATACCCTTCCAAACTTCCTTTTCAAACCATCCAGCTTCGGTTTCACCCTCTGGGACAGGAAAACGCGGAAGAAGATCTTGCTTTTCAAAGTTGATTTCGCAACGCTCAGCAATCAGCAACGTGTTATCGGCTGCATCTTCGAGTTCGGAGAAAATCCTTCTCATCTCGGAAGAGGACTTGAGGTAATACTCCTGCGACTCAAATTTGAAGCGCCTAGGATCGTTCAAGTTAGTGCCAGTCTGAACACACAGTAGAGCTTCGTGAGCGGTGTGATCATCCTTTTCTACGTAGTGCAGGTCGTTAGTAGCAACCAGCGGAAGCGAGAGGTCTTTGGCTAGACGAAGCAGGTCATCTCTGACCCTCTTCTCAATGTCTAGTGAGTGATCCATAACCTCGACATAGAAGTTATCTTTTCCAAAGATCTCTTTAAATTCAGCTGCTGACTTCAATGCCTCGTCATACTGACCAAGTCGAAGCCTGGTCTGCACCTCACCACCTGGGCAACCAGTGGTGGCAATCAGATCCTTGGAGTATTTCGCCAGCAGCTCTTTGTCGATTCTTGGCCTGACGTAGAAGCCTGAGAGATACCCTTCGCTGCTAAGACGAAACAGGTTATTCATTCCGTGATTACTGCTGGCCCAAATTGTTAGGTGGGTATAGGCGCCACCGCCCGAGACATCATCTTCTCCCCCGTCAGCCCAACGAACCTTGGTCTTATCAAGTCGAGATCCTGGGGCTAGATAAGCCTCAATACCGATGATTGGTTTGATGCCGGCGGCGGTTGACTGTTTCCAAAACTCATATGCTCCATGGGTATTGCCATGGTCAGTCATTGCAATAGCTGGCATGCCTAGTTCGGCTGCTTTGGTAACGAGGGGCTTGATTCGAGCCGCCCCATCCAGCATCGAATACTCGGTGTGGTTGTGCAGATGAACAAAAGACTTATCTGACACAATCAACCCCTTGGCTAGGCAACAATGCTAAAGCCGGAAATCTGGATCCCGCAGAGCGTCTAGGGCTTTAGCCAAATCCGTTGGGTATTCAGAGCTAAACGACAGCTCCTCACCGCTTATCGGGTGCTGAAAACCAAGCGCTACTGCATGCAGCCATTGCCGATCCAGAGCTAGCTTCGATGCGATTTTAGGGTCTGCCCCATACAGCAGATCACCAACTAGAGGGTGTCTGAAGTGAGAGAAGTGGACTCGGATTTGGTGGGTTCTGCCCGTCTCTAAGCCGACTTCCAGCAAAGCAGCCGTTGGTAGTAGCTCGAGGGTCTGATAGTGGGTAATGGCCCTTTTCCCGGCCTGTGAGATGGTGAATTTGTAGTCGTGCTTGGTGCTGCGGGCAATCGGCGTATCAATAGTTCCGCTGGCGGGATCGGGATGTCCCTGCACCAGCGCGTGATAGGTCTTCTTGACCACGCGGTCTCGAAAGGCCTGCTTCAGAACCGAGTAAGCACGCTCGCTCTTGGCCAAAACCATCAGGCCAGATGTTCCAACGTCCAGTCGTTGAACTATTCCTTGGCGCTCACTTGCCCCGGATGTTGAAAGCTGAATACCGCGACTTAGTAAAACGCCTGGCACAGATGGGCCCTCGAATCCTAGCGATGGATGCGAGACCACACCAGCTGGCTTGTCGACAACAACAAGATCTGAATCTTGAAAAACTATTTTCAGCTCCGGCACATCCTCAGCTGTCACTTCCAAAACCTTTTCAGTCGACTCCAAGTCGACTTCAATAATTTGTGATTCGGCGAGCTTCGTCGCCTTATCAACAATTGACCCATCAACCAAAACCTTGCCAGCATCGATTAGTTCTGAGACTTGGGTGCGGCTCATACCTAGCATCTTGGCCAGACCGGCATCCAGCCGCTCACCAACGCGGGCCTGCGGCACTGGTAACAATTTACTTGGCACGGCCTCCGCCAATCTCATCTCCGCGAAGGGTAAGCAAAATTGCTAGCACTACGGCAGTGACCAAAAAAGTGTCAGCCAGATTGAAAATCGGAAAATTAAAGGGGATTTGAATAAAGTCGACCACCCACCCATTTAGAAACTGCGGTGGTTTGAGGGCTCTGTCGATCAGATTGCCAGCTGCTCCCCCCAATGCAAACCCGGCGACTACCGCCCATGCCATCGTTTTTACGCGTGGGCCATAAATCAACAGCAGCGTGCTAGCGGTGAGTGAAATCAGAGTAAGAATCCATGTGGCGCCAAGCCCGATTGAAAATGCCGCAGCGTTGTTAAAAGCCAATCGAAATTGCAAAAGCTCACCGATTATCTGAATGCTCTGAGTTTGTGACAGGTTGGCTTCTGCCCAATATTTGGTTAGTTGATCGATTGCGACAATTGAGGCAGCCAGGATTGCAAACACTGCCACCCGTTGACGCTTAGTAGCGGTTTTCTTCACCCTCAGCAGGCTGAGCCTGAGTCTCTTCGTAGGTGTAGGTATAGGTAACTTCGGTCTCTTCGGTTTGTCCCAGCGGCATTGGTTCACGCTGGTAGTAGTCATAGGAGACATTTGGCTGGCTCGCTGCCGGAACTTCCTCATCAATCTTCAAGTAAGCCTCTTCGGTCAGAATTGACTCCAGCTGAGACTGGATGTAATCGCGCAGCTTGGCACGGTACTCCGCCTCAAAACGCTTTAGATCTTGAATTGACTCTTCGATTTGTCGTCGATCAAGCTCCAACTGATTGAAAACCTCTCGCGCTTGAGCTTCGGCATCTCGAACGATGCGGGCAGCTTGCTTTTGGGCTTCGCTGACAATCTGCTCTCTCTTGATGCGACCCTCTTGGACGTGATCAGCGTGCAGCTTTTGGGCAAGCTCAATAATTGACCTTGAGGCATCTGCCCCTTCCGGAGCTGCTGGATCGGATGCGGTTGGGAATGGTGCCACCTGCGGAGTCGAATCCTGCGGCAAAGTGGAACGAAGTCTGAGCTCCTCGTTCTCACCCAGGATTCTTCTGAGCTCAACTACTACCTCATCCAGGTAGTCATCAACCTCGTCCTGGTCATAGCCCTCGCGAAACTTCGTAACCTGAAAACGCTTCGCCAGAATGTCCTCTGGGGTTAGAGCCATTTTTCACCTTCCCTAAACGCTTAAAACCTTTGCCTATGCTATTGCCCCCTACAGGGACCTAGCAAAACCCTGCAAGATAATCACAGCAAATACAACGACAGTCCACGCCAAATCAAGGGAAATACCGCCCAGTTGAAGTGGTGGGACGAATCTGCGGACAAACCTGATTGGTGGATCTGTCAGGGTGTAGGCAAAATCCAAAACCGGCAAAAGTATGCCGCGTGGACGCCAACCTGGTTTGAGACTCATCACTAAATCAGCTACGAACCGCGCAAGCATGGCGTAGAAGAATAATTGCAACGCCCAGTAGAGAATCGATCCGACAACGCTCATAGCTACTGCATTAGATCTTCGGCTTCGCCCTGCTCCGAGTCTGCGTCATTAACAGCTACGTTGTGCGGGCTTAGCAGAAAGACCTTGGAAGTGACTCTGCGAAGCTGTCCCTCCAGACCTTCCTTGAGACCAATCATGAAATCAAGCATTCGCTTTGCGTCCGCTTCACTCATCGCACCGATGTTTACAATCACCGGAACTCCAGTGCGGTAGTGGGCAGCTACTTCTTTCGCATCGGCGTAAGACTGAGGATCGAGGGTAACAATTTCCGACATTTCAGATGAGCGGCGTGGTCTGGGTGCCGACTTGACGGACTTAGGTGCGCTTTCGCCCTTGGCCGGCTCGTCACTACCGAACCCAAAAAACCCTAGAACGGAATTCAAAGCTCCCATTTATTTCTCCTCATTTCGCCTTCCAGACTAGGCCGAAATCGGCCGTGGCCCTGTAATGGCGCTCCCAACGCGGATGTGTGTCGCACCCAGCGCAATCGCTATTTCGTAATCCTCACTCATCCCCATCGAAAGCTGGTTGGCCGCTGGAACTATGCTTTGCAGCTGCTCAGAGAGCTGCACCGCCCGGCCAAACTCTTTAGCTGGATCTTCCCCGAGGCCTGCTACTGCCATCACACCTAGCAGGTTTATCCGCTCCACCTGCAGCACTTGCTCTACCAGTGCAAGGAGTTCAGACGGCATTACCCCGCCACGTCCAGAATCATTGGTGAGATTTAGCTCAATGAAGCCGTCTATTTGCTTGTCGGCTTTCTCCAGTTGTTTGTCTAGTTCTGAAACTAAGGATGGGCGATCAATGGAATGAATGGTTGAGGCGTAGCTCAGAACGCTTTTTACCTTGTTGGTTTGCAGCTGACCGACAAAGTGCCAGTCAAGATTGAGACCCAGCTCGCGCAATTCAATGGCTTTTTTGCTGGCTTCTTGGTCACGATTTTCACCAAATGAAATCTGGCCAAGTTCGTACAGCTGCTCAACCAGCGACGCTGGGTGATGTTTGCTCACAACGATGAGCTTTACCTCATCTGCAGATCTTCCAGCTGCAAGTGCCGACTGCTCAATGTTTGCAAGCACTGAGCGATAACGCTCAGCCAGACTCATTAGCGGAAAAAGTCAGGCAGGTCGAGATCATCCCCGAATGATCCACGAGAGGCAGGCTGCACCGGCTGCGCCTCCACGTATTCAGCTTCGAGAGCCACTTCCTCTGCAACAGGCTCAATCACTTCATCTTCTTCGATTGGCGAAAGCGCACTTTCCAGGGCAACTGCGCCAGCCGCTGCTGCTTCAAATTTTCTGTGTCTTGGCTCTCCGCCGTCAAAGCCAGCGGCAATTACCGTGATACGGACTTCGTCGCCGAGGGTGTCTTCGATGGTCGCACCGAAGATGATGTTTGCCTCTGGGTTGACTGCCTCCTGCACCAAACGTGCAGCATCATCGATTTCGTGAAGACCAAGGTCAGATGCACCTTGCACGAGAAGCAGTACTCCGTGGGCGCCTTCGATGGTTGCCTCAAGCAGCGGAGAAGAAATTGCAATCTCAGCCGCACGCACTGCTCGGTCTTCGCCCTTTGCACTTCCAATTCCCATCAGGGCCGATCCAGCGCCTTGCATAACTGACTTGACGTCGTTGAAGTCCAAGTTAATGAGACCTGGGATCACAATCAAATCGCTGATGCCCTGCACACCTGCACGCAACACGTCATCAGCGGTGATGAATGCCTCAAGCGCAGAAACCTGCTTGTTTGACATTTCTAGAAGGCGCTGATTTGGAACAACTATCAGAGTGTCGACTTCCTGGCGCAAGGCTTTGATGCCCTCTTCTGCCTGAATTGCGCGGCGCTTTCCTTCAAAATTGAATGGGCGGGTTACAACACCAACCGTAAGGGCACCAAGTCGCTTGGCAATGCGAGCAACAATCGGAGCTCCTCCGGTACCGGTACCGCCGCCCTCACCAGCTGTGACAAACACCATGTCTGCTCCACGCAGGGCAGCTTCAATTTCGCTCTCGTGCTCCTCAGCGGCGCGGCGACCAATCTCTGGGTCAGCACCTGCTCCTAGCCCTCGAGTGACGTCACGACCAATGCTCAGCTTGATGTCAGCATCACTCATAAGAAGTGCCTGGGCATCGG
>JBMSYD010000015.1:0-18862 GCA_049426345.1 Aquiluna sp.
TGGATGGAACACTCGAGGAATACCGTCCGTTTATTGACTAAGTCTCAAATTTGTAGCCCAACCCGCGCACAGTAATCAGGTGGCGGGGTCTGGATGGGTCCTCTTCGATTTTGGAGCGAACTCTTTTTACGTGCACATCAAGCGTCTTGGTGTCACCAAAGTAATTACTTCCCCAAACTCGATCAATTATTTGGCCACGCGTTAGCACTCGGTTGACATTTTCAATCAACAGTTCAAGCAGTTCAAACTCTTTCAACGGCATTTGAATCGGTTCGCCGTTGACTGACACTGTGTGACGATCTAGATCCATAACGACCGGTCCAGCCTTCAACAAACCGCTTTCGGAAACCGGTGACTCAGCACCGCGCCTTAGCACAGCCTTCATTCGGGCAAGCAGCTCTCTGGTTGAGTAAGGCTTGGTTACATAGTCGTCTGCCCCGATTTCAAGGCCCACCACTTTGTCAATCTCAGTGTCCTTGGCAGTAATCATGATGATTGGAACTTGGCTCTCAAGGCGAATCAGTCTGCAAACTTCGTTGCCTGAAATTCCAGGAAGCATCAGATCGAGAAGTATTAGATCGGGCGAGTGCTTATGAAAATTCTCAATCGCTGCATTACCGTCGGCTGCTTCGAGAACCTGGTAGCCCTCTTTTTCAAGCAAATAGACCAGCGGTTCGCGCAGATTTGGTTCGTCTTCGACTACCAGTACTCGAGTCATTTTTCCTCATTCGCATTGATTGGAAGGCGCAATGTGAACGTTGAACCTACGCCTACTTTGGAAAAAATCTTGATTTCGCCTTTGTGTTGAGAGGCGGCATGTTTGACGATTGAAAGCCCCAAACCTGTTCCGCCCGTTTGCCTTGAGCGGGAGGGGTCCACACGATAAAAACGCTCAAAGATACGCTCCTGCTCACTCTCTGGGATTCCAATTCCTGAGTCAGTGACAGAAATCTCGGCAACATCAGCCAAGACTTTAACCCCAACGCCAACCTGTCCCCCAGGCTCAGAGTAAACAATGGCATTTTCAATCAGATTGCGCACCGCTGTGACTAGCATCTCGTAGTCGCCGTGCAACTTGATTGAATGATCAGCGGTGCTGGCAAGGCGAATATTGTTCTGGGTTGCAAGAAGCTGATTACGATCAACCGCATCTGCGATAACCGTGTTGAGGTCAACGAGGTCGCTAGTCTCCGACAAATTAGCGCCCTGAACTCGCGAGAGCTGAATCAGTTCTTGCACAATGTTCGCAAGTCGCTGGGATTCTTTTTGAAGGCTCTCAGCAAACTTTGTAATCGCTGCTGGATCGTCGGTAGCACCACCCAGAGCCTCGGCAAGCAGACTTATGGCTCCAATTGGAGTCTTTAGTTCGTGCGAGACGTTTGCAACAAAGTCTCGACGGGTATCTTCTAGTTTCTTAGATTCAGTTAGGTCGTCGACCAGCAGCATCACATATCGATCACCAAACTGAACCGCTTTGGCGTGAACAAAGGTCTGATCTTTATTTAGACCAGTTTCAATTTCGGTCTCAATCTCAACTGCGCCTGAAGATTTTCTAGCGCTGTCAACCAGAGCTTTGAGTTCTGAATGCACTAACTTGCCATTGCTAACTAGCCCGAGCTGACCGGCTCCAGGCGATGCACGAAAAACTAAATTTGACTGGTCAAGGATTACCCCAGCACTAGCGACAACGTCTATTAGCTGAGCGGCCAACAGTTCAACTGCATCAGTTTCAGGCTGAGCGGAGCGTGAACGTTTGCTGGTAAAAAGCCCCACGTTTTCTCCGTTCACTAGGTTAACGACCATCAGGGATAAGGTTAGGAGTAAATTTGCCTGCAGATGGCCTAGTTTTCCGCCGGTTTGGTTGAAATTAAGCCACTGTTTCACTTGCCTTGATTGGCTGTGGGGGTTTAGGAACGAGGAAGAATGCGCAAGATATTCGAGCAAGAGCTGCAAGAGGTGCAGTCCCGCCTGGTTGAGCTGGCCGAAGGGGCCAGAGTAATCATGAAAAAGGGCACTGGCGCTTTTTTGAATTCTGATGTTGCACTGGCCGATGAAGCCCTTGCTTTATCGGATAGCAACGAGCGGAAAGCTTTGGACCTCGATGAGCTTGTCATCAAGATCCTGGCTACCCAGTCTCCGGTGGCCAGGGATCTTCGCATTCTGGTTTCAGCTCTTCGAATGAGTGCATCGCTTGAGCGCATGGGTTCTCTGGCTTCTCACCTAGCTGCGATTGCCCGATACCGCTTCCCAGGCAGCGCAATTCCAGAATCATTGCGCTCTACATTTGCGGAAATGGCAAAAATTGATCTCGAGCTAGCTGACAAAGCTGTTGCGCTTTTGCAAAACCCAGATGTTGATTTAGCAAGAGAAATTCAGGCACGCGATGAAGCAGTAGATCTTCTGCACCGAAAAGTATTTGATGTCGTCCTTGCACCGACTTGGTCAGAAAACGCGATGTATACAGTCGACGTCACTTTGGCTTCGCGTTACTTCGAGAGATTTGCCGACCACGTTGTTGACATCAGCTCAAAGGTTAGCTTCTTGCAAACCGGTGAGTGGTAGTTACTTTTTACCCTGATTGGCAACCGCTGCCGCACCTGCTGCCGCAGCAGCTGGATCTAAATATTCTCCGCCGGGATTTTCTGGTTTTAGTTGCTCATTAAGTCTGTAGTGGAGCGGAATACCGGTTGGGATGTTCAGTTCTGCGATATCCGCATCGCTGATGCCATCGAGGTGCTTAACAAGGGCACGAAGAGAATTGCCATGTGCGGTCACCAAAACTGTCTTGGACTGCCTCAGCTGCTGAGAAATATCTGACTCCCAATAGGGCAGCATTCTTTCAAGAACGTCTTTTAGACACTCAGTGCGAGGTAGCTGTTCTCCAAGATCTACGTAGCGATCATCTCCGGCCTGCGAATACTCGGCATCATCGGCAATTGGAGGCGGCGGGGTGTCATAGCTTCTTCTCCACAGCTGAAACTGCTCGGGGCCATATTTTTCGAGAGTCTCTGCCTTGTCGAGTCCCTGCAGCGCTCCATAGTGACGCTCGTTTAGGCGCCAAGAGCGAAAGGTTGGAATCCAGTTTCTGTCTATCTGGTCCAATGCGATGTGTGCGGTGTTTATTGCACGCTTAAGAACTGAGGTAAAAAGCACATCGGGCTTTAGCCCTGACTCGCCAAGTAGTTCCCCAGCTCGTTTCGCTTCTGCTCGACCCTGCTCAGTTAGATCGACATCGACCCAGCCAGTGAAGAGATTCTTTTGGTTCCAGATCGAATTGCCGTGGCGAAGGAGAATGAGGTGGTAAGTCATAGCTTCAGCTTACTGACTGACTAACCGCGCTTTCCAGAGAGCTTGAATGCACTTGGCCTCGGAAGATTGGCCGCCTTGCCCGCGTCTGCTGGTACCAACACTTGTTGGTTGGCGCTGACTTTGCGTCCAGCTATTTCCACCAGCAAATCAAGATAAGGGGTGTTTCTGGCAACCAGCGCAATAGCCACAGAACCAAGTTCATAGTGGAGAGCCGCTGAAAGTATTTTTCCAACCTGTTTGTCTTGATAAAAAACTAGATCGTCTCGACTAGGGAGATCGTCTCCGGATTCAAGATTTAGAATCACCAACCTTCGCGGAGGGTGCCCGAGGTTGTGAATTTTTGAAACACTTTCCTGTCCTCGGTAGCAGCCTTTGCTGAGGTGAACCGCTGACTGAAGCCAATCGAATTCGTGCGGTAAAGACCTTTCGTCAACATCAGAAATCTCTGGTCTGCCCGCAGCTATTCGCAGTGCGCGCAGAGCCATCAGTCCCGCTGGTTCAAGGTTCGGAGCTTGCTCGGAAACAAGCTCGTAGTAATTGAACTGGAGTCGGGCTGGGTTGTAGCTGACGGAAAAAGAACTTGGTATTGAAAAACTGTCGCGCCACAAAAGGCCAGGAACTTTGACGAATAGGCCGAAAGTCTTCAAGCGTGTTTCAGATATCTCAACTTTGCTTCGAAAGCGCATTTTCTCAAGCCAGCTAATGAGTGAATGTGCTCTAGTGGAATCAACAATGAGAAGAACACTGCCTTCCGAAATGACGACCTTTAGCTGGTGTTCGATGTGACCCTGGGGTGTCAGGAGCAGTGCCTCGGTTGATTCACCTTCACCGAGATTCAAAATGTCTTGAGTCAACAGTGAGTGCAGCCAAGATTTGGCATCCTCTCCTGACACTCTAATTACGCTCTGATCGTGTCTTTCGACAAAGGCCTCTCCTGCCAGCAGCTTGCGCTGTTCAAGTAGTGGATTGCCTAAGTGCTCAGGCATCTTGGCGGACCAATCGTGCAGATGCGTGTGACTTCAGGGGGTTGCCTAGAGCTGCCATGTCCCACGCCCACAGCAGTGCACCTTCGACTAGTCCCCACATTCTTTGCCCCGACGCATATTCCTTTGCATTAGGTGAGCGCAGAACAGCGTCGGTTGCAATGTCAATTCTTGCGCCTTTGATCTGTCCAAAGTAAAGTTCGGCAACACCGGTTGGCTGAATAATCACCGCTTCAATGTCGAAGCCACCTGCTTGATTGCGCCATAGCTCAAGATCTTCCCTGACGGTTATTGCGCTTTCACCTTTGCCAGGTAGAAGGCCAGGTCCAGCATCAGATTGATTACTCGGACGAGAAAGCATCCAATAGCCATGCTCTGAAGAAATTGGGTTTCCTTTCAGATCAGTTACGTATGACTCGTATTGAAGTCTTCCATTGGCAACCGGTGCAAACTTTATGCTCTGCAGAAATTCGCTTTCCCCAGAATCTGCATAGGAAACAACGCCAGAACCTTTCCAATTGCCAATTAGAAATGCAAATGGAGTCAGTTCGATTGGAAGATCATCCGGCAGGACGAACAACTTAGCGCTGGCCCTTGAAGAGTTTGTAAAGCACGAGTGCTGAGACACCTGCAATTGCAAGTGAGGCGAGGATTAGAAGTCCCGTGAAAACCAGTTCGATGGCCAAAAGCATGCTGCCAGTCTAACCAATCAGGCTTAGGAGAGTGAACAGCCCCAGAAGCAGGATGGTTCCGGCGGAAACATAAATCTGTTGCCTTACTGTGTCTTTGGATTTTGAAGAGACCAGGTGCTCCAGGCTCACGATCGCAATCGCAGCTGCCGCGATTGCCCCAAAGGCTGCAAATCTGGTTTCACCGGCGAGATTAGTAAATGCCAGCAGTCCGGCAACAAAAACTGCCGCCCAAATTGCGGTGATTTGGAACCACTGATTGCTCATGCCAAGACTCTATCCAACGCCTTTGTCGATGCCACTATCATTTTGCCAAGCGTAAGGCGGGCCATGGCAAGAATCCTCTGTATCTCCCCCCAGCGCGAAAATCCGCTCCCACCGCTTGAGGTGCTCGGGCATCAGCTCCACCTCGTTGACTTTGAACCGCAGTCTTTGGCAGCAGCCCCAAGGCACGATCTGATTGTTCTTGATTGTCGCGCGAACCTAGTTGAAGCACGAGCAGTCTCCAGAATTTTGCAAGCGGCAAATTGGCAAACTCCGCTGCTGCTAGTTGTGTCAGAGGGCGGACTACCAGCAGTTAGTGGTGATTGGGGTAGTCAGGATTTTGTTTTAGACGGAGCATCACTTGCTGAGGTTGATGCAAGAATTCGAATGCTAAGTCGCCCGACTAACCAAATTTCTCCAGTTGAATTAAATACTGGACTTTCGATTGACATTGGAACTTTCACTGCAAAAATCAACGGTAAAACTCTTGATCTGACTTTCAAAGAATTTGAACTTCTTAGATACCTCCACGAACACCCCAATCAAGTCTTCAGTCGAGAACAACTGCTAAGTGAAGTTTGGGGATACGACTACTTTGGTGGAACCCGCACGGTCGATGTTCACATTCGACGCCTGCGGGCGAAACTGGGCGAGTTTGAGGGGCTAATTGGAACTGTGCGCAACGTCGGCTATCGCCTCGATCCAAGCGGTAGTTCAGAAAATTAACCTTTAACCAAAGCCCTCGAATTAGTGGGAAGATATTGCCATGGCTGATGAGACGACGACAATCTTCACGCCTGCTGTAAATCCAGAACTGCCAGAAGACCGGTTTCTTGAAAGAGAGCTCAGCTGGCTAGATTTCAACCAGCGGGTGCTTGAACTCGCTGAAGATCCAACTACCCCACTGTTGGAGCGCATCAACTACCTTTCAATCTTTGCTTCTAACCTTGATGAGTTCTTTATGGTTAGGGTTGCATCACTCAAACGGCGCATAGCTACCGGTATTGCGGTGACTTCACCTTCTGGCCTGAGTCCGCAACAGGTTCTGCAAGAGATTTCAGAGCGCACAAGAGTTCTGCAGCAGCGACACTCAGCTCTCTTCATGGATGAGCTACTGCCAAAGCTGGCAGAAGCTGACATTAATTTGGTGCACATATCCTCCCTGACTGAGGATGAAAAGAAAAAGCTTCACGAATACTTCACAATGCAGGTGTTCCCTGTTCTGACGCCACTTGCGGTCGATCCCGCTCACCCATTCCCTTATATCTCAGGACTTTCCCTAAACCTGGCAGTTGTTCTTAGAAACCCCAAGACAAAGGGTGAGCACTTTGCCAGAGTCAAGGTCCCACCACTATTGCCGAGATTTGTTTCGGTTCCTGACTCCGCTAATCGATACATCCCACTTGAAGATGTAATGGGTGAATTCTTGGGCGAACTTTTCCCGGGCATGGAGGTCACCCAGCACCACACATTCCGCGTGACCAGGAACGAAGATCTAGAGGTCGATGAAGAAGAAGGTGAGAATCTTCTAATTCAGCTAGAGAAAGAGCTTCTTCGTAGGCGCTTTGGTCCACCAGTAAGGCTCGAGGTTGCTCAAGACATAGATGAAAAAGTCTTAAACCTGCTTCAAAGAGAGTTGGACATCGAAATCAGCGAAGTTTATTCTTTGCCTGAGCCGCTTGACCTTAGAAGTCTTAACTCCTTCTACAGGCTGAAAAGACCCGAGCTCAAATTCGAACCACATCAAATAACTACCAATCCCTACCTGGAAGCAGACGAAGATGAGGCGGCGGACATTTTTGCCGCACTTCGAGAGCGAGAAGTATTAGTTCATCACCCCTATGAATCTTTTTCTACTAGCGTCCAGGCATTTTTGGAGCAGGCGGCACAAGATCCACAGGTCTTGGCTATCAAGCAAACTCTCTACCGAACTTCCGGTGACTCCCCAATCATGGATGCACTAATCGAGGCTGCTGAGGCTGGCAAGCAGGTTCTAGCGCTGGTTGAAATCAAGGCTCGATTTGACGAACAAAACAACATCAGCTGGGCGAGAAAGCTAGAGAGCGCCGGAGTACACGTTGTTTATGGTCTAGTTGGACTCAAAACCCATTGCAAGCTTTCACTGGTTATTAGGCAAGAGGGAGACCAGCTACGTCGCTATTGCCACGTTGGAACCGGAAACTATAACCCCAAGACTGCGCGCTACTACGAGGATCTTGGACTCCTCACAGCCAGGGACGAAGTAGGGGAAGACCTAACCAAACTCTTTAATTTGCTATCAGGTTATGCATCAGAACCAAAGTACAAAGCGATGCTGACTTCTCCTGGTGGCGTGCGCGAGGGTCTCTCTGAGCGAATCCAACGTGAAATCGACAATCACAAGGCAGGGAAACCTGCCAGGGTCGCACTAAAGCTGAACTCGCTGGTTGACGAGAGAATCATTGATCAGCTCTACCTTGCCTCGCAGGCCGGTGTACCTATCGATGTTCTCGTCCGAGGCATGTGTGCGCTAAAGCCAGGCGTCAAGGGTCTTAGTGAAACTATTCGAGTTCGATCAGTCCTGGGTCGTTACCTCGAGCACTCTCGAATCTTTTACTTTGAAAATAACGGAAATCCAGACGTCTTTATCGGCTCTGCCGACATGATGCACCGCAATCTAGACCGAAGGGTCGAGACCTTGGTAAAGATTGTGCAGCCTGATCAGATCGAGCAGCTGAGAAACATTTTGAATCTGGGTTTCAGCGATGAGGTGGCCTCCTGGCATCTGCAAGCCGATGGCACCTGGCTGCGCAAATCAACTGCTGCGTCGGGCGAGAAATTGGCAGACCTGCAAGATCAAATGATGTTCCAAGCGCTTTCCAAAAAGAGAATTCGCTAATGACTATTTATGCAGCCGGCGTGGTTTGCTGGCGTGAAAAAGACGGCAACTTCGAAGTTCTATTGGTTCGACGCGAAAAATATCAAGACTGGTCCTTTCCGAAAGGCAAGCAGGACCCTGGTGAACTTCTGCCTGAAACCGCGGTACGTGAGGTGCTGGAAGAAACCGGAATAAGGTTAAAGCTTGGTAGGAAACTTTCAACCATTAGCTATCAAGTTGGATCAGGCGAAGAAAAAGAAGTTCACTACTGGGCATCTAAGCTAAAACCAAAAGCTTGGAAGAGCGCTTCATTTGAACCAAACGAAGAGATAGCGAAAATCGGCTGGTTCTCTTTTGCTGAAGCCGCTAGCAAATTAACTTACGAACATGACCGCCGATTACTGCAAGAGGTAATCGACTTGCAGCGACAGCAAATCCTGGAAACAAGAGCGCTAATAATTATTCGTCATGCAAAAGCGACTCCAAGGGGCGAATGGGATGGCGCAGAGGCTAAGAGACCTTTGCTGCCTGAAGGAAAGGCCCAGGCTAAACGTTTGGTTAGCATCCTGAACGCCTACTCTCCCAAGCGACTTGTAACAAGCCCATGGTCCCGTTGTGATCAGACAATTGAACCCTTTGCCAAGGTATATAAGAGAAAAATTATCTATCGCTCGCAACTCACAGAGCTATCAAGCGTGTTGAGCCCGCGCAAAACAATTAATGCGGTCGAATCACTTTTTGATTCAACCAAGTCTGCATTGATCTGCTCTCACCGGCCAGCACTGCCAACCATTACTAAGACCCTCGCTAGTCGCGCAACAAGTGAGACAAGGGATCTGATTCTGGCCGGCACCACTCTCGAGCCTGGGGAGTTCATGGTTCTGCGTCTTTCAATAGGAAAAAAGCCTAAATTCGTGGCCTTTGAGCGAGTAAGACTAGATATATAGAGAAGTTAACCTCTCGTTTACCTGGTATCTAAAGGCTGTTTGCTGGAGCTACATAGCTTGGCGAGCGTCTACCAGACCACGAAAGGCATTACATGTCACATATTGCAAAGCTCACTTCGATTGCAGCCGCGGGAACTCTAGTTCTAACTGGCTGCGCAGCAAACGAAGCAGCTCCTTCAGAAACCACAGATACAACTGCACTGTCCGGAACGCTAGACGGCTCAGGCGCATCATCGATGGCAGCTGGCCAGGAAGCTTGGGTTGCTGCATTCCAGACAGCAAACCCCGGTGTAACCATCAACTACAACCCAACCGGCTCTGGAACTGGTCGCGACCAGTTTGAGCAAGGGTTGACATTCTTCACCGGCTCCGATTCCTCCTTCAAAGACGAAGAGCTTGCTACTCCACACCCAAACTGCTCTCCTGCAGATGGACCTGTGTTTGAGTTCCCAATTTGGATTTCTCCAATCGCAGTTGTGTTCAACCTAGAGGGCATTACTTCGCTCAACATGACTGCCGACACAATTGCCCAAATCTTTACAGGTGAAATTACTAACTGGAACAATCCAGCAATTGCTGCGTCTAACCCTGGAGTTTCACTTCCAAACCTAGCTATCACCGCAGTTCACCGTTCAGACGAATCGGGTACAACTGGTAACTTCACTGACTGGCTTGCAAAAGCTGCACCAAACAGCTGGGTTCTAAATGGTGAGAACGTTGGTTCAATCGAAGCTTGGCCAGCAGAGTTTGGTGGCGAGGGTGGCCAGGGAACTTCCGGTGTGATCTCGGCTGTTGAAGGTGGACAGGGAACCATTGGTTATGCAGACGCTTCTAGAGCAGGCAACCTTGGAACCGTTGCGGTAGGAGTTGGTGACGCGTTCGTTCCTTACAGCGCTGAAGCAGCTGCTGCAATCGTGGATGTGTCTCCTTTGAAGTCCGGTCGCCCAGAAACAACACTGGCTTACGACCTGGCACGCGACACAACGGAGTCGGGTGTCTACCCGGTAGTACTCATCTCTTACCTGCAAGGCTGCATGGACTATGCAGATGACTCCAAGGCTGCTCTGGTCAAGGCCTACGCATCCTTCATTGTTTCTGCTGAGGGACAGCGAGTAGCGGCCGAAGCGGCTGGATCTGCGCCAATTTCTGACGCTTTGCGCCAGAAGGCTCAGGCCATCATCGACCAAATTCAATAACCAAAAACCATAGGATTAGCCCGAGCTCGGGCAACCGGGCTCGGGCTAATCTTCTAAATTAGAAAAGACGGAGGGGAAATGACCACAACGGCCAATCGTGGCAAATCCCAAATTCGTCTAGGAGACTTTGTTTTCTCCAAGCTCGCAACATTTGCTGGCGCTTCTATTTTGGTCACCCTGGCAGCGGTGGCCTTTTTTCTTTTTATCCAAGCTTTGCCAGCGCTATCGCCAGAAGCTGAACTCGGAGCTCAAGCTCCAGATGGACCACTGGCTTATGTTGCACCTTATGTCTTTGGAACGCTTTACGGAGCGGTAATTGCACTTCTAATTGCAACTCCCCTAGCTATTGGAATTGCTCTTTACATTTCTCACTACGCACCAAGACGCTTCGCGCAAACCCTCGGCTACATCATTGATCTTCTAGCAGCTATTCCTTCGGTGGTTTACGGACTTTGGGGAATCTTGGTGTTGGCCCCGTTTTTGAATCCGACTTACCTTTGGCTAAACCAAAACCTTGGTTGGATTCCACTCTTTGAAGGTCAAGTGTCAGCAACTGGTCGAACCATGCTGACCGTTGGCATAGTGCTAGCAATCATGATTTTGCCAATCATGGCGGCAATTATCCGAGAAGTTTTTCTGCAGACACCAAAACTGCATGAGGAAGCGGCACTTGCCCTAGGTGCAACGCGCTGGGAAATGATTCGAATGGCAGTTATTCCGTTTGGTCGACCAGGAATCATCTCGGCCATGATGCTGGGGCTCGGAAGGGCACTGGGAGAAACAATGGCGGTTGCGATGGTTCTTTCCCCTGCATCCATCATCAGCTTTGCACTTCTAACTTCACAAAACTCAAACACGATTGCAGCCAACATCGCACTGGACTTCCCCGAGTCAGGTGGGGACTACAGAAGTTTGCTAATTGGCACTGGCCTCATGCTCTTTATAATCACAATGGTCGTGAACATGATTGCCCGCTACATCATTAGCCGCAGAGCAGAATTCTCGGGGGCAAACTAATGGCGATTATCACCTCTGGTCTGCAGGCATCTGCTTCACTACCCCGCTGGTTCACTCCCACCGTTTTGGTTGGTTCATTCTCTTTATCACTAGCAGCCAACACACTTTCCAGTTCTGGCTCTGAGTCGGGACCAAACATTGTTTCAACGGCTTTTGGCGGATTTGTCCTGTTTCTGGTTTCCTCGGTTTTGATCTCTCGCCTAGTTGAGGGACGAAGGAAGGCAGCTGACAGGTTCGTGACCGCTCTTGTGACAAGTGCATTCACACTTGCTGTTATTCCGCTTGTCTCACTTGCCTGGACCGTAGTGACCAACGGACTGGCCAGACTGGATATCGACTTCTTCACAATGTCGATGAGAAATGTGGTTGGAGCAGGCGGTGGAGCTCTTCATGCAATCGTTGGAACATTGGAGTTGACACTGATTGCAAGCTTGATTTCCGTGCCAGTGGGAATCATGACTGCGATTTATTTGGTCGAATACGGCCGAGGAAGACTTGCCAAAGCAGTCACATTCTTCGTTGATGTGATGACTGGCATTCCTTCGATCGTGGCGGGCTTGTTTGCCTTTACTCTCTTCTTGGTTTTGCTTGGTCCCGCAGCGGCTATCAATGGATTTGCCGGAGCGATTGCTCTTTCAGTGCTGATGATTCCGGTTGTCGTTAGAGCAACCGAAGAGATGCTGAAGATTGTTCCAAACGAGCTGCGAGAAGCTTCCTATGCTTTAGGTGTTCCGAAGTGGCTCACAATTGTCAAAGTAGTGATTCCAACCGCTTTGGCAGGTATAGCAACTGGTGTAATCATCGCGATTGCGCGTGTGATTGGCGAAACAGCACCACTGCTGTTGGCTGCCGGTTTCACAACTTCCATGAACTACAACCCCTTCAGCGACAAGATGATGACTTTGCCGGTATTTGTTTTCACATCGTTTGCCAACCAGGGAATCGACACACAGTCTTATCTCGATCGCAGCTGGGCAGGCGCCCTCACCCTGATGCTGATTGTCATGGTGCTGAACCTGATAGCTCGATTAGTTTCTAAGTTCTTCTCACCGAAGGGATCGTAAATGGCCAAGCGCATTGAACTGAAGTCACTGGATGTTTACTACGGCAAATTCAAAGCCGTCGAAGACATCAGCATGGTGATTGAGCCAAGGGCGATTACTGCATTTATTGGCCCCTCGGGTTGTGGCAAGTCGACACTGATTAGAACCCTCAACCGCATGCACGAGGTTATCCCTGGCGCATACGTCGAAGGCGAACTTCTGATGGATGGCGAGAATATCTACAGCGAAGACGTTGACCCTGTGAAGGTAAGACGCCAGGTCGGAATGGTCTTCCAAAGACCAAACCCGTTTCCGACAATGTCCATCAAGGAGAACGTGCTTTCAGGATTCAGGCTAAATAACAACAAGATGTCCAAGAGTGAGGCAGATGAACTTGTGGAGCGCTCACTCAAGGGAGCTAACCTTTGGAATGAAGTTAAGGATCGTCTAGAAAGACCGGGTTCATCGTTATCCGGTGGACAGCAACAAAGACTTTGCATTGCAAGAGCTATTGCCGTAGAGCCAGATGTGATCTTGATGGACGAGCCGACATCCGCTCTGGATCCTATTTCCACCGCAGCCATTGAAGACCTTGCTGTGGAGCTCAAGGAAAAGTTCACTGTGGTGATTGTTACCCACAACATGCAACAGGCCTCTCGTATCTCCGATATGACGGCCTTTTTCAACATTGCGGGCACTGGCATGCCGGGCAAACTCATCGAATATGACAAAACGGAAAAGATCTTCTCCAACCCTGCCCAGCAGCAGACCGAGGACTACGTCTCCGGTCGATTTGGCTAGAAACAAAAAGCTCGGTTTCGTGGTTTAGTTAGCCATGATCGAAACCGTCACCCAGGACCTGCCCGTTCTGAAGGCCGACGATGGAAAGCCGGCACGGGTGCTGGTGACCGGTGCTACTGGTTATGTTGGTGGTCGTTTAGTTAGAGAGCTTCTCACCCACAACTACCGTGTGAGGGTCTTAGTTCGCGATGCCAAGCGATTGCAAGATTATCCGTGGAGAGACCAGGTAGAAATTGTCGAGGGCGACGCTCTCGATACGGCTGCTTTAGCAAAAGCTCTTTCAAACATTGATCTTGCCTATTACATGCTGCATGCCCTGATGACGCCCAAGAACTTCGAGCAGATGGAACAGGAGCTCGCTACCAAGTTTGGTGAGATCGCAAAGGCTGAGGGAGTAAAGAGGATTGTCTACCTCGGAGGCATAGCATCACCCGATGACAACCTCTCCCCTCACATGTCAGCTAGAGCAATCACCGGTGAGATTCTGAGATCAAGTGGTGTTCCGACAATTGAGCTGCGCGCAGGAGTTGTGATTGGCGCGGGCTCGGCTTCATTTGAAATGCTGCGCCATCTAACCGAGCGCCTTCCAATCATGGTCACCCCGAAGTGGCTAAAAAACAGAATTCAACCCATTGCGATTCGAGATGTTCTTCGCTACTTGGTCGGCAGCGCGACGATTGATTCAAGTATCAATAGAGACTTTGACATCGGTGGACCGGAAGTTTTCACCTACATGGAAATGATGCAAATCTATGCAGAAGTCGCAGGCCTCAGACGACGAATCATCATTCCGCTTCCGGTTCTCACTCCCAAATTAGCTTCCGGCTGGATCGGACTAGTGACGCCTGTGCCGGTAACACTTGCGAAGAGACTGGTGGCTTCCTTGAAGCACGAGGTTGTTGCGCGCAATGACGAAATTAGGAAATACATTCCAGATCATCCAGATGGTCTGACAGATTTCAGGAAAGCAGTCTCGCTAGCTCTGACGCGCATCAAGGACTTAGAAGTTGAAACTCGCTGGTCATCCGATCAGACTCCCGGCACTCACTCACAACCACTGCCTACCGATCCCGATTGGGCCGGTGGTTCGTTGTATGTCGATGAGCGCAAGTATTTATCGCCCGATGATGTACAGACAGTTTGGCAACGAGTTGAGGCGATAGGCGGCGATAACGGCTACTCAACGGCAACCTGGGCCTGGGAGCTAAGGGGTGTCATGGATCGCTTCGTGGGTGGGGTTGGTCTGCGCCGCGGAAGACGTGACCCGCTAACCCTTCGCGAAGGTGAAGCTTTAGATTTCTGGCGAGTAGAAGAAATTCAGCGACCGAACCTGCTTCGTTTGCGAGCAGAGATGAAACTGCCAGGTTTGGCGTGGCTGGAGTTTCGAGTTGAGAAGCAATCGGATGGCCAAACTCTTTTGACCCAACGCGCTCTGTATCATCCACGCGGACTATTTGGCCACCTTTATTGGTGGGCTGTTTTCCCAATGCACGGAATTGTCTTCCCATCCATGGCAAAGAAAATGGCAGGTCCTAAGTCGCATAAGGCCTGAGCTATCCTTGGCGAATGACCAAGATTCGCCTTGCGGTGCTTGCCCTGCTGGGCGTCGGATTTGTTTGGGGAGCCGCCTTCGTACTGATGAAGGATGCGATCAAGCAGCAGCCCTACATGGATTTTCTAGCGACCAGGTTCACTATTGCATTTCTGGCGATGCTGATTTTGCGTCCAACGGTCTCAACAAGATTTGAAAAAGGCGATATTAAATTTGGTGCGCTGCTTGGAGTCGTGTTGGCCCTCGGCTACATCACTCAGACGATTGGACTAGAGCTGACAACCGCTGCGACCAGCGGCTTTCTAACTGGGCTCTATGTTGTCTTTACGCCCCTTATTGCTTTTGTGTTTATGAGGCAAAGCATTGCCAAGCGGGTGGTGGTTGGTGTGATTGTCGCTCTGGCTGGGTTGGCCATCTTCTCTGGAGCTGCAACCGACATTGAGTTCCAAGTTGGTCAGCTGTGGTTGGTAGCCTGCGCTGTCTTTTACGCCATCCACATTCTTCTGCTCGGTAAACACGGCAAGGGAAGATCTGCCTACAGGTTTGCTATGTTGCAAATCGGTTGGATGGCAGTTGTCACCTGGGGGTTTGCGCTGATGGATGGCTATCAGGCTCCGCCGAATTTTGATGTTTGGTTTGCGCTTTTCTTCACCGCAATCCTCTCGACAGTGATTGCGTTTTGGGTGCAGACCTGGGCTCAAACTTTGATTGATCCGGCACGCGTGGCACTAATCATCACCTCCGAAGTTATCTTCACCGCCCTTGTTGCCGTTGCGGTTGGCCAGGAACCGGTGACATTTGCGATGGTGTTTGGTGGCGGATTGCTATTCGCTGCGATGCTGATTGTCGAATGGCCAAGCAAAAAACAGCCTGTGAAGCTAGAGACCCAGCTCCACGAGTAGCTTCTGAAGCTTCTGGTTTTGAGCAATCTCCTGCTCAGACCTTGCCATGCTGATTGGAAGGCGTCTTCTTAGCAGATCTTCACGCACGACTACTTGTTCTGTTTGAACGATGTGGCGAATTTCTTGCTCAGTGATTCCAAGGCCTGGAACCAGATCAGAAAGCTCTGCATCACCAACAATCTCAAATGCTTTTTCTCCGTGTCTGCGCCACAGGCCGTCGGCCAACAGGTTGGGAGTTTCGGTCGCTTTGGTTCGGATGAGATCAAAGAATTCCTCTTTGCGAGTTTGGTTACCCTCACCAAACCACCGACCAGGAACTTTCACTTTTAGTCCAAAGCGATTCAGTTCTCCGACCAGCTCTTCTCCAACGTTGAGACAGTCGGTGAGCTTGCCGCCAAGGATCGTGACGACTTTTCTATCCTTGTTGCCCTCCACCACGTGCTTTCGAGACAGCTGGTGCCAGTCGGCCACATTCCCTTCACCGGCACTTTCGACTACCAGTGGTCTTACGCCACAGCGCGCGGAGACTATCTGATCTTTGGTGATTGGCTCTGTTAGCTCCATTTGGGCGTTAATTTGACGTAGAACAAAATCAATGTCTTCATCGGTGACTTCAGTCACTGGGTCATCAACGCGGGTGTCGGTGGTTCCGACCATGCTTCGATCGCCCATTGGTAGGACATAAAACAATCGGCCCTGTTCATCCCAAAAGGCCAGCACCTGATACTTCTGGGTTAGCTTTCGATTGAGAACAAAGTGAACACCCTTGGAGAAAACCAAGCTAGCTTTTGTGCTGGTTTGGAGCAGCTCCGAAACTTTCGATGCAAATGGTCCGGCTGCGTTGATTACAGTCTTTGCTTCAATTTGCTCAACGCCGTTAGCATCTCGAATCCCTAGTTTCCAGACCCCATCAAAATTTGCCGAAACGAGCTCGGTGTAGTTCTTTGCAACGGCCCCCTTGGCGGTTGCTTGCTTTACGAAATCAAAAACAAAACGAGAGTCGTTATCTGGTAGTTCGGCATCGAAATACTTAACGGCTTTTCGACCAGTGATTAAATTTGGCTCCAGTTTCTTAGCGCGCTGTGCTGAATACGACGCCGGTGGTTTCGTGCCAAACAAACCGATCCCCCAGTAGAAAAGTGTTCCAAAGGTTCCCAGTAATCTGCCAAACGGAGCGGTTGGACCCAATGAGGCAAGAAAACCAATTTGCCGAATCCGATTTGGATAGGCGCGCATCAGACGATTTCTGGCTAGGCAAAGCTTGAAGACGAGCCAAAACTCATAACTCTGCAGGTACTTGATCCCGCCCCAAACCAGATTGGAGGACTCTTGAGAGGTGAAGCCAGCGAAATCGCCCTTATCGACCAGCAGGACCTTGAGGCCTGCGGCTGAGAGGGCCGCTGCGGCTACCGCGCCATTGATACCCGCCCCGACAATGGCAACATCAAACTGTTCGAATTTGTTCGTTTCAGTTTGATTTTGTCTGTTCACAGTGCAAGCATAATTCCAGTTCTGTATGCCTGAGCTTCAATTTCAAGGAGGAAGTTGATGTCGATTCTTGCCATCGACGCTGGGACCACCGGGGTAACCGCATTGGTGATTGACGAGTCCGGTCAGATTGTCTCCCGTGGCTATAGCGAGTTTGAGCAGCACTTCCCTCAGCCTGGCTGGGTTGAACACGACCCAGAGCAGATTTGGCAGGCAACGCTAAGTGCTGTGAAGGCGTCTGGCGCCCTCAATCAATCCATCAGCTGCATCGGAATCACAAACCAAAGAGAAACGGCGGTCATCTGGGATCGCCGCACCCTCGCCTCTCCCACCAAAGCAATCGTTTGGCAAGACCGAAGAACCTCCATCTTCACTGAGGAACTGCAGGCAAAAAATGAGGGCGACTGGATACGCAAGAAAACAGGTCTAAACATTGATCCCTATTTCACCGCCAGCAAGTTTCTTTGGTGGAAGAGAAATCTGCCAGAGGTATGGGCGGGAGTAGAAAACGGAAAGTATGCCCTAGGCACTATCGACAGCTATCTGGTGGCAAGACTTTCAGGTGGTAAGCACCACATCACAGATGCATCAAACGCATCTAGAACTCAGCTGATGGATCTGGTTAGTTGCCAGTGGGATGACCAGCTACTCGCTGCATTTGAGATTCCTCGCATCGCTCTGCCAGAGATTGTTGCCTGTTGGGGCCAACTAGCTGCCAGTGATTCCGACAGCTTCTTGGGTATTGAGGCGCCAATTACGGGCATGGCTGGAGATCAGCAAGCCGCTCTGTTTGGCCAAACTGGATTTGATGCTGGAGCTTCAAAGTGCACCTACGGAACCGGCGCATTTATTTTGACCAACACCCAAGACAAGATTGTGATTAGTGAACGCGGCCTATTGGCAACAGTTGCCTGGCGAGCGCCGACAGGAGAGATCACCTACGCTTCCGAAGGTTCTGTCTTTGTCGCAGGTGCTGCTGTGCAGTGGCTGAGGGATCAGCTTGGAATTATTGCTTCCTCATCGGATGTGGAGGAGTTAGCAACTAGCTCAGGCGGTAGTGACGGTGTTGTATTTGTTCCAGCCCTCACGGGACTAGGAGCTCCGTTTTGGAATGCAGATATAAGGGGAAGTCTGCTCGGCATCACCCGCGGAACCTCCAAGGCCAATCTTGCTTATGCAACATTGGAGGCAATTGCATTCCAGGTGGGTGCTGTTGTGGATGCGATGAGCAGCGATTCGGGAAAGAAAGTTGACCTGCTAAGAGTTGATGGTGGCGCTGCTGCCAATTCCCTACTGCTTCAGATTCAGGCGGATTTGCTCCAGGCCAAGGTTGTTAGAGCAAAAAACCTAGAGTCAACTGGCCTGGGTGCGGGACTGCTAGCAGGTCTTGGAAGTGGAATCTGGAATTCACTAGATCAGCTGCGAGCGCTAAACCCAGCTGATAAGTCATTTGAGCCGAAAGAGGACCGTTCGGCTTCTTATCAACGCTGGGTCAGGGCAGTCGAAACAACCGCCAAGTTCTAAGCTTTTGGTTATGTATGAGGCCGAATCCAAGCTTGCCGCTCAGGCACTAAACGCTGGATACGCGGCAGATGATGTCATCAAGAACCTGGATCTTAATTTCGCACCGGCCAGCATTACAGCGGTGGTAGGTGCAAATGGTGCCGGGAAGAGTGCCCTACTAAAAGCGCTAGCAAGAAAGATAAAAGTCTCAGGCGGTTCGGTACTGCTCGATGGAGTCTCGATCACCACGCTCAGCAAATCCCAAATCGAGGGCTCGATTGGATTTCTGGGCACCATCCCCGCTACGCGCA
>JBMSYD010000016.1:0-17952 GCA_049426345.1 Aquiluna sp.
TTAGCTCGCTCTTGATTAATCTCAAGCCCCTTCACGGTCTTGTCAGCTAACACGCGCATAGAGTTAGTCAGCAAACGAATCGATTCCAAAAGGGCATTTCCCATAACAGGTATTGCAACGTTGAGCTCAAAGTTGCCTGAAGCACCTGCCCAGGTGACGGTTGCATCATTTCCAATAACCCTGGCGCACACCATCAAAACAGCTTCCGGAACAACCGGGTTAACTTTGCCCGGCATAATCGAACTGCCAGGCTGTAGATCGGGAATGTGGATTTCTGCAAGACCGGTGTTTGGACCAGATCCCATCCAGCGAATGTCATTGTTTATTTTGGTAAGGCTTACTGCAATTACCTTTAGTGCACCAGAAACCTCTACCAGCGCGTCCCTAGCCCCCTGAGCCTCAAAATGATCTCTAGCCTCGGTAATCGGAAGCCCGGTGTCTTTAGCTAAACGCTTGATCACTTCTTGTGGGAATCCTTTAGGTGTATTGATTCCAGTTCCAGTGGCTGTTCCACCCTGTGGCACTTCTGCCACGCGAGCAATAGTTGAGTTGACTCTTTCGATTCCATATCGAATCTGGGCGGCATAGCCGCTGAACTCCTGACCGAAAGTCACCGGGGTTGCATCCATTAGGTGTGTGCGACCTGGTTTTACATCTTCTTTCCAAGCTTTGGCCTTTTCCTCAAGTGCCTTGGCCAGGTAATCAAGTGAAGGCACAAGATCATTCACAAGTGCGCTAGTAACTGCGACGTGGACACTAGTTGGAAAGACATCGTTAGAAGACTGGCTGGCATTGACGTGATCATTTGGATGCACATCTTTACCTAGTCTGGCCGAGGCAATCGTTGCCAGCACCTCATTCATGTTCATATTCGAAGAAGTGCCAGACCCCGTCTGGAAAACATCCACCGGAAACTCGCCAAAGTGCTTGCCCGCAATAACCTCATCGGCAGCTGCGACAATTGCGTCCGCGATTTCCGACGAGATAATGCCAAGCTTTGCGTTCGCCTCAGCGGCAGCGCGCTTAATTCTGGCGAGCGCGACTAGGTGTTCTTGTTCTAGCGGTGTTCCACTAATAGGAAAGTTCTCAACTGCGCGTTGGGTTTGGGCCCGGTAGAGCGCATCCTTGGGGACCTTTACTTCACCCATGGTGTCGCGTTCAATTCGGTATTCCATTACCCGTCCTTTCGCAAAGGTCCAATTGCGGAAATCATGGACACTCTTCCTTCGGCCAGTCGATACTCCGCACCGACCACTGCAAGTCTGCCAGATTCAATGTATGAGCGGATTAGGCCAGACCGCTCGACCAGTTCTTCAATGGTGTCCTGAATGTGGTTGTGTGTCAGCTGGTCCAGCGTGTTCTCGCCAGCGGCCAAACTGCGCTCGATTGTGGGTCTGATTCGGTCCACTAAATTCCGGATAAATTCGCCGCTGGTCGAGAGCTTTCCAAGCTCAGAATCTAGTGAGGCCTTAACCGCACCGCACTCATCGTGCCCAAGTACCAAAATCAAGGGAACCTTCAACACCTCAACTGAGAATTCAAGCGAGCCCAAGATAGTGTCAGCAATTACCTGACCTGCGTTGCGAACCACAAATAAATCACCCAGACCGACATCGAAGATCATTTCAGCACTCAGTCTGGAATCTGAGCAACCAAACAAAGCTGCGAATGGGGCTTGCTGATCTGCCAGCTCAACCCTCATCTCAGCGTCTTGTCGAGGGTGAGCGGGAGTTCCGTTGACAAAGTTGCGATTACCCTCGGACAGCAAATCCCATGCTTGCTGCGCGGTGGCGGGTCTGGACAACTAGTTTCCTAACTGGCTGGCAATTGCCTCAGCCAAAATTTCAAAATCGCTATCTGGTGCTGTTCCATAGATTACAACCGTGGAGGCTTCATCCCTTAGGAGCATCGCTAGCTCTTTGGTGCCAGGCGGGTCCGATGGCGATTGAGTTGGGTAGATCTCCCAAATCAATCCAGCAATCTCGACCGTGCCGGAAAGAGAATTGCCTGTCAACACGTCTGCCTCCCAAGAAGGGTTGGCTTCAAAGGCTTGGTTGATTGCGATGAACTGATTTTCATCGGTTACAAAACCTACATACCAAACATCCAGACCAAGCTGCTTTTCCATTCGAGCAGCATTTGACCACCAAGACGGGGGGACAGTCGGAGCTAGAACTGATTTGCCAAGTGATGCCTCGGCTTCGTTTGCTACTGCTACGTAGTCAATTCTCTGAATCAAGCTCGAATCGTCTCTGGGGACGCCAAGCACAACTAGAGCAACCACACCTAATGTTGCTAGAAGGGAGAAAACTAGATTTCGAACCGTTTGTTTGGCTCGACGCTCTGCGCCGCTAGTCACTTGCTGTCTTTTTTGCCCTGGGCGTCAGTGAGCTTCTTGCGTGCACCGCTGAGCCACTCTTCGCAAACTTTTGCTAGTGCCTCGCCTCTTTCCCAAAGCGCCATGGAAGCGTCCAAAGTGACGTTCTGCTGCTCAAGCTGGGCGACAACTTCCTGCAGCTCGTCGCGAGCCTCTTCGTAGCTCATTTTTGAAATGTCTTTAGCCATCACTTTTTCCTAACCGACTTGGCAGTTGCCATTATTTCCTGTTTTGCAAGTTGAACCTGAAAATCTTGTCCCGAGCTGACCTCTCTCAAGATAGCTCCCTTTTCATCTGTGATTACTGCATACCCGCGCTCTAAGGTGAGCTTGGGGGAGAGTGCCCTAACGCTGCTAACTAACTGGCCCAGCTCACCGCTTGCTTTGGTCAACCGCCATTCCAAAATTTCACCCAGTCGCTTCTTCAGCTGAGAGAGCTGATCAGCTTGACCATCGACAAATCCGAAGGGACTGGCAAGAACTGGTCTAGACACGATTGATTTGATTAGCTGAATCTGCGTATCCAGGTAGCTAAGAATTCTGAAATTTATACGGTCAAGTGCAGTTCTAATGTTCTTACGCTCCTCAACAACATCCGGCACTACCCGTTTAGCAGCATCGGTTGGGGTCGACGCTCGCAGGTCTGCCACCAGGTCAAGCAGTGGCTGATCATTCTCGTGCCCAATAGCGCTAACGATTGGTTTTGAAGAAGCGGCTGCGGCTCGAACCACTCGCTCATCGCTAAATGGCAAAAGATCTTGGAAACTTCCGCCACCTCGCGCAACGATGATGACATCAACTTCCTTCAACGCATCTAGCTGCTGAATCGCCATGACAATCTCTGCGGCAGCTTTGTCGCCTTGCACGAGGGTATGGATAACCTCAAATTGAACCTCTGGCCAGCGGTTTCTTGCATTCTGCAGAACGTCCTTCTCGGCATCTGAATTGGCTCCAGTAACTAGACCAATCTTGTTAGGCAAAAAGGGAAGCGGTTTCTTTCTATCCGGGTCGGTCAGTCCCTCGGCAATTAGCTGCTGTCTGAGTCTTTCAATTCTTTCCAGCAGCTCGCCCAGACCAACTTTGTGCATTTTCAGCACTCGCATGGTTAGCTTGCCGTTTTTTGCCCAGAAGGCTGGTTGCAACAGTGCAACGACGCGGTCGCCCTGCTTTAGTCCAGCCTCGATCTCAACGTCACTGGCCTCAAAAGCATGGATTTCAATTGAATTTTCAAGGTCTAAGTCTCTTAGCGAGCCAAACAGGTTGCTTCCTCGCAGCTGGATCTGCTGAAGCTCTCCTTCGACCCAGACTCGCCCGAGTTTTTCTATCCAGTCCTTTAGGCTCTTTGATAGCTGAGACACCCGCCAAGGGGAATGTTCGCTAGAGACTTTCGATTGGGCCTCTTGCTCCACTTTTTCCTGCAAGACTGGCTCCTAGAGCGGTTCGTAGAATTGGACGGTGACTGCTATTAACCCTAACGCTAGGACAGACATGGATAGCCCGAAAAAGGTCTTGCTGGCAGCCCCCCGTGGCTACTGCGCAGGCGTAGACAGGGCTGTCATAGCCGTGGAAAAGGCGCTTGATCACTATGGCGCTCCGGTTTATGTCCGTAAGCAGATAGTTCACAACAAGCACGTTGTTCAGTCCTTGGAGGCCCGCGGAGCAATTTTCGTCGACGAGGTTGATGAGGCACCGGAAGGCTGTGTGATGGTTTTCTCCGCGCACGGTGTTGCCCCGAGCGTAATTGAGGCAGCCCAGGCAAGAAACCAAAGAACCATCGATGCGACCTGTCCACTAGTAACCAAGGTTCACCGCGAGGTAATCAGATTTGCCAACGAAGGCTATGAAATTCTTCTGGTAGGTCACGAGGGCCACGAGGAAGTTGAGGGCACTGCCGGTGAAGCCCCACACGCTGTGAAGCTGATCGACGGCGATAAAGATATTGAATCTGCTCAGGTGAAAGACCCAGAGAAGGTTATCTGGCTATCACAAACAACTTTGTCCGTTGATGAGACCATGGAAACTGTGACAAAGCTTCGCAAGCGCTTCCCACTAATGCAAAACCCACCAAGTGATGACATTTGCTACGCAACTCAAAATCGCCAAGTTGCAATTAAGAAAGTCGGAGCCATGTCCGATTTGGTGATTGTGGTCGGATCTGCAAATAGTTCTAACACTGTTCGATTGGTAGAAGTTGCTCTAGATGCTGGTGCGAAAGCGGCATATCGTGTCGACTTTGCCAGTGAGATTGACGAGAAGTGGTTTGAAGGTGTTTCAACAGTTGGCGTAACCTCTGGCGCATCGGTGCCGGAAGAGCTGGTGGATGACGTTTTGAAGTACTTAGCTGATCGAGGCTATGGATCTGTGGAGACAGTTACGACCGCAGAAGAAGATATTCAGTTCTCGCTCCCGAAAGAGCTCAGACGCGACCTCAAAGCCGCTGGAAACTAATTACCAGCTGGACTTTCCTGCCGAGCCAAGCTGCTGTGCAGCCTCGACAATTCGCTTAGCCATCCCAGCCTCAGCTAGCTTGCCCCAGTTGCGTGGGTCGTAAGTCTTCTTGTCGCCGACTTCGCCATCAATGCGCAGCACCCCGTCGTAGTTTTTAAACATGTGATCGACAATCGGCCTAGTGAAGGCATATTGAGTGTCGGTATCAATGTTCATCTTGATTACGCCATTTCGAACTGCCGTTGCAATTTCTTCCGGAGTTGAGCCAGATCCACCATGGAAAACTAGATCGAATGGCATTTGCTTTCCGTATTGCTTGCCAACTTCGGTTTGAATTTCTGCCAGAAGTTCTGGTCTTAGTTTCACGTTACCTGGCTTATAGACGCCATGAACATTTCCAAAAGTGAGAGCTGCTAGATAGCGGCCGTTTTCTCCAAGGCCCAGAGCCTTCGCTGTCTTCAAGCCATCTTCGACAGTGGTGTAGAGGTGCTCGCCCATTCCACCCTCAACGCCATCTTCTTCTCCACCAACAACGCCAACTTCAATCTCCAGTACCGCACCAACGTCGCTGGTCTTGGCTAGAAGCTCCTTCGCAATTTCAAGGTTTCGCTCAAGCGGAACGGCTGAGCCATCCCACATGTGGGAATTGAAAATGGGCTCGCCGCCTTGCTTTACCTGCTGGGCGGATAGATCCAGCAGTGGTCTAACAAACCCTGCCAATTGATCTTCAGCGCAGTGGTCGGTGTGAAGAGCCACCTTGACCGAATAGTTCTTTGCGACCTCGCGCGCGAACGCCGCAAATCCGAGTGCTCCACTAACGCGGTTTTTGATGGTTGGACCGCTCCAGTAGTCGGCCCCACCTGTTGAGACCTGCAGAATTCCATCGCTACCCGCCGCTTGCAAACCTGCGAGAGCGGCATTCAAAGTCTGTGATGAAGAAACATTTATTGCGGGGTAGGCAAAGCCTCCACTTTTTGCTCGGTTGAGCATCTCTTGGTATTCAGCTGAAGAAACGACTGCCATTTTTACCCCTTAGCTTTGGCTGGCTCACCCAGCTGACGATCACGATCTGGAATTAGCTCAACTGTAGCCTCCACCAGATTCTCAATAGATTGAAGACCACTGGTTGGCTGTTGAACCTTAGCTGCTCCCCACTGAACAGCGGAAGCGATTCCCTTTGCAACATCAAATCCAACTCCATAGGCATCAGCGGACGATGCTTCTCCAGCCACAGCCGCCAGGAAACCTGCGATGGTTGAGTCTCCGGCACCAACCGTGTTGATTACCTTCACTGGCTTGGTGAAGGCGTGAATGGCATGGGTCTTGGTGACTGCAACAATTCCGTCCACTCCCAGCGAAGCCATGACACAGTTGACCCCCCAGTTGTTTAGCTCGCGGGCTGCATCTATAACGTCACCGATTGTGTTGAGGTCCTTATTTACACACTCCGACAACTCGTGTGAGTTGGGCTTCATGATGGTTGCGCTTCCCTTTTGAGCCCAGTAGCGAAGTGCTGGACCTGAGGTGTCAAGAATTACTCGAACCCCCAAAGCTTCCATGCGATCAAACAGCGGCTGCAGGTCAATTACCTTGCCAGTTTCGACAATCTCGGGATGCGCTCCCGCAATTACCAACCATTTGGCTTCATAGTCTCTAACTGTTCTTTCAGTCAGATCAATCACTGATTTCCAGTCGCGCTCATGCAGCGGTCTTGGGTGCTCATTTATTTTGGTGGTTGGGCCGTCATATTCGACCACCGTGGTTGAAACGCGCAGAGTGCCATCAACCCAGAGAGGAATTAGAAAACTGGAACCGGTTCGCTTAAGAACTCCTGGGTCAGCGTTGCCAATTGGGATCACACCAGGCGCTGCCATATTCACCAGCTGAAGTCCTCGTGAAACGTTGATTCCCTTGCCCGCCAGCTCTTCGCCCACGCGCTCGGCACGATTTACTCCACCCTCGACCAGATCCCTTACGAAATATGTGCGATCTAGCGTCGGGGAGGGGGTCAGGGTGACTACCGGGGATTTCCGCTCGGCCATGAGACTCCTTGGATGTGAATAACAGGTGCAGACACTCACACCGTTGTAGGCGCCGCTCTAACTATAGCCAAGCCGGGGCTATTTATCCTCGGCCAACTCCTTGGCGGTTAGCGCACTGGGAGATTGCTCAATTTGCTTTGGGGTCTCAATGCTGTCAATTCCGAGCTGATTTTCATCCAGGTCATTTAGCTTTCGTGCGGTCACCAGCATCCTGGATTCAAGCGAAGATACGAAGCTGTTATAGCTTTTGACCGTGGAGGTGATCTTGCTGCCAAGATCTGAAGCCAACTCTGCCACCTTGCCCACTCGTTCATAGAGTTCGCGGCCTAATTTGATCATGGAGCGAACCTGGTTTTCATCCGCGTTTTGTCGCCAGATGTAGTTGATAGTTTTCAAAACCGAGAAGAGCGAAACTGGCGATGCCAAGGCAACGTTTTTGCGAAATGCATACTCCATCAAACTTGGATCCAGTTCTAGCGCAGATGAAAGTAGAGACTCGGTAGGAACAAAGCAAATTACAAAGTCGGGGGAGCTGTCCATTCCCTCCCAATAGGCGCGCGATGCTAATTCATCAATGTGACCCTTGAGTGCTTTTACGTGCTCAGCGAGCAGTCGCTTTCTGCGCTCTTGTTCCTCGCCCAGCGCAAGTTCGCTGATTGCCGATGCTTCCTGATACTTGTCAAAGGGAACCTTGGAATCGATCGCGAGCGTCTTATTGCCAGGCAGATTGATAACCATGTCTGCTCTGCCACTTTTATCACCGGAGGTGATAGTTGTTTGCTCGCTGAAATCTGCGTGCTTAATAAGACCGGCTAGCTCAACCAGTTTTCGAAGCTGAGTTTCTCCCCAAACTCCGCGTAGGGAATTAGAAGTTAGAGCCTGCGAGAGCGCTTGGGTTTGTTTGCGCAAATTCTCATCTATTTCAATTGCACTCTTTAGTTGCTGAGATATTGTGCTGAACTGCTCAAGTCGCTCTTTTTCGAGTCGCTGCACAGCAGACTGCATCTGCTCAAGTTGCTGCCTGACAGGAGCTAGCTCCAATAAAACTTTGTTCTCCTGCTCCATTGCAACGGCTTGCTCTTTGGCTTTTTCATCTGCCTTCTTTAGCTGCGCACGCAGCTCAGACTCGGTAGCCTGCAGCGCTGCAATCTTGGCGGCCTCGCTGCCACCGCCTTTGCGTTTTGCAATTTGAAAGCCAATGAGTCCCCCAATGATCAGGCCAATCACCAGGGCATTCAGAACAAACCAAATAGCTGTTTCCATACTCGAAGTATCGCAGTGCTAGGAGACAACTAATGGAAGCAAACGCTGGGAGGTCTTCTCGAGCAGTCCCGTCAGATCCTCCACCTCGTGCCGGTTGGCCATGTGCAGCACAATCCGGGCACATGCATCGGCATCCGCCAGTGCATCGTGGTGGTTGAATTCCTCGTGGCCAATGGCATAAGCCACAGCATTGAGGCGATAGCTTTCAAGTTCGTAGGTTTTGCGGGCCATTTTGAGGCTGCAGGCATAGCTGAGGTTGGGAAGATCGAATTCCACTGCCTTGCTCGCCTCGCGCAGCACGCCCATGTCAAAACTAGCGTTGTGGGCGATCAGTGGCAGACCTTCTGTGAATAGAAGCAGCTCTGGCAAAATCTCCCCGTAGCCTGGGGCGTCGGCAACATCTTCGGGCCTTATGCCGTGAACAGCGATGTTGCCCGGGTGAAACCAGTCGTAGCCCAGAGGCGGCTGAAACAGCATGGACAGACTCTCCTGCAGCTCTCCCTCCAACACTCTGACCAGCCCTACGGCACAGGGTGAGGCTGGAGAGGAATTAGCTGTTTCGAAGTCGATTGCTACAAAGTTCAATGCCACAGGGTAATTATGGGGGAAGTAGACTTCCCCGGTGGCACTAACCATCGGAATCGTCGGATTACCTAACGTAGGTAAGTCCACCCTCTTTAACGCACTCACCAAGAACTCTGTGCTAGCGGCTAACTATCCCTTTGCCACCATCGAACCAAACATCGGAGTGGTTAATTTGCCGGATACTCGGCTTGATCGACTGGCTGAAATCTTTAGCTCCGAAAAGATAATTGCAGCACCTGTTTCCTTCGTTGACATCGCAGGAATCGTCAAGGGAGCATCTGAGGGCGAGGGTCTGGGAAACCAGTTCCTAGCTAACATCCGCGAGGCAGATGCAATTGCTCAGGTGGTTCGTGGCTTCACCGATTCAGATGTCGTTCACGTCGAGGGAAAAGTTGACGCGAGCTCAGATATCGAAACCATCAATACCGAGCTTATTTTGGCTGACCTGCAAACTTTGGATAAGGCAAGACCGAGGATTGAAAAAGAGGTCAAGGGTAAAAAGGCTGACCCACAGATTCTAGAAACAATAGATCAAGCAATTGCCGTTCTAAACGATGGCACCCCACTCTCGCTCAGCAAACTAGACATCAGCCTCATCAAGGAGCTTGGCTTACTAACTGCCAAACCGATGCTGTTTGTATTTAACGTTGACGAGGCAATTTTGAGCAGCGAAGACAAGCGAAAGCAGCTGGCGGATCTTGTGAAACCAGCCGAGGCAGTTTTCTTGGATGCCAAGGTTGAAAGCGAGCTGATTGATCTTTCTAAGGAAGAGGCTGCCGAACTTCTGGCATCGCTCGGTCAGAGCGAGAGCGGCCTAGACCAGCTTGCTCGAATTGGATTTGCAACTCTGGGTCTGCAGACTTATCTAACGGCAGGACCCAAGGAAGCCAGGGCCTGGACCATTCGCCAAGGCTGGAAGGCTCCGCAAGCTGCCGGTGTTATTCACACCGACTTTGAAAAGGGGTTCATAAAGGCCGAGGTTGTTTCATTCGCAGACCTCGATAAGGCCGGGGGAATGGCCGAGGCCAAGGCGCAGGGCAAGGTCCGCATGGAAGGCAAGGACTACGTCATGCAGGACGGCGATGTAGTGGAGTTCCGCTTCAACGTCTGAACCGGTTAGGTGACCCTAAGTTATGGGTTAGACTAACCCCGTGTTTTCAACCCAAATTCGTCTCTCCATCACTCAAGACATAGTTGGCTGGTTTGACCAGATCGGCCCATTTCTGTTCTATGCGGTGGTCTTCGGGCTGGTCTTCGCCGGTACCGGGTTATTTGTTGGGGCATTTATCCCGTTTATAACGGGCGACTCTTTGGTTTTTGCGGCGGGGCTCGTTGCTGCCGCACATCAGGACTCCATCAACATCGTGGTGATGGTTATCGGGGTTGGAATCGCCGCCTGGCTTGGAGATCAGGTTGGCTACACCTTAGGCCGCCACTTCGGCAGACCCTACCTCGATAAGCGTCAGGGTAAGTGGTTGAAGAATGCCATTGCCAAATCTGAGATTTTCTATGTTCGCTATGGCTGGTGGTCGATTGTCGTCGCCAGATTTATCCCTTGGGCTAGAGTCATCATTCCGGCGCTCGCCGGCATTAGCAAGATGAACTACTACAAGTTCTTTAGTGCGAATTTAGTTGGTGCACTCTTGTGGGGCTGTGGTCTGACTCTCGCCGGCTTCTTCACCTACTCGATTCCTTGGGTTCGTGGAACTGTTTATGCAATTGCAATTGCGGTAATCACACTCAGTGTTATTGCCGGTGTTAGAACTTGGCTAGAGAACAGAAAAGTTAGTTCTGAACAATAAGCTGCGCTAGTTGCTTGGAGTTTTCTCTTTCATAAAACTCATCCTCCTGCGCTGACCAGATTCCAAAGTATTCATCAAACTTTCCCGCATCCCGAAGATTGAACCTCTTTTTTCTCTCTTCCGTTGCAGCTTCAATCCAGATAGCCATGTCGGCAACCTCGCTGGAGAGTCGACTAATCGATCCGCAGCCCTCAACAATTAGTGCGGTGCCGCCTGAAAACTCTCGGTGACCATTTACGGCATCTTTTGCGCCTCGCCGGTTTTCTTGCCAGTTCCAAATCTGCCAGCTAGCAATTTTTCCCTGAGAGAGAGGGGAGAGTATGTGGGTCAGCAGATAAACAGACCCCTCTGCAAGGCCTTCCCAGCCGGGGTAGAGGTCATCCATTTGAATCACTCGGGCTGCTTGTTTTTCTGACTTGAAATAGAGCTCGGAGAGATCTTTTGCGAATTGGCTCTTGCCACTGGCTGCTTTTCCGTCAATCAAAACAATTGGAAGCCGACCCGATTCTTGCCTATCCAGCAAATCAGAGTGCGCCTTTTTGAGAGCAGCCTGGTAATCCAAAATCACCGTCTGATACTAGCCAAGGGGAGTATTGACCGAATAAACAGCTTCAGGCTCTAGCCGAGTTCTTGGCGCAATCTCACGATCAACTAGTTCCTGTTTGGCACCTTGAGTGCTGGCCTGTTTGCCAATTCCAATTACACACACGACCCAGTGATTTGTGACATTGATAATCCGCTCTATCTCCCGAGCAATAATTCCGCCCATGAAGTGGGAGTGAAGACCCATGGATTGAGCCTGAACGACTAGCTGCATAGAAGCTAGTCCAAGGTCGTAGTAGGTGGCAGCTTGGTCGCGCTGGACATCTCCTTGGGTTTTTCGGCCCAAAACCACCGCATAGGCCGAACAATTCGGAGCCCAGGCTTGATTGAATCCTGTAAGTCCGTGCTCGCTAATTTCTCTAAACAGTTCTGATTCACGAGTGAGGAAAACAATGTGCCAGGGCTGCTGGTTCATCGAGCTCGGAGCCCAACGTACCGCCTCGCCCAGTGAAGCGATCTCCTCTGACGAGAGAGTATGGCTAGCATCAAAGATTCTTGGTGACCATCGGTTTTGGATTAGCTCAGTTAGTGGGGCAATGGAGGCTGCCGGTTTGTTTGGAGTTGTCATCAAAAGAGATAACTGAACTAGTGCTTGATTGCTTCCCCAACATCCAGCAGGAATTCCTTTATTTCTGCCTCTTGCGTGTTCCATGAGCACATGAGTCTCACTCGGCCCGCTGTGTCCCAGTCATAAAATGCCCACTTTTCACGCAGCACTTGCGCAACAGAAGAATCAATAACGGGAAATACGGCGTTCGCTTGCGGAGCAAGATCGACAATTAGTTTTCGTCCCTCGGCTAGGTTCATCAGCTCTTGATAAAGCAGCCGGGCCATTGCATTGGCATGATTTGCTAGCTCTAGCGCCAAGCCAGAATCATATAGAGCATTCAACTGAGCAGACAGGTATCGCATCTTTGATCCAAGCTGCATTCCGCTTTTTCGCAGAAAAGGAATTTGCTCGGCAATCTCAGAACCTATCTTGCTGTTTGTGTCGGTAACCACCACAGCCTCTGCCAGCAAACCACCAATCTTCGTTCCGCCAAGTGAAACCAAATCAACACCGGCATTAGAGGTGAAGCTCACGTAGTCGCTTCCGAGTGATGCCGCGGCATTGGCAATTCTTGCCCCGTCTAGATGAAACACAAGCTGATTCTCATGCGCGAGAGTTGTCAGCTCCTTGATCTCGGCGGGGGAGTAGACGGTTCCGTATTCGGTTGAGTTCGTGATTGAAATTGCGCCCTGCTGCGCTCTGTGGACAAATCCAACATCGCGAAGCTCAGGTTTTACTAGTTCTGGCGTTAGCTTGCC
The DNA here is from genome assembly GCA_049426345.1 of Aquiluna sp. Lineage (GTDB taxonomy): Bacteria > Actinomycetota > Actinomycetes > Actinomycetales > Microbacteriaceae > Aquiluna. The sequence continues at coordinate 12,428 of JBMSYD010000016.1, forward strand.
ATCGCCATTTTTATTTGGAACATACCAAAGCTTGATTCCAGCAACTTTTTCTGGCGCTCCTCCCTCATCGAGGTTCAGATGAGCGGTTTCCAGGCAGATAACTGCTCCCCACCTGGGTAGGGCTGCTTGCAGTGCAATGACGTTTGCAGCGGTTCCATTGAAGACAGGAAAAGCCTCTGCTTTCTCTCCGAAAATGTTTTGCACCGTCTGCTGAAGTTTTTCAGTTTCAGAATCCGCACCATATGCAGGTTCCGCTCCACTGTTTACTCGGCTTATGGCTTCAAGAACTTTTGGGTGCACAGGCGCGTAGTTGTCAGAGGCCAGATTGCGTTTTCCAAGCATTTAACTAACCTAGCGACTACACTTGGCCGGTGACCCAAAAAGGCCTAATTCTGTTTTCGCTAACAGGTTTTTTCTGGGGATTGCCATACTTTTTTATTGTTCTGGCACTTGATAGTTTCTCTACCCCTTCGATCGTTTTCCTCAGAGTTTTCCTGGGCGCTTTGGTTCTGATTCCCTACGCCATCTATGCCGGGGGATTGCGCAAAGCTTTCAAGGCTTGGCCTTATGTCGCGATTTTTGCCGTTACTGAGATGGTCGTTCCTTGGTGGCTAATCACTGAGGCTGGAAAGCACATCCCGTCGGGGCTCTCCGGCCTGCTGGTTGCTACTGTGCCATTTTTCGTGGTCGCAATCTTGGCCATCTTCTTGCACGATCGAAAAGCCCTACAACCAAGACCACTTAGTGGAATGCTGATCGGCTTTATAGGAGTTGCCGTCTTGGTTGGTGTCGACTCCTTCACCGGAGCTATTGATCCGCTCTACGTCTTTTTTGTGATTCTGGCTTCGCTCGGCTACGGAGTTGCTCCGATTGTTGCCAACATCAAGCTCAAGGATGTCTCTTCAGCCTCGATGATTGGTCTGAGCATGGTGATGGTTTCGGTGGTTTATGCACCATTTGCTGTTCCTAATTTAGGCAGCGAAATCGCCCAAGCGAGCGTTCAAAGCCTGATTGCGGTGTTGGTGCTGGGCTTAGTGTGCTCGGCTGCCGCGTTCGTTTTGTTCTTCAAGCTCATCAAAGAAGTTGGCCCAGCCAAATCTTCTCTGATTACCTACGTCAATACAGCTGTCGCGCTATTCCTTGGAATTGTGTTCTTGAGCGAGCCCATCACCATTGGCCTTCTAATTGGAATCCCTCTGATTACCGTTGGATTAGTGCTTGCTGGTGGCGCGAATAATGAGGCTGAAGTGAGCAAAGCCTAGGGAATTTATCTAATTTCCTTGTGGTTGTTTTTGCCATGCGAATTCTTCTACCGTTAGTTCTATTGCTGGGTCTAGCTGGCTGTTCAAGTTCAACTGAACCCGAGGCTATGCCGACCTCGTCTGTCGAAGCTGACCCGCAAGCAAGTGAAACGATGGAACCGATGGATCCGATGGACCCAATGGATCCGATGGAATCTGAACCGGCGGAAACTAGCGATGAAACTGAAACCGCATCACCTTCTCCAACTGCATCCCCGACTCAATCTCCTACTCAAACAGCTTCCTCCTCGCCCAGCCCCACTCAGACTTCTGCAGCACTCACTCTTGCTGAGGTCGCCAAGCGAAACACTCAAGCCGAGTGCTGGGTGGTGATTGATGGAAATGTTTATGACCTCACCGAATGGATTAGGCAGCATCCTGGTGGCTCAGGTGCGATTCGATCGCTATGCGGAACCGATGGAACGGATCAGTTCCTATCTCAGCATGGCGGAGAGTCTCGCCCATCTTCCACCTTGGACCGCTATTACATTGGACCACTGGCGGGCTAGTTCAGAAAGTTAAATTCTCTTTTTTCACGAAGATAGTCTTCTAAATCTAAATAAACTTTTCGGATTATGGCTTTAGCAGAAAAGATGTACATCAAACCCGGAACTCAAATTCCGTGTGTGAATCTAGCGGCAGATATCGATCTCGATGATCTTCGACCATGGGCTGCCAACTTTGAAACCGCAAAGAAGATGGTGCTCGACGAGAGTGCTCCGTCACTATTTGTCTTTGTCGAAACTGCTGCCAGCTTGGAGAAACAAATCCCCAAACTCAAGAAGCTTTGGGACCAGCAGGTGACATTCTGGCTCTTTTACCCCAAGGCACCACACCTATCCACCGATCTAAATCGTGATAAAACCTGGTCGATTATGAAAAAGCAGGGGATGAGTGGAACGCGTCAGGTTGGAATCGACAAGCTATGGAGCTGCCTTTACTTCAAAAACAAAGGCTAAATTGCGTAGTGATCTTCAGCGATGCTGCGAATTAGTTTCGCATTGACCCCAACCGCAACTGTCCCTGCAGGCATGTTCTTGGTCACCACAGCATTAGCTCCGACTCTGCAGTCATCCCCGATAGTTATGTTGCCAATGAGTTTTGCGCCAGCTCCCAAAATGACTCTGTTACCAACGGTTGGGTGGCGCTTGACGGGATCTAGAGTTTTTCCGCCCAGGGTGACGCCGTGGTAAATCAGTACGTCATCGCCAATTTCAGCGGTCTCGCCAATAACGACGCCGACCCCGTGATCAATTACCAATCTCTTCCCGATAGTTGCACCAGGGTGAATTTCAATACCTGAAAAGAACTTGGCATAGTTTGACAAGATTCGAGCAAGAATCCTTCTCTTCCACTTCCAAAGCACGTGCGCTACTCGGTATACCCAGACGGCGTGTAGTCCAGGGGATGTGAAAAATAGCTCGAGACCTGTCTTTACCGATGGGTCGCGCTCGAGTCCCGCTTTGATGTCTTCGAAAATCACTTTTGCTGATATTCCTCTTGCAGGTCTCGGTAAAGAGACGATGAAACATACCTCTCACCAAACGAGGGAACAATCACAACAATCGTTTGCCCCTCATGCTCTTTTCTGCTGGCAACTTCTCTAGCTGCCCACAGGGCTGCTCCAGATGAAATTCCAGCCAAGATCCCTTCTTCAGCAGAAGCCCTTCGTGCAAACTCAAATGCAACTTGGTTTGGTGCGCTAATCACTTCGTCGTAGCTACTGGTGTCAAGAATCTGCGGAATAAAGTTAGGACCGATACCCGCTAGTGGGTGACCGGCGGCTTCGCCACCTGTAAGCAAAGGCGAAGCAGCTGGCTGCACGACGTAGCTCTTGATACTTGGTTTTAGTTCCTTTAGGCGCAGACTGGTGCCAGTGATTGTTCCACCGGTTCCGCTTCCTGCGACAAAGACATCAATCTTTCCGTCGGTGTCTCGCCAGATTTCCTCGGCAGTGGTTTCGCGGTGAATCTTTGGACCGGCTGGATTCTCAAACTGACGAACCAAGATTGATCCCTCAATGTTTTTACCAAGCTCCTCAGCTTTTGCAACCGAACCCTTCATTCCTTCGGCAGCTGGGGTGAGCACCAGCTCCGCGCCATAGGCGCGAATCAAAATCTTTCTTTCCAAACTCATCGAGTCCGGCATCACGATGATTGTTCGATAGCCGCGCGCAGCACCAATCATGGCAAGGGAGATTCCAGTATTACCGGAGGTTGCTTCGATGATTGTGCCACCGGGCTTTAGCTCACCAGACTTCTCTGCCTCATTGATCATGGCGATGCCGAGGCGATCCTTTACAGAGCTTGAAGGGTTATAAAACTCCAATTTGGCATAGACATCGGCCTTAGCCCCATCCATAATTCGATTCAGACGAACCAGCGGGGTATTTCCGAATACCTCAGTGATGTTGTTGTAAACGCGCAATCCAGCTCCCGTTTCAATGGCCCTTGGAAGTGTAACTGGGTGAGGCCAAAAAGATTCCAATCTGTCTTTCTATTACTTCTAAGGAGCCTCTCAGGCTTCCTACCTAGGCTTGAGCCGTGAATCGACTTGCCGCCATTTCCGTCCTTGGATTATCCGTTCTGCCCCTGAGCGCTTGCAGTCTGGAGGAGGTCGCCTCAACTGCGGCCGATGCGGCTGCCTGCACGGCTCTCTCTTCGACCCTGGCTGGCATCAGCGATGCCTATCAGTCAGGTTTAGTGGATAGTGGATTCATAGGTGAGATTGACAAGCTCATCGGCAATCAAATCGATTCGGTGCTTTCAACTGGTCTAGCTGATGACCTTCGAAACCTCACTGCAGCCTTATCTGAAACTCAAACAGCCCAGGGCGCTCAGCAGAAAGTTGATGAGCTAACAGCTTCCATTAACTCACGTTGCCAATCAGTTGGAATTGAGATTGGCGGCTAGTTCGTCGTCTACATACTTTCTTTTTGCAAGTTGAATTCCTGCAAGAGAACTAGTTAGTGCCACAAAAAACATCATCCAAATTGCTGCTTCCCAACCGCCAGTAAACTCTCGCAAAATACCAACCAGCAAAACAGCTGTAGTTGCAAGTGAATAACTCACACCTTGACCAAACGAGCTAACAGCCAAAACCGTCTGCTGGTTTCTACTGCGAAGATTGAAAAGAGTAAGAGCTAGCGGGAACATGGTTGGTCCAAGTCCAAGCAAGACAACCGACAGCCACAAATTATCCGGACTCAGTAGTAGCCCCAGCGCACCAATAGATCCAACAGTTGCCGAAAAGAAGACAATCATGGACTGAGCAGCTGGGAACCTCGCTGCTAAAACCGGAACCACCAAGGATGTCGGCAGTCCCATAATTGCAAATAGCGCGAGCAGATTTCCGGCAGCGAGTGGACTAACCCCGTTGTGTTCAATCAGCAATAAGGGAAGCCAAGCAAAGGAAACATAACCAAATATCGCAGTCATGCTCTGAACTGCCGCAATCGAAATCGCGGTGGGGGATTTCCAAACTTTAAGCTTTGCAGTTTTCGCTGAGTCATCCGAAGGCCGATTGTTCTTCAAAAGTGGCAACAGGGGAATCAGTGCAAGTGAAGCAAAAATAGCCCACTGTCCAAGCGAGAATCGCCAGCCAGCGGCTTCAGCAACGGGAACCGCGAACAGAGATCCCATGGTTGCGGAGATAGAGGTTAGGGTGATGTAGAAGGACGAAACAAGACCAATTCGATTTGGAAAGTAGCGCCTAACCATCACCGGTAGTAGAACGTTGCCTATGCCCACTCCAAACAAAGTAAGCATTGAGCCAGCAAACAAAGAAACCGTATCAAATGCGAGGGCTCGAATCAGGTTTCCCGTAATGATTGCAGCAACTGTAATTAGCAACGTAAGTTCAAGGCCAAATTTTCTCGCTGGCTTGGTTGAGAGTGAGCTGGCAAAAGCGAATGCCAAAGGTGCAGCTATTCCGAGAAGTCCAATCGCAACAATCGGCAGAGCAATTTCAGCCTGAATGAAATTCACAACTGGGGAGAGGGAACTGACTGCGGTTCTTAGATTTATTGCAATTAGCGCTATCGCCGAAAGCGCCAGGACTTTCTTAGCGGTTAAGTTCGGCACGAATCGCCTCATGAATAAGCCCGTTGCTTGCCAGCACCGTAGACGAGTGCTCACTGAGCTCACCGGTTAGATCCGTGAATCGACCACCCGCCTCCTGAACTATTGGCACCAGAGCCGCAATGTCATAAATCTTCAGATCTGG
>JBMSYD010000017.1:0-17648 GCA_049426345.1 Aquiluna sp.
CCGATTTCTCGCATGCTAGGGGCGTAGTTTCGCTCCTCCATGGACTCCCGGATAACGTCCAAAATCCGGCTCTGTACCGCTGTTAAGCCCTTTTCCATGGCTCCTCCATAAATGTCGGTGGCTAGTGGTTATCTCTAGCTATCGAAACTGTATTCGGATTTGGCCAAAAATCCAAACACATTTTCGAGAAAATTCGGAAAAAGGGTAGAAAATGGTTGCTTTTGTCCAGGCCTTTTCTATACTTAGAACAAATGTTCGAAAGAAAGATTCGAACAGAAGGGATAGATGAGATGCAGGCACTAGGTAATTACCGTCTGACGAACCCTCGCCGTCTGATTAGGGGCGTCGCCGTACTGGCGCTAGCCCTCGGCCTCAGCTTTGCTGGTATTTCTGGCTCGGTGGCCACAAGCGATGCGCCAGTCGAACTTCAATACCTGACGGTCGCTCAGGGTGACACGCTCTGGTCCCTCGCCGACGATCACGCAACGGGTGACCCTCGCGACTGGATCGCCGAGGTCGTGCTATTGAACGGCTTGTCTTCCTCAGCTTTGACTCCAGGGCAGCAAATAGCTCTTCCCTAACAAGCTGGTTACCATTTAGTGGTGAGCCCACTGGATGATTTGCCGATTCGCGAAGATTTACGCGGACAAAAACCTTATGGTGCTCCGCAGCTGTCAGTTCCAGTTTCTCTCAATGTAAATGAAAACACCCATGGAATTCCAGAGGCCGTTGCGCTTGCAATCGTGGAAAAACTTGCCCAGGCCACAATTGGCCTAAACAGATATCCAGACCGAGAGTTTTTAGAACTCAGGCAACAGCTGGCTACGTTCTTGGGTCACAATCTGGCTGCCGAAAACATTTGGGCAGCCAACGGTTCAAATGAGATTCTGCAACAGCTGTTCAACGCTTTCGGGGGACCGGGTCGCAGAGCTCTTAGTTTTAGCCCTACCTATTCGATGTATCCAAACATCGCTCGAACCACGCTCACTGCGTATGTAGAAAAACCTCGCAATCCGGATTACACGCTTTCGTCTGATCTGATTGTTTCGGCGATTCGTGAGGAAAAGCCGGGTCTAGTAATTCTCTGCTCACCTAATAATCCAACCGGCACCCCGCTCTCGCTCGATTGCGTAGCTGCTGCCTATGAGGCAACTGACGGAATCGTGATTGTGGACGAGGCCTATGCGGAGTTTTCGGACAGAGATTCTGCTCTGACGCTTTTGGCGGGTCGTCCAAGGCTGGTTGTCTCCAGGACTATGAGTAAGGCTTTTGCTTTTGCTGGGGCAAGGCTGGGTTATCTCGCTGCCGATTCAGCCGCTGTGGATGCTCTTCGAATTGTCCGCCTTCCTTACCACTTATCCGCTCTGACTCAGGCAGCCGCCTCGGCAGCTTTAGAGCACAGTGAGCTGTTGCTGCAGAACGTTCAGAAGATTAAGCAGCAGCGTGATCGCATTATTGAGGCGGCAAAACAGTGGGGGCTAACTCCATACCCCTCTGATGCCAACTTTGTTCTAGTCGGGGGATTCAAAGACTCAAACAAGACCTTTGAGCAATTGTTGGCGGCTGGGGTGCTAGTTAGGAATGTGGGAATTCCAAATACTCTTCGCATCACAGCCGGCACCGAGGCCGAGACCACAAAATTACTAGCTGAGTTAGCGCTCGTTCTTGAGTAGACTTTGGCTAATCCCCAAAGAAGGCCAGAAATGCGCATTGCCAAACTGACTCGTTCAACCAGTGAGTCTTCGGTTGAGCTTGAGCTAAACCTGGACGGTAGCGGGGTGTCTCAAATAGAGACCACGGTTCCTTTTTACAATCACCTGCTAACCGCTTTGAGCAAGCACTCGCTGATCGACCTAAAGATTTCCGCCAAGGGCGACACAGATATTGATGCCCACCACACGGTTGAGGACGTTGCAATTGTCTTCGGCCAGGCCCTCAAGCAAGCTTTGGGGGACAAGGCCGGCATCAATCGCTATGGCGATGCGCTGGTTCCACTCGATGAAGCTTTGGCTCGGGCTGTGGTTGACCTATCTGGTAGAGGTTATTTGGTGCACACCGGCGAGCCAGCTGGATTCGAGTATCACTTGATTGGCGGCCACTTCACTGGCTCGTTGGTTCGTCACGTTTTTGAATCGATTGCACACAATGCTCAGCTGACTCTGCACGTAAATGTTTTAGCGGGACGAGATGCCCACCACATCGCAGAGGCGCAGTTCAAAGCTTTTGCAAGGGCGCTGCGAAAGGCAATTGAGAAGGATCCGCGCACGAGCGGAATTCCGTCCACCAAGGGAAGCTTGTGACTAAAGTCGCCCTGCTCGATTACGGGAGCGGGAATGTCCACTCGGCTGCAAAGGCTTTGGTGGCGGCAGGCGCGGATGTCGAACTAACCAATAATCGAACGGCACTGATTGATGCTGCTGGTTTGGTAATTCCTGGGGTTGGTGCATTTGGAACTGTGATGCAGCTGCTCAATCAGCTCGATATTGGTTCAGTGATTGACAGGCGTCTAACCAGTGGAAAAGCAGTCTTGGGAATATGTGTGGGAATGCAGGTGATGTTTGAAAGAGGAGCTGAGAACTCAGGTGCTGAAGGATTTGGTCAGTGGCCTGGAGTGGTCGAGAAACTCAGCGCTCCAATTCTTCCCCACATGGGCTGGTCCCACGTCGAGAGTGATCCAGCCAGCAATCTTTTCAAGGGAGTTGAAAATGAAGTCTTCTACTTCGTTCACTCCTACGCTGCAAAAAAATGGGAGCTTGACATAAGGCCCCCATTCCCGCCAGCTGCCGTTAGCTATGCAACGCACGGCGAGCGATTTTTGGCTGCGGTGGAAAACGGACCGCTCGCGGCCACCCAATTTCATCCAGAGAAATCAGGTAAGGCTGGGCTTCGGCTACTAACCAACTGGGTAGGTAGCCTTTAGGAAATTATGAAATTAGAACTTTTACCCGCAGTCGATGTTGCCGGTGGGCAAGCGGTGAGGCTGACCCAGGGGGAGACGGGAACCGAGGAGAGCTTCGGTCCTCCACTTCAAGCAGCTAAAGACTGGATTGATGCTGGGGCTGAATGGATTCACCTGGTGGATTTGGATGCAGCCTTTGGCCGAGGGAGCAACCGGGAAATAATCGCGCAAGTTATTCGTGAAAGCCGAAGCGTGAAAATCGAACTTTCCGGTGGCATTCGAGACGATGCTTCGTTGCAAACCGCTTTAGAGCTAGGTGCAACGAGAGTCAACCTAGGAACAGCTGCACTGGAGAACCCGGATTGGACGGCCTCTGTGATCGAGAGATTCGCCGATCAGATAGCCGTTGGACTCGACGTTCGAGGCAATACCTTGGCCGCCCGTGGCTGGACCAAAGAGGGCGGAGACCTGTTTGAAGTTTTGGACAGATTGGAACAGGCGGGTTGTGCAAGGTATGTAGTGACCGACGTTACAAAGGATGGAACGCTGCGCGGTCCAAACCTAGAGCTTTTGAAATCGGTACTCGAAAGAACAGAGAAACCCGTGGTGGCTTCGGGCGGAATTTCATCGCTCGAGGACATTGAAAATCTAAAGAGTCTTGTCCCGCTAGGTCTAGAGGGAGCGATATTGGGTAAGTCCCTTTACGCGGGTCGCTTCACTCTGCAACAGGCGCTTGCAATCGCAAATGGATAGATTTCACGATTCTGCAGGTGTCCCATGGCAGGGACGAGAATTCTCTGACAATGCTTTTGCTAACGATGACGGTTCAACCCCACCGGCGCTCGCAGCAGTGTTCCGGAACTCAGTCATTGATAAGTCTGAGCTGTTTTTGGCACTAGAGAATTCAAGAGTCCTAATTCCATTGATTGCTCAGCTTGGTGAATCCGAAACCGGAGCGCATGGGCACAAAGTGGATAAAAGCGCAGAGCTTTCGATTGTGGCGGTTTCAACCCCAGACAATCAAACAGCGCTTCCTGTTTTCAGCTCCGTTGAGCAGATGCAGCTTTGGAACAAAGCGGCAAGACCCGTTCCAGCTGAAATGCGAAGAGTTGCATTGGCTGCAATTTCGGAAGGTCACACACGGGTTGTATTGGATGCTGCCTCTCGAGCAATTGTTTTGCGCAGACCAATGTTGAGCGCATTGGCGCAATCCATTCCTTGGTCACCACCGCACATTAGCCAAACTGTCAGCCAAATGGTCGCAAAGGCGATAGGAACTTCTTCGTCTATCGTGAACTTTGGGTTGATTGATGGGGATGTCAGCTGCACTTTGGCTGGACCGGAATTGATTGTTCAGTTATCTGTCACTCCAGGTCTGAATAAACAGCAGTTGGATGCGGAGCTTGTGGGCTTTACAGGTTCGCTTCAAACAGATGAATTGTTAGAGCTGGTTGACTCAATTTCTTATAAAGTTCTGAGCGCCTAGTTCACTGGACCAGTGAATTTTTCTCCAGGGCCTTGGCCTGGAGCATCTGGAATCACTGAAGCTTCCCGGAATGCCAGCTGCAAAGACCGCAGGCCATCGCGCAGCGGGCGAGCGTGGTGATCGCCAATTTCAGTGGCTGCTGCCGTGACTAATCCAGCTAAAGCATTGATCAGTTTTCGCGCCTCGTCCAAATCGGCTGGCTGGTCCTCGGCCAAGCCACATTGAACGGCCGCGGCACTCATCAGGTGGACGGCTGCGGTGTTGATGATTTCGACGGCTGGAACCTCAGCTATGTCGCGGGCTGCACTATCCAAATTAACTCTTCTTCCCTTGGGCTATCTCTGCTAGAGTAGCCGAGGCTCTGAGCGAAAGCTCAGCTAGGAAAGTGGATTGAATTCCCACCAGCCAACCGCTTAAAAGGTTGTCTTGGTCAGACTTTTGATCTATTTTTCTGCGCCATCCGGCGAGCTATAACGGTTAAAAGGAGCAAAGTATCAGCGATCCGCGCGTGAATGAGCGTATTCGGGTTTCGCAGGTTCGACTAATTGGACCAACCGGAGAGCAGGTCGGGGTTGTACCCATCGAGCGAGCACTAAAGCTGGCTCAGGATGCAGATCTTGATTTGGTTGAGGTTGCACCGGATTCAAATCCTCCGGTCTGCAAAATCATGGACTTTGGAAAGTTCAAGTACGAAGCAGCTCAGAAAGTGCGGGAAGCGAGAAAGAACCAGGTCAACACAATTCTGAAGACAGTGCGATTCGGACTAAAAATCGATGACCACGACTACCAGACCAAAGTTAACCAGGTTCAAAGGTTCCTCAAGGCTGGCGACAAAGTGAAGGTAATGGTTGTCTTCCGAGGCCGCGAGCAGTCCAGACCAGAAATTGGTGTGAAGCTGCTGCAGCGTGTTAGCGAGGAAGTCAGCGATGCCGGAGTTGTGGAGTCAACCCCATCCATTGACGGAAGAAACATGGTCATGGTGATTGGACCAACCAAAAACAAGGCTGAGGCGAGAGCCGAAGCGAAGCGCTCACAAACAAAGGGTGACGCGCAGGTGACCAAGGAATAAGGAGAGATCATGCCGAAGATGAAGACCCATTCGGGCGCCAAGAAGCGTTTTCGCGTAACTGGCAGCGGCAAGATTATGAAGCAGCAGATCAACATGCGCCACAACCTGGAGCACAAGAGCTCACGCAGGACACGTCGCCTGAATCAAGATCAATTAGTTTCGCCAGCGGATTACAAGAAGCTGAAGAAGCAGCTGGGCTTTTAGGTAGAGGAGATAGAAAATGGCAAGAGTAAAAAACGCGGTCAATGCCCTAAAGAAGCGTCGCGTAGCTCTCGAGCGTGCACACGGATACCGTGGTCAGCGCTCCAGGCTCTACCGCATGGCCAAGCAGCAGATTCTGCACTCGCTGGTTTACGCATACAACGACCGGCGCAAGCGCAAGGGTGATTTCCGCAGACTGTGGATCTCTCGTATTAACGCTGCAGCTCGTCTAAACGGCATGACTTACAACCGTTTCATCCAGGGTCTTGCTCTGGCTGGCATTGAAGTTGACCGTCGCATCTTGGCAGACATGGCAGTGAATGACCCAAAGGCATTTTCTGCAATTGTTGCTAGCGCGAAGGCAGCCCTGCCAAAAGACGTGAACGCTAAAAAGGTCAGCTAGTGATTTCCGACCCCGGTTCAACCAGGGTCAAGGCGGTCACACGACTTACGCAAAAAGATGCCCGGCAAGAAACCGGGCTCTTTTTGTTAGAGGGGCCGCAGGGACTCAAGGAGTTAGTGCACCATCCCGAGATTGTGCACGAAGTCTTTGTAACCGAAACGGCTGCTAACCGTTACCAGCTTGAACTGGATGCTCTGCAAAAAGCCGGCTGCAACATTGAAGTGACTTCCGACCGAGTAATGGAAAAGCTCTCTGAGACGCAAACACCGCAGGGTGTTGTCTCGGTAGTGCACCAGCAGCATGTTGAGATATCAGACATTCTCGAGAGCACGCCAAGATTGCTAGCGGTTCTTGACCGTATCCAAGACCCAGGTAACGCCGGAACAATCCTGCGCGCGGCAGATGCTGCCGGTGCCGATGGGGTCTTGTTCTCCTCCGAGTCAGTGGACGTATATAACGGCAAGGTTGTTCGCTCAACCGCCGGTAGCCTGCTGCACCTTCCGGTGGCGGTGGGCTTGGATCTGAAAGAAACCGTTGCCGATTTGAAGGCAGCGGGTCTGCAGGTTTTAGTCGCAGATGGCGGCGGTAGGTCGATCACCGATTTCAAGCCCGAAGAGCTTGCGAAGCCAACCGCCTGGATTTTCGGTAACGAAGCCGGGGGAGTCACCCCCGCTCTGCTCGAGCTGGCTGACCACGTTGTCTCGATACCTATTTATGGGTCCGCAGAATCACTAAACCTTGCAACGGCGGCTTCTATTTGCCTCTACACCACTGCCTTCGCTCAGCAGGCTTCTCGCTAAACTTGTGCAGATGGCGGTCACTAATAAAGAGGTAAGCGAGGCTCTCTCGGCTTCGCAAGAGTTGCTTCGATCGATCGACACCGCCCAGAAGTTGCGCGCCGCAAAAAATTCTTTGGTTGGCGAGGCTTCTCCACTGAGCCAGCTGTATTCCCAAATCAAGTCGCTGCCCGCAGAACAGCGAGCAGAAGCTGGGAAATTGGTAGGTGGAGCGAAAGCTGAGTTTGAGAAGGAATTCCAAGCTAAAGAGGCCGAGCTTGAAAAGATCGCTAGGTCCGAGCAGCTTGCTCACGAGCGAGTGGACCTGTCCGCTGCCGGTTCGATAATTCCCCATGGTGCTCGGCACCCGCTTTCGTTGTTGATGGATCAAATCAGTGACGTGTTTGTTGGCATGGGTTGGGAAATTGCCGACGGACCTGAGCTCGAAAATGAGTGGTTCAACTTTGATGCGTTGAACTTCCATCCAGACCACCCAGCCCGAGCAATGCAAGACACATTCTTTGTTGCTCCGGTAGAAAATCACTTACTGCTCAGAACTCACACTTCTCCGGTTCAGATTCGGTCGCTACTTGACCGCGAGCTTCCGGTTTATGTTCTTTGCCCAGGAAGAGTTTTCAGAACAGATGAACTCGATGCAACACACACACCGGTTTTCCACCAGGTCGAAGGCCTAGCTGTTGACAAGGGTTTGACCATGGCTGATCTGCGCGGAACATTGGAACACTTTGCTCGGGTGATGTTTGGTGCGGAGGCAAAGATTCGTTTGCGTCCAAGCTTCTTCCCTTTCACAGAACCTTCAGCTGAATTAGATGTCTGGCACCCTGGAGCCAAGGGTGGTGCTCGTTGGGTTGAGTGGGGCGGTTGTGGAATGGTAAACCCAAACGTGCTGCTAGCAGCTGGCATCGATCCCGAGGTTTATTCCGGATTCGCATTTGGAATGGGAATTGAGAGAACTCTAATGTTCCGAAATGGCGTAACAGATATGCATGACATGGTTGAGGCGGACATCCGCTTCTCACGTCAGTTTGGTTCGGTGATCTAATGAAGGTCCCACTTAGTTGGTTGGCTGAATACGTCGAATTAGTTGAAAACAATCCGAAATCCGTGATGGAACAATTGGTGCGGGTTGGTATTGAAGAAGAATCAGCCATTGGCGGAGACATTTCTGGCCCGGTGGTTGTAGGAAAAGTTCTCGAGTTTGTCGAGGAGTCGCAGTCAAACGGAAAGACCATTCGTTGGTGTCAGGTGCAAGTGGCGCCGGATGGTCAGTCAGCGGTTGATGGCGGAGAGGGCATTCGAGGAATTGTTTGTGGTGCCAGGAACTTTGAGGTCGGCGATAAGGTCGTCGTCTCTTTGCCTGGCTCTGTTTTGCCAGGCGGCTTCTCCATCAGTGCTCGCAAAACCTATGGCCACGTATCCGACGGAATGATTGCCTCTTCTAAGGAGCTCGGCCTAGGCGACGACCACGCTGGCATTTTGCGACTTAGTGAAATTGGATTAGATCCAGAGCTTGGCGTCGATGCAATTGAACTGCTCGGCCTAGGAGAGTCAGCAGCTGAAGTTAATGTGACACCGGATAGGGGCTACTGCCTCTCTATTCGCGGGATTGCGCGTGAGTATTCACATGCAACGGGAAGAAAATACAAAGATCCAGCAAGTTTGCTAAAACCGCTATCGGGTCAAGGCTTCCCCTTGCGAGTGGAAGACTCATCGCCAATTCATGGCCAACCTGGTTGCTCGAGTTTTGTGCTTCTTGCAGTTGAGGGAATTGATGCAAAAGCTCCAACACCGGCGTGGATGGCTAACCGACTCAAACTTGCGGGAATGCGCTCCATCTCAATTGCGGTAGACATCACCAACTACGTCATGCTTGAACTGGGGCAGCCACTGCATGCTTATGACCTTGAGAAACTAACTGGCGGGATAACTGTTAGACGCGCCAAGCAGAGCGAACTGATAACCACCTTGGACGGCAAGCAAAGAAAGCTTGACAGTGAAGACCTTTTGATTTGCGACGAGTCTGGGCCGATCGGCATAGCCGGTGTGATGGGTGGCGCTTCCACAGAGGTAAGTGAAACGACTACCAAAGTTTTACTTGAGGCAGCAATTTTCGATCCGATTTCCATTGCCCGCTCTGCCCGCAGACACAAACTTCCTTCCGAGGCTTCGAAGCGCTTTGAGCGAGGAGTTGACCCTGAGGTAAGTGCAGTGGCAGCACACAGAGCAGCGAAACTGCTTGAGGAACTGGCGGGCGGGAAAATCTCAAAGCTCGGCTCTAATTACAGCTCTGCAGTTGAAAAAATCACGATCAGCCTTCCCAGTGATTTTCCTAGCAAGTTGGTCGGGTTTGAATTTTCCGACAAGCAAGTTGTTTCGGCACTAGAAATGATTGGCTGCGAGGTCAAGTCTAAGTCCAACAACTACCTTGTCACCCCGCCAACCTGGCGACCAGATCTCAAGCACAAGACGGATTTAGTAGAAGAAGTTGCTCGCCTTGTTGGCTATCACGAGATTCCATCAACCTTGCCCGTCGCCCCTCCTGGCCGAGGACTAACTCGGAACCAACACCTCAGGCGGAATATCCTCTCCTCCTTAGTTGGCGCTGGCATGGTTGAGGTACTGAACTATCCGTTTTTGTCGCCTGAGCAAAACAAGTTTTTCTCAAAAGATTTCGGAGTCGAACTTGAGAATCCGCTTCAGGCAGAATACGGGGAACTCAGGAAAGAGCTATTGCCGGGGCTTCTGATGGCAGCAGCGAGAAACATTTCTCGCGGAATAACTGACGTGGCAATCGTTGAGGAAGGTTCAGTCTTCCACGCAACAAACGCAGCTCCAGTATTGAATTTGCCAGTTGGCAATCAAAGACCAAGCCAAGAGACCCTGCAAATGTTGAACGATTCCATTCCCTCACAGCCGAGACATTTGGCAGGAGTTTTCACTGGCGACTGGGTTGGCGCTTCTCCTACTAACGCGGCGATTGAAGCCGGCTACCCGCAAGCCATTTCGGCATTGCAGATCGCTCTCAAAGCTGCTGGTGTTGGTTACAAACTTGATCAAATTGAACTCGATGGACTCCACCCCGGCAGATCTGCCAGAGTCCTGATCGGTGACAATGAGGTCGGCTTTGTTGGTGAGCTACATCCAGATCTTGCCCAGGAGCTTCACCTGCCAAGGCGAGTAGGTGTATTTGAAATAGATCTTGACCGCGTTTACTCGCTTGCTCCGCAGGTCATTTCGGCGAGAGAAGTAATTGCTATGCCAGCGCTGACGCAAGACTTGTCTTTAGTGGTTCCCGTAGCGGTTGCAGCGCAGGATTTGAGTAAGGTGATTACGGAAGCTGCTGGGGAGCTCCTTGAGAGTCTCCAGCTGGTGGATCAGTATCAAGGGGAGGGCATTGCCCCTGAAAAGAAATCCTTGACTTTCTCACTTGTATTTCGGGCAAAAGATAAAACTCTCACCCAGGCAGAGGCAAACGAAGTGAAGCTTGCAGCGGTTGCTGCCTGTGAAAGTACATTTGGGGCTGAAATCCGGTCATGACACTAAAAGTCGCAGTTGCCGGAGCCAGCGGCTACGTTGGCGGAGAGCTGCTGCGCCTAATAGCGCAGCATCCTGATTTGGAAGTTGAAACAGTTACCGCAGGTGAAAATGCCGGTCAACCGCTAGCTAGTTTTCAACCTCATCTTGCTAGTTATTCGCATTTAGTGCTCAAAGAAACTTCAGTGCAGTCGCTCTCTGGGCACGATGTAGTTTTTCTGGCTCTTCCTCATGGAAAGAGCGCAGAGATCGCTAGCAAGTTACCCCAAGACACATTGGTCATCGATTGCGGTGCTGATTATCGACTGCAGTCAGCATCGGAGTGGGAGCGGTACTACGGCGGATCTCACGCAGGCACTTGGCCCTACGGTATGCCTGAGCTCACCTTGGCCCAGGGCGGCAAACTCCGCGGGCAATTGCGCTCCACCAAACGTATTGCGGTTCCAGGTTGCAACGTGAGTGCTGTGACCTTGGCAATCGCCCCAGCTCTAACAGCTGGACTCATAAGCCCGGTTGATCTAGTGGCGACTTTATCTGTTGGAACGTCTGGCGCTGGCAGAAGCGCAAAGATCGAACTCTCCGCCAGTGAAATGTCAGGTAATGCTCGGGCATACTCGGTTGCAGGGTCGCACCGCCATATTCCTGAGATACTCCAAAACGTCGCGCTTGCTTCGGGCGAGAATGGAACCATTTCCTTTAACCCTGTGCTTGTACCGATGTCACGAGGAATCATTGCAATCGTTAATGCGGTGCCCGCAAAGAGTTTCTCGGTAGGAAGCCTGTCTGAGATTTATCAGGACGCCTATGGAGATGAGCACTTTGTCCGCTTCATGCCCTCAGACAGGCTCCCAGAAGTGAAGAACGTGGTTGGGTCTAACGCCGCTGAGGTATGGGCGGGCTTTGATGAAAGAGCAAATCGAGTTGTGTTTGTTTGCGTCTTGGACAATTTGGTCAAAGGAACCGCGGGGGCTGCGATACAGAGCATGAACTTGGCGCTGGGCCTAGCGGAAACAACAGGACTGAGTGCAGATGGAGTTGCTCCTTGAGCGTTACTTTCCCAAGGGGGTTCTTAGCTGCTGGGGTGGCTGCTGGACTCAAAGCCAGCGGCAACTCCGATGTGGCTCTGGTGGTAAATCAGGGACCAATGTTCGCCGCATCAGCTGTTTTCACCTCTAACCGTTGCAAGGCAAATCCGATTTTGTGGTCAATGGAAGCCATCAAGGATCAGTCCGCCCGGGGGATTCTATTGAATTCGGGCGGAGCGAATTGCTACACCGGTCCCATCGGTTTTCAAACCACTCATAAATCTGCGGAGCTCGTGGCAGAACTCTTGGAGTGCTCCGCTCAAGATGTGATTGTTTGCTCAACTGGAATCATTGGCGAACAGCTGGACAGAAAGAAACTGCTCAGCGGTGTACAGCAAGCTAATGAATTGCTATCGGAAGATGGCGGTGAAGAAGCAGCTCGGGCCATCATGACAACCGACACAGTTCCTAAACTGGCGACAATTGAATCTTCGAGTGGTTGGCGAATCGGCGGAATGGCTAAAGGCGCCGGCATGCTGGCGCCTGCATTGGCCACGATGCTGGTTGTGATTACAACCGATGCAATCATTTCACCTCGAAAGCTGCAGGAATCACTCACCAGCGCTGTCCGCATAAGTTTCAATCGCCTCGACTCCGACGGCGCAACCTCCACGAACGATCAGGTGACCTTGCTTGCCTCTGGCGCTTCGGGAATTGAGGCTGAAGATGAGGAGTTTGAACAGCTGCTGTCATCACTGTGCCTAGATTTGGCGCGTCAGCTGATGCAGGATGCCGAAGGTGCATCACACAACATCTATATAGAGGTTTCAGGCGCCGAGTCCGAGGATGATGCCGAGGAAGTGGCAAGGGCAATAGCAAGAAATAACTTGTTCAAGACGGCTATCTATGGCAACGACCCGAACTGGGGCAGAATTCTTGCTGCTATCGGAACCACTCAGGCAACATTTGACCCCTACAACATCGATGTTGCAATAAACGGGGTACTAATTTCCTCTAAGGGCGCTCCTGCCGAAGATAGATCTACGGTCGATCTTTCACCTCGAGACGTTCAAATTGCAGTAAATCTGAACTCGGGAGACTGCTCCGCTACCGTGCTAACTAACGACCTAACTGTCGCCTACGTCCAAGAGAACAGTGCATACTCGAGCTAATGATTGAACTAAATCCAGACAGTGAAATGGCGCGAGTCAAAGCGGAGACGCTTATTGAGTCTCTTGATTGGCTGCGGCAGTTTCATGACAAGGTCATTGTTATAAAATTCGGTGGCAATGCCATGGTTGATGAGGCCTTGCAGAGAGCTTTTGCTCAAGATGTTGCTTATCTGCGCTACGTGGGTATCAAGCCGGTCGTTGTTCATGGCGGCGGGCCTCAGATTACTGCGCGACTTGCTGAACTAGGCATCAAGTCCGAGTTTCGAGCGGGCATGCGAGTTACCGACGAACAATCAATACCTGTTATTAGAGATGTATTGCGCAATCAGATCGGTGCTCAGCTGGCTACTTTGATTGAGGAAGCGGGCGCGAAAGCTCAGGTTCTATCAGGAGAAGATGAGAATCTGTTCAAGGCGATTGTTGTTGCGGGTGAAACCAAGGATGGACCGGTTGACCTTGGCTTGGTTGGTGAGGTCAGATCAGTAAACCCAAGATCGGTTCTGCAAGCGATTGACTCTTCGGTAGTACCAGTCATATCTTCGATTGCACCAACCGTTGATGGGCAAGTGCTCAATGTCAATGCGGACCTTGCTGCGGCAGCGCTGGCTGTCGCTGTTGGAGCTGAAAAGCTAATGGTGCTAACAGATGTACAGGGCCTTTACTCTGATTGGCCAAATAAAGACTCACTCATTTCAAGCATTTCAGCCGAAGAGCTTAGGGAGCTGCTACCAACTTTGGAAAGTGGAATGATCCCCAAGATGAAAGCTTGCCTGAGCGCAATCGAGGGCGGCGTTCCAAAAGCCCACATCATTGACGGACGAACCCCACACAGCATACTGTTGGAGGTCTTTACTAGATCTGGTGTTGGAACTCAGGTGACGAGGTAGCGATGGCAAGGCATTTTCTGAAAGACGATGACATAACTTCTGCCGAGCAGTCTGAGATTCTTGAGCTTGCTGCCAAACTAAAGGCTGATCGATTCTCCGCTAAGCCCTTCGCGGGTCCGCAGACTGTTGCAGTCATCTTTGACAAGACTTCCACGAGAACCAGGGTGTCCTTCGCGGTCGGAATTTCTGATCTGGGAGGCGTCCCACTAATCATGGACAGTGGAGTCAGCCAGCTTGGCAAAAAGGAATCTGTTGCCGACACAGCCAAGGTATTGGATCGACAAGTGGCCCAGATTGTTTGGCGAACTTATGCCCAGTCAGGGCTAGTTGAAATGGCTGCCAACTCAAAGGTGCCAGTAATCAATGCACTGAGTGACTCATGGCATCCATGTCAACTTCTCGCTGATTTGATGACAATTCGCGAAAAATCGGGCAAGACTCAGGGCAAGAAGCTTGCGTACATTGGTGATGCGGCGAACAACATGGCTAACAGCTACCTAGTTGCCTGTGCGATGGCGGGGATGAGCGTCAGTGTTGCAAGCCCTGCCGGCTACGAACCCGATGCGAAGGTTGTGGCAAGAGCTCGAGAGATTGCCGCCTTTAGTGGCGGAGAAATTGTTGTCACTACCGATCCAGCGGTAGCGGTGTCTGATGCCGATGTGATTGCCACCGACACCTGGATTTCGATGGGAATGGAACAAGAGGCGGAGCAGCGCAAACGAGACTTTTCTGGTTTCACGGTTGATAGCGATTTGATGGCCAAGGCAAAGCCGACAGCCATCTTCCTGCACTGCCTTCCTGCCTATCGAGGATTTGAGGTTTCGGCTGAGGTCTTGGAAGGCCCGCAATCGGTTATTTGGGATCAAGCCGAGAATCGCCTGCATGCACAGAAGGCGCTGATGGCTTGGTTGGCTAACCAAAACTAGACTTTAGGGGTCCAAGGAGAGCCATGACTGAAGCAAGAGATGCCCTATGGGGTGGCCGCTTCGCTAGTGGCCCTTCCGATGCGATGGCTGCGCTATCCAAGTCCACCCATTTTGACTGGCGCCTTGCTAAGTATGACCTGCTTGGTTCAGCCGCCCATGTCAAAGCACTAGCCCAGGCCGGCATCGTCAGTGAAGAAGAGCGCGATGTTTTGCTTAGGGCAATCGAAGAGCTCGCTAAACGGATCGACCAAGGGATGTTCACATTCCGCGCCGAGGACGAAGATGTCCACTCTGCTTTAGAACGCGGTCTGATTGAGATTGCGGGCAATGAGGCCGGAGGCAAGATTAGAGCCGGCAGAAGCCGAAACGATCAGATCGCGACCCTAATTCGCCTTTTTGCACTCGATGCCTCTAAAGCCATCGAGGATCAACTGCTTTCTTATCTAGATGCGCTTTGCTCTAAGGCCGAGGAATACATGGGTGTAGCTATGGCCGGGCGAACCCACTTCCAACACGCTCAGCCGATCTTGCTCTCTCACCATCTGCTGGCCCACGCCTGGCCGCAGGTTAGAAACCTGCAGCGCCTCGAGGACCTGCGAAAGCGACTGAAGAAGTCTCCCTACGGTTCAGCGGCGCTCGCCGGAAACACCTATGGCCTTGATGCTCAATTGGTAGCGGGGGACCTGGGCTTTACGGAGCCAACCGAGAACTCGATTGATGCCACCGCATCTCGCGACCTGGTTGCAGAGTTCACTTTTGTGTTGGCCATGATCGCAGTTGACCTATCCAGGATTGCAGAGGAGATCGTCATCTGGTCCACCGCAGAGTTTGACTACGTGAAACTCTCCGATCAGTTCTCAACCGGTTCTTCAATAATGCCGCAAAAGAAAAACCCGGATGTCGCAGAGCTGGCCCGCGGGAAGTCGGGTCGAGTGATTGGAAACTTGGCGGGGCTGCTCAGCACCCTGAAGGGCCTTCCGCTTGGTTACAACCGTGACCTGCAGGAGGATAAGGAAGCAATCTTTGATTCTTTTGACACACTGATGCTTGTTCTGCCCGCCTTCACGGGCATGATTGGCACTCTCGAGTTCAACCGTTCCCGTCTGCAGGATCTTTCCGTTGCCGGGTTCTCAATGGCAACGGACGTTGCTGACTATTTGGTTAGACAGGGTGTTCCATTCAAAGATGCCCACGAAGCGGTTGGAAAGCTCGTAGTGTTCTGCGAAGAAAATGGACTAGAACTTGATCAACTCTCGCGCGAGCAGTATGAGTCAATCTCTCGCCAGCTCAAGCCAGAGCTAAAGGACGTTTTGAATCTCAGCACAGCAATTGAATCCCGTAACAGTGCCGGCGGCACATCCTCCAAGCAGGTAATTGAGCAGCTGGTAAAGCTGCGTAAGTTAGCTGGAAAAGGAAAGCGCTAGTGGCGACCAAACAAACTCTTGCTGAACAGAAAAATGATTCGAGCTTCGCTCACATTCTCGATGAGCTTAAGTGGCGCGGATTGGTCGCACTATCAACTGATGAAGCGGAACTGCGAAAGGCTTTAGAAAAAGAAATTACTTACTACTGCGGTTTTGATCCAACTGCGCCTTCTCTGCACCTTGGAAATTTGGTGCAACTTCTAACAATGCGCCGGTTGCAACTAGCAGGTCACAATCCACTTGCTTTAGTTGGAGGTGCAACTGGTTTGATTGGCGATCCGAAGCCAACCGCCGAGAGAACATTGAATGATAAAAAAACTGTTGCTGAATGGGTCAACAAATTGGCGGATCAGACAAAGCGATTTTTGGACTTTGATGGAAAGCACGGAGCCAAAATAGTCAACAATTTGGACTGGACCGAGAATTACAGCGCCATTGAATTCCTCCGCGAAGTGGGAAAGCACTACCGAGTTGGCAAGATGCTTTCTAAGGATGCAGTGAGTGCAAGGCTGAACTCCGACGCAGGTATTAGCTACACAGAATTCAGCTATCAGATTCTTCAGGGACTGGACTTTCTGGAGCTCTATCGTCGACACGGCTGC
The DNA here is from genome assembly GCA_049426345.1 of Aquiluna sp. Taxonomy (GTDB): domain Bacteria; phylum Actinomycetota; class Actinomycetes; order Actinomycetales; family Microbacteriaceae; genus Aquiluna. Next base: position 16,426 of record JBMSYD010000017.1, read on the forward strand.
TTACTGCAAACAGGTGGAAGTGATCAGTGGGGAAACCTAACCTCCGGGACTGATCTGATTCATAAAGTCGAAGGTAAGTCGGTTCATCTGATCGCTACCCCTTTGATCACAAATGCCGATGGCAAAAAGTTTGGTAAGAGTGAAGGGAATGCCATTTGGCTGGAAGCAGAGCTAACCAGTCCATATGCGATGTATCAGTTCTGGCTCAATACCGACGACGCCGATGTCATTGACCGCTTGAAAGTCTTCACATTCCTAACCAGGGATGAAATTGAACAGTATGCAGTTGCTGTTAAGGCTGAACCACAGGCAAGAGCTGCCCAGAAACGCCTTGCACTTGAAGTTACAGAATTGGTCCACTCCAAAGAAGACGCCCTTGCTGCCGAGTCGGCATCGGCAGCACTCTTTGGAGCAGGGGATCTTGCTGCTTTGGGGGAGAAGACGCTCCGCTCTGCTTTGCAGGAGCTGCCCAATGCCCAATTGCCAAAGGGAACCAGCGTTGTGCAGGCACTGGTAGCAACCGGATTAGCTGAGTCCAACGGGGCCGCCAAGCGCGCTATTCAGCAGGGATCGGTCAGCGTCAACAAGGTTAAAGTCGAGGTTGAAGATGCCCTGGTCAATTTCGACCTGGCTGGCAACATGGCCGTTTTGGCTAAAGGGAAAAAGAACTTGGCGGGGCTGTTTCTGGGCAAATGACACGCCCGGATTTCGCCCATTTGACGAGCCAGAAACAACTAACTAAGATTTTGCAAGTTGTCCAAAGTCTGGTGAATCACTCTTAGATTCCTAGCTCAAGAACAACATTCCATGACAAAAAATGCCCCTTGTTTGGGGTCATTTTTGCGTCTAGGATTTAGGTCCGCCGAGGCCCGCTTCACCGCGTAATTACTGGGAAACCAGGGATTGACAGGGGTTGCACAATCGGTAGACTTGGGAAGTTGCTCTGCGTAGGACTCGAAAGAGAAATCGCAGACGCATCCGATCTTTGAGAACTCAACAGCGTGCACAATGTCGATGCCAAAAACCTCGGCTGAAATTTTTATTTCAGCAGAGATTCCTTTTGGATAAAACAGAATTGTCAGCAAGACAGTTCATTAGCCAAATCAAATTGATCACATCATTTCCGATGTGTTCGTAAAGCTTCACTCTTAGTAGTGAAAAAAATCTTTACGGAGAGTTTGATCCTGGCTCAGGACGAACGCTGGCGGCGTGCTTAACACATG
>JBMSYD010000018.1:0-17563 GCA_049426345.1 Aquiluna sp.
CTTACCTGCGAAATGGTTTTGCAACCTTCACCAAAAACTGCGTTGACGGCATTACTGCCAACACGGAGCTGCTCAAAGAAAGCGTTGAGAACTCAATTGGTTTGGTGACAGTGATCAGCCCCAAGATTGGCTATGAAAATGCCACCAAGGTTGCCAGATACGCTCAAAAGAACAGCTGCTCAGTTCGCAAGGCGGTAGTTGACCTCAAGCTCATGTCAGAGTCAGAGTTTGATGCTGCCCTCGGTGATCTAATCGACATCGCTAAGCGCGAAGACTAGGAACGAAGCGCCTTTCCAAGCTCTTCAAAGGCATTCACCAAAATGGCCATGTCCTTCTCTTTGTGGGCAAAGGAAACTAGCCACTGCTCATCAAGTCCTGGTGGGGTGATTGCTCCGCGGTTGATTCCCCATAGCCAGGAAAGCTCCGCTGCCTCAAAGTCGTTGGCTTTGAAGTCGCGGTAGTTTCTCACCGGCTTTGGATTCCAAATCACAGCACCCTTCACACCAAACCCAACGGTGTGGGCAGGAAGCTGGTAGCGCTCGATGATGACATCTAGCTTCTTGAGGGTGTCGATGTTTAGCTTCTCTGCCCTGGCAAGCTCTTCCTCAGTTGCAATCTCGTCCATTGCAATAGCTGCTGCTACAACCAGTGGATTTCCGTTATAGGTTCCAAAGTGTGGCATGCGACCATCAACAACAGCATCCATGTATTTCTTCTTGCCACCAAATGCTGCAACTGGCAATCCACCGCCAATGCTCTTGGCAAGACAGACAAGATCTGGTTCAACTCCGACTCGCTTGGCCGCTCCGGCAACACCAGCAGTTAGACCGGTCTTTACCTCGTCGAAAATTAGAGCGACGTTGTATTGATCGCACAGCTCTCTCACCCGCTTGAGGTAACCCTCGTCCGGCAAGATGATTGAAAGATTCTCGATAATTGGCTCCATCATTAGCGCAGCGATTGTGTTGCCGTGATCTTTCAGAAGCTCTTCAAGTCTTGCAAGGTCGTTATAGGAGACTGTGTAAATCTCCCCTGCTTCAACCTCAAATGGAATTTGTGGAATTGGTTTTTCAACCGAACCAACAACTTCGAGCTTTGGTTTTACCGAAACCTGCAGTGGATCATATCCGCCGTGGTAACCACCCTCAATCTTGATGATTCCCTTTTTCATGGTGACAGCCTTTGCGATGCGAATTGCATACATCGTTGATTCTGTTCCGGAGTTGGTGAAGCGAAGCATGTCGAGGCCGAATCGTTTCTGGAATCTCTCGGCCGCTTCAGTTGAAATCACCGCTGGAGTAACAAACAAAGTTCCAGTGTTCTTCAGCGCCTTCTTGACAGCTTTCACAATCTTTGGGTTTAGGTGACCGGCCAGCATCGCACCAAAGCCCATGGAAAGATCGAGAAGCTTTCGTCCGTCAACGTCGGTGGCATATGCACCCTTCGCCTTGACGATGGTGATTGGGTATGGATCCCAGTGCTGGAAGCTGGATGTCACACCCAGTGGCAGCGAACGCTTTGCCCTGGTGTTGTGCTCGCCAGATTTTGGATAGGTGGCTAGAAAGCGCTCCCATTCCTGGGCGAGAAGGTCTTGGACCTTAATTGGTTCGAGGGGTTGATAACTAGCCGGGGCTTTACGCCAGCCGGCTGGGTCGTGGTTTGGAAATCCTGACACGATGCACTCCTTTGTCCTCCCATTCTCACTAAAAAAGGGCAAAAGCACCAATCGAGATGGCTTAAAGTGCGTAAATCGTCGAAATTAGGTTTATGAAATACGGATTCGGTTGCCTAGTCGAACCAAGTGGTGGGGGAGCCCAAGGACAGCAAAACAAAGAACAGGGTTGCTACCGCTAGCACCAAAGTCAAAATCAAAACCAGCGGTCTTGCGATGAACCAGCGGAAGAGGCGGTCAATCACACTCTTGTCGGAAGGGTGGTCACTCGGCTGGGTACGCCAATCTCCTTCTAGTCGGCCTTTTTTGAGCAGGCTGCGATCAAACGGAACGGTTGCAAATGGAACGATGGCCAAACTAACGGCAGCGGCAATCTTGCCAAAGCTCCAGCGCTGGTTGACTCCAACCAAGACGGCGGTTGTGCAGTAGCTAAGAAACATAGCTCCGTGGATTGTTCCAGCAATAGTCACCGCGATTGCCAACCCCTCTACCAGCGCGCGGGCAATCAGAGCTGATATAAGAAGTGCCCAGGTGATGGCTTCGCCGACTGCAAAGGTTTGAAAAAGTTTCTTCGGTGACATAGCTACCTATCTCTCTACATCAATCAATCTATCTGCCCTAGGCTCGTGGAGTGAATCAGACTGGCAAACTCCCAGCAATTTTTGCGGCTGTAGTTGGTGGCAGCTTCATGGCTGTACAAGCCAGGGTCAACTCTGGGCTTGGTCAAGAAATTGGAAGCGGGATTCTTGCGGCACTGGTTTCTTTTTCTATCGGCCTTGTAATAATCTCAGTCGCAACTTTTGCAAGTTCAAAAAATCGAGCAGCACTTTCTCTCACTGTTTCCAAGTTCAAAGACTCTTCTATCCCGATTTGGCTAAGTGTTGCTGGAATGCTCGGCGGCATTTACGTGATTATGCAGGGCGTGGTTGCCGGGCTGATAGGTGTGGCCCTGTTTTCGATTGGAGTGGTTGCTGGATCAGCGCTCTCAGCACTGCTACTCGACGGCAATGGACTACTTGGTCTGACCAAGCGAAAGATTGGTCTTACGCGACTAGCGGGAACTGTGTTGGCTCTTTCTGGTTTGGTGGTGGCAAGTGATTTAGCAAACTACAGCTTCTCGCCATTGATTTTGCTCCCATTTGTAGCAGGTATAGGAATTGGTTTTCAGCAGGCAATGAATGGTCTGTTTGGAAAGCTGGCACAATCAGCCATTGTTCCTACCTTCTTTAACTTCATTGCTGGAACAGCCTTTATCGCTCTGGCGCTACTAACTGTTGAAGGCTTTTCCTTTCCAGCAACCTGGCCAACCAATCCCCTGCTCTATCTGGGTGGTGTAGTTGGCGTTATCTTCATTTTTATGCAGGTGGTAGTGCTACCAAAAATTGGCGCACTGAGCATGGGAATCGCGATGCTGGTTGGTCAACTCAGCGGATCGGTGCTGCTAGATCTGCTGGTTCCAATTGCAGACCGTGCGGTCACCATCAGCACTTTGCTGGGCATCGTGCTTGCGATGCTCGGTGCTGCTCTGGTTGCTAGACGCTAAAGCTCGATCAGCACATCCGGGTGCTTGTCGAAGCGATAGCCGCTTCCGCGTGCAGTTCTAACTATGTCTTCGTAGCCTGCAATCTTTGCCCTTAATCGACGAACATGCACATCAATCGTTCGATCGTTCGGGGTTGGCTCTCCGCAGCGATCAGAGATAGATGCGATTTCAGACCTTGTGACATTGCGGCCTTGGTTTTCAATTAGGTAGGCAAGCAGTTCAAATTCCTTGCAGGTGAGCTCAGCATTTCTGCCATCCACATAGAGTCTGCGGCGAGAAAGATCTACCACCACTCCCTTTGCAGGAGTTTCTTCATCTGCCTTTGGTTTAGCCGCTGCGGTTGCTTTGGGCTCTCCCAGTGCTACGCGAGTCAATTGGAGGTTTCTGCCTTGGACATTGGCAGGTCCAATTGCGAGCGCCGCATAGGTTTCTGGCTGATTGGAAGGAAGGAGTTCGGCGAGCTTGTTTTTGAGCTGGGTTGCAATCTCGGCTAGAGATAGGCCTGCGGCCTGAGCTTCAGCTTCTGAGATTCCAACATAGAGGGCGAAGCCCTTGGCTTCAGTTTGCTTGGTTACTGCTGTGGTTGTCATTTTGAGTCCTTTTTATGTGTATGCGAATTTTTTGTGCACGAATCACGTGCGTTTGTTGGGGTGCTGGTGCCTATTTGCTAATCAGTAAGCGAAGTTGATTAGCGGCACATTCGCATGCACATCGAGCAGGAGAACATAGCGCCTACTAGGGCGCTGGTCTCAACCGCTTGATTACTCATTGGGGTAAATTCTGGAGCCTATTTCCTAGGCTGTCAAATTGTTACGCCTTATTTCTAGACCCGGGCTAGCAGCCAGCCAAAGACATCCCGCTCGACCTCTTTGTGGTCCAGGTCATTTAGAAGCTCGTGGAAACCGCCTGGGTAGATAAGGAGCTTGCGGTCGGGGCTTGAAATCTTCTCGTGCAGGGCCTGGGACTGCAGGTGTGAGGTGGAGGTGTCCTTATTGCCATGGAATATCAAGGTTGGCACCTTCCACTCCGAGACCTTGCCCCAAACCTCATCAGAGATCTGTAGAACGGTCTTGGCCACCAGGTTCTTTGGCTTCCCGGTATACATCTGCGAGTCATTCTTGATGGTCTGAAGAAGTGTCTCGTCCCTCGTGAGAGCTTCGACGCCAGGTCTTGGCAGAGGCATCGGCCCGGCGGGTGCGAGGGCAGCCGAGATGGTGCCGAGCACTCTCTCCCAGCGCTTGGATGGAGCCTGCATGGCGGATGAGCTCAGAATCACGGCGATGATGTTCGCGCGGTCCCTCACCACACTTCCAGCTGTAATCAATCCGCCAAGCGAGTGACCAAACAAAACAGTTGGCACATCGGTTGAAAGTTGCGCTCTTGCTTGAAGGTGAAGCTTCACAGCTTGATTGAGATCAACCAGTCCGCGGGCTCCCTTGGTGTTTCCGTGACCTGGCAAATCAATTGCATAAACATCTATTCGGTTCTGATTGAGCTTAGGAATCAGCTGGCTGTATTGCTCAACATAGCGCTGCGCGTATTCGCCATAGCCGTGCTGCAGCAAAACTTGCGCTCTGGGGTTTTCAACTTTCCAGGCATAACCTGCAACATCTGCTCCGATATCCCAGCTGTTCATTTCTCTCCTATATCAATCCGGCTGCTTGGGTGGCGATCTCTAGTTCCTCATTAGTTGGAACCACTAAGACCGCTACCGATCCAGTTGAAACTCTTCTAATTTCCTTACTCTGCTCCTGATTTAGATCTTTCGCAACCGAGATTCCGAGACGTTCCATTCCCTGGCAAATCTCCTCGCGAACGGCAAAGTCATTTTCTCCAATTCCGCCGGTGAAGATGACCGCGTCAACTCTTCCCAATCTGGCTAGGTAGCCACCGAGGTATTGCTTAGCTCTTTCAACAAACACAGACAGAGCAAGCTTGGCAATCTCATCTCCAGAGTTGGCCCTCTTTCTCAAATCTCTAAAGTCTGATTCACCGGCAAGTCCCATTAGACCCGACTCTTTGTTCAGGAGCTGGTCAACCTGGTCGATTGAGAGCTTTCCTTCTCTGACCAAATAGAAAATGATTCCCGGATCGATATCCCCAGAGCGCGTTCCCATCACGAGTCCTGGAAGTGGTGTGAGGCCCATTGAGGTGTCAAAGCTCTTGCCATCTCTAATTGCACAAACCGAGGCACCATTACCTAAATGCAAAACAATTGCGTTGAAGCTTTGTAGGTCAATCTCTAAAAACTGCGCGGCTTTGCGAGAAACATAGGAGTGGGATGAGCCGTGAAAACCGTATTTACGGATTCCAAGGCTTTTAGCTAAATCCCTATCTATTGCATAGGTATAGGAACTCTCGGGCATGCTTTGGTGGAAGGCGGTATCAAAAACTGCCACCTGCGACAGATTTGGAAAGGCTTTTCTTCCCGCCTTGATTCCGGCTAGGTTTCCGGGGTTGTGAAGCGGAGCAAGTGGAATCAACTGCTCAATGGTGCTCTCAACCTCTTGCGTAATCAAAACTGGCGCTGAGAACTTGTCTCCGCCATGGACAACGCGGTGGGCAATTGCAACGGGGTTTAGACCGCTGGCAGAGATCTCAGTCAGCATCTGCTCGAAGGCCGCCTCGTGGTTTGTCACTCGCTCAATGGTTCCGCTCAGAAGTGATTCTTCTTTTGAAACTTCAATTAGCTGATACTTCAGCGAAGAAGAACCGGAGTTGATGACAAGGATTGGCTTCACTGCTCTGCCGCCTGGATTGCTGTGATGGCAATGGTGTTCACAATGTCTGGCACCAGCGCTCCGCGCGAGAGATCATTGACGGGCTTTCTAAGGCCCTGCAGCACAGGTCCAATAGCAAGAGCACCAGAGGTTCTCTGAACTGCTTTGTAGGTGTTATTGCCGGTATTTAGATCTGGAAACACAAATACAGTCGCCTGGCCAGCAACAGCTGAGCCAGGGAGCTTGGCTGCTGCAACTGCTGCATCAACTGCAGCATCATATTGAATTGGTCCTTCGACGCTCAGCTGAGGAGCTCTTGCTCTGACAATCTCGGTTGCTTTTCGAACCTTATCAACTTCAGCGCCGCTCCCTGACTCGCCAGTTGAATAGGAAAGCATCGCAACTCTTGGTTCAATTCCAAACGCCGCTGCTGTTTGAGCGGAGGAAATTGCAATGTCAGCTAGTTGCTCTTCGGTTGGCTCCGGTATTACAGCGCAGTCACCGTAAACAACCACTCGGTCTTTCAAAGCCATTAGAAAGACACTCGAGACTGAACTGACGCCTTCTTTGGTTTTCACAAACTCAAAGGCAGGTGTGATGGTGTGAGCGGTGGTGTTCATCGCTCCTGACACCATTCCGTCAGCTACTCCAAGCTGAACCAGCATGGTTCCGAAGTAAGAAGCATCCAGCATCTTCTCTTTAGCAATCTCTTCCGTTACGCCTTTGTGTGAGCGCAGCTTCACATATTCCGCCACGCACTGCCCCATGTACTTAGAACCTGCTATCTCCATCAGCTCTGCCTGGCTGATATCAACTCCGAGCTGCTTAGCCCGCTCGGCTAGCTTGGCTGGGTTGCCCAAGATGATTAGGTCTGCAATTCCCTTGGCTAACACCTCGGAAGCTGCCTGCAGGATACGGTCGTCCTGACCCTCGGGCAGGACAATCTTCTTTTTTACCCTGCTCGCTCTTTCAATCAGCTGCTGCTCGAACATCAAAGGGGTGACGGTTTTTACCTCAGCTGACGCGATAGTCCTAGCAACTTGCAGAAGGTCAACGCTCTTAGTGAGAAGTCCGGTTGCTCTCGCCAGCTTTACCTTGTCATCGGCAGTTAGCAGGGCTCTGGTTTTCACGACCTGCATGGTGGTGTCAAATGATCCCGCTTCGCAAGTAATGATGGGGATGGAAGCATTCATGCCTTTGATAAGTTTTTGAATCTCTTCCGGTAATTCAAAACCGCCATTGAGAATAATTCCGGCAATGGTCGGAAAAGTTTCTGCTTGATCAGCCATTATCAAAGGCACGATGACGTCGGTGCGATCGCCGGGTGTTACAACCACGGCACGATCTTTGAGTCTTTCTAAAACATGCTCTGCGCTCATTGCAGCCACCACAACATCAAGCGTTTCTGTTTCTAATCTGGCCGGCTCACCAAAAAGTAATTTTCCATTCACAGCCTGCTGAATCTGGCGAAGTCTGGGAGCAACTAGCAGTTTGTCTTCTGGCAAAACCCAGATTGGGGTTTGCGGTGAAACGAGCGACTTGAGCGAGTCGTGAATCGCTTGCGAGTCAACCGGCTCTGCTCTGTTCACAGCGATTGCAAGTAGCTGCGCATTTTCGCTGGTCAGCTCAGCCAGTGACAGCTCTGCCATCTGTGAAAGTTCACTCACGCTTCGAGCCGGTGCTTGACCTAGGTGTTCAGAGGTTGAGTAGGCCTGGCGCCCTGAAAGGACCATCACTACAGGTGCTGCAATGTTGGCCGCGACTTTCGCATTAAACGAAAGCTCGGTTGTTCCAACCACATCTTTGTAGTCAGAGCCAACGATCACCATCGCATCAAATTTTTTAGCTTGTGCTCGGTAGCGAGTAACTATTTTGGCCAAAGCTCTCTCGGGAGATTCGTGCACCTCTTTATAGGAGACACCAATTGAGTCCTCATAAGAGATGTCCCCGTCAAGCTGACCGATCAAAAGCTTTAGAACGTGGTCATTTTCAGCATCTGGGGTGACTGAGCGAAAAACACCGACTTTGAGATTGTCGCCGCGCAGGGCCTGAATCATGCCAAGGGCTAGAACAGATTTTGCGGTGTGGCCCTCAACTGATGCGACATATACGCTGCGGGCCATATCTCAAGGGTACCGCCAATGCGGGGCAGGCGCCCTGGCTAGATTTTTGAGCTAACCTAGAGCTAATTCCGCCCGAAGACGCGCGACCCAGCTAACCCACAAGGATTGAAATGTCCGAAAAAGCAAATATTGGCGTAGTCGGTCTGGCCGTCATGGGATCCAATCTTGCTCGCAACCTCGCCTCCAGAGCGGGTAACCGAGTTGCTATCTATAACCGCTCATTCGATAAGACTCAGCTGCTCACATCAGAGCACCCAGAAGCAAATTTCCTAGCCTCAGAAACAATCGATGAATTCGTTAGCAGTTTGAGCAAGCCCCGAACCGCCATCATCATGGTGCAGGCGGGAGCCGGCACCGATGCTGTAATCCAGCAGCTAGCTGACAGATTTGAACCGGGCGACATCATCGTGGATGGTGGCAATGCTCTTTACACCGACACCATCCGCAGAGAAAAAGAAGTGTCAGCAAAGGGAATTCACTTTGTTGGTGCTGGAATCTCCGGAGGTGAAGAGGGTGCCCTCAAGGGTCCTTCGATCATGCCCGGTGGAACCAAAGAGGCCTATAAAACCCTTGGCCCAATTCTTGAATCCATCTCTGCGATTGCAGAGGGTGAGCCGTGTGTAACCCACATCGGTTCAGATGGTGCAGGTCACTTTGTAAAGATGATCCACAACGGCATCGAATACGCCGACATGCAGCTCATCGCTGAGAGCTACGACTTGTTGCGCCAAAGCGGTGGATTCTCACCAAAAGAAATTGCAGACATTTTCACTGAGTGGAACTCAGGTGAGCTTGAGAGCTACCTGATCGAGATCACCGCGGAAGTTCTAAAGCAAACCGATGCGAAAACCGGCAAGCCATTTGTTGATGTTGTGGTGGATGCGGCAGGCAGCAAGGGAACTGGAGTTTGGACAGTTCAGACCGCACTGAATCTTGGCGTTCCTGTTTCGGGAATTGCTGAAGCTGTTTTTGCAAGATCTCTTTCATCGCAGTCCGAGCAGCGAAAAGGAAAGCCGCAGCTTCCTGCAAACAATCAGAGCTGGAACGTAACCGACAAGGCTGCATTCATCGAGTCTGTGAGAAAAGCCCTCTATGCATCAAAGATCATTGCCTATGCGCAAGGCTTCGATGCAATCCGAGCTGGCGCTAAAGAATTCAACTGGGACATTAACCTCGGGGAGGTGGCAAGAATCTGGCGCGGTGGCTGCATCATTCGAGCTCAGTTCCTAAACCGCATTACCGATGCCTATCGCAAAAACCCAAATCTTTTGTCGCTGCTATTTGATGACTACTTCCTCAAAGCAATTGATTCTTCCCTCAGCGCTTGGCGCGAAGTCGTAGCAATGGCAGCCCTCAGCGGCATTCCAGCCCCAGCCTTCTCCTCGTCACTGAGCTACTACGACGGCCTCAGGGCTGAGCGATTGCCAGCGGCACTCGTGCAGGGACAGCGCGACTTCTTTGGAGCACACACCTACCAGCGAGTTGATCAGCCGGGAACCTTCCACACCAAGTGGTCACAGGACCGCACTGAAGTGAAAACTGACTAGGCAACTTCTTGCGCAGCTGGATCTTCAAGTTCATACCGATGGCCCTGATTTGGGGTTCCAGCTTTTACTTCATCGAGCTTTCGCTTCGCTTCACTACCGCACTTGGCGTTGCATTTTGGCGGTCGCTGCTGGGTGCGATAACGATGATATCGATTGCGCTGATACTGAAAAATGCGCTTCCCAAAAAGCGCGAGCAGTGGTTGCACATCTGGATTGGCGGGCTGTTCATGTCCGCTTTGCCATTTGCTCTCTATGCCTATGCCCAGCAGCAAACCACCAGCATCCTGGCTGCAATCATCAACGCAACTACTCCCGTTTTTACGCTGCTTTCAATTCTCTTTTTATTCAAGGCACAAAAGCCAAATCTGATCGCAATCTTTGGTCTGCTGATTGGCCTAATTGGCGTTGGAATTACCTTGGGAATCTGGCAGGGCTTTGGAGAAAATGATCTGCTTTCCATTGGTGCGCTGCTAGTGGCAAGTGCTTCCTATGGAATTGGTGCTCCTTACATTCGCAAAAACGTGACCCCGATGAATCTTCCGCCGACCTCGGTGGCGGGTGTGCAGGTGCTGACAAGCGCGTTGTCTTTATTGCCGTTCTATGTGCTAACTGGGCCACTTTTCACAGCGGTTCCAAAACTCGATTCACTGATCTCCCTGTTGCTACTAGGAGCATTTGGAACTGGAATCGCCTACTGGCTCTTTCATCAGATTGTTGCCGCAGCTGGCAGTGCGGTTGCCAACACAGTTACCTATACCAATCCGGTAATTGCAACGGTTTGGGGAATTCTGCTTCTGGGAGAACCGCTGCACTGGTATGAACCGGTTGGTGGCCTGGTAGTGCTACTAGGCGCTTACCTAACCCAGGGCAAACCCTTATTCAGAGTCGGAAAAAGCAAGCCAGACGTTGCTTGATTTGAATCCTGATTTTTCATAAAGAGCAACCGCGCCAGTTTCATTGCCGGTGTCAACACCAAGCGCAACGTCTTTGAATCCGCGCTCAACTGAGTAGGCGCATCCCCACTTCAACAGCATCTCGCCATAGCCGCGTCCGCGGAAGTTCTTTCGAACACCAAGTTTGTCGATAAAGCCGCCTTGGTTTTCAGCGCGGTGGTTGGTGCAGACCAAAAAGCCAACCGGCAGTCCGTTTTCCTCCAGGAAGAAAACACCATTCTCATCCTGCAGCGGCATTTCTTCTTGCTTGCTCAGCCAGTCGTGAAAGGCCTTCTTTTGAAATCCGTAGTGATCAGAAAAAGAGTCCATCAATAAAAAGTGCCAGGTTGCCTTCTCGCCCTCGAAGTCGGCCCGGCGGATTTTAACGTTGCTTGGAAGCTTTGGATATTTAGCATCTGGCTGGTAATTGCGCATAGTCCAGTACTTGCGAACCAGGTGAAGACCAGCGTCTGTGATTGCCTTGCGAAGCTTTAAATCCTTGTCGTTGCAGTGAGATCTGACCTCGTAGTCGGGATAGTTCTGCTTAATCCAGCTCAGAGCATGCTGCATACTGCGGTCGTAGTTGTGTTTTTCTGGAAGACCAAAGACGTCTATCTCAACGCGCTTTCGCTTCTTATCAACCTGCGCGGAAACAAGATCAGTGATTACTCCGTCTTCTTCGTAGACTTCGGCGAACACCTCGTCATAGAAACCGGTGAGCTCTTGACGGATTTCTTCTTCGCTGGAATCTTCAAACTCTGAATCAATTGCTGAGTCATGCGCGTTGCACATCTTCACAATCTGAGCAACATCGCTCTCTTGCCACGCTCTAAAGGGCATCGGGCTTCCTGAGATCTGGAATGAGCCAAGGTCTACTAATCACAATCAATGACACTAGCGACAGCCCGAACAGAGTTCCAATAACAATTCCAACCTGGGCAGTGTCGGCCGAGCTGATCAGGAAGTAGAAGAAGGAAAGGACGGTAGTGAAGGTGAAATTAAATACACCCATCAAAGACGAAGCTGTTCCCGCTTCACTGCCATGGTTATAAAGCGCAATGGTTGGAATGATGGTGATGGCAAAGCCAAATATAAATAGCTCAGTAAAGAACATCGCCTGGGTAATCCAGAACTCTCCCCCGGCATTTAGATAAAGCCCCAGCCCGACTACCACGCCAATCACAGCGGTAACTGCCAAAAGATACTGACCCTTTATGAACCTAGATAAATAGGACCCGGCCTGGACTCCGATATAGGAGGCCGCGCCATTGAGCGCGAGCCAGACTCCGTAATCGGTTTGTGAAATTCCAAATGCCTGCTGGTAGATAAAGGGTGTGAAGTTAAGATACAAAAACAGTGCACTGAGCTGCATCGCGGCATAAAACATCAGACCAATCAAAACCCGATCGCGCATGACATTCAGATAACCCCTGGCCAAGCCAATCGGGGTGCTGCTTCTTCTTCTCGCAACTGGCAAAGTCTCAAACAAAATGAAATTCAAAAGAATAAGAAGCCCAAGAGAGATAAGACCAAACACCAGCAAGATTGCCTGCCAGCCAAAGGAGTTGCTGATCTGAGACCCAACGATTGGTCCTGCAATTGGAGCAATCGACTGAATCAAATAGGTCTTCGCCAAAAGCCGCTGCATTGCCTGCCCGCGATACAGATCGCGAATGATTGCTCTTCCGATGACATCAGCACCTGCGGAAAAGAAACCCATCAAAAATCTGGCTGCAATAAACAGCTCGATGCTTGGAGCCAGGAACGCAAGTGCAATAGCAACGACGTAGCCGGCGATTGCCATCAGCATCAGTGGTCTTCTGCCAAACGCATCCGAGAGTGGACCGAGCACCAGCTGACCCAGCGCAAGTCCGAGCGTCACACCAGTGAAGGATGCCTGCACGACACCGTTTGTCACACCAAAGAACTGTCCAATCGCAGGAAAGGCTGGCAGATAGGGATCGATGGTGAAGGGGATTAGAGACATCGCCAAGGCGAGCAAAACTACATAGGCAAGAAGAAGTTTTTTGGAGAGTTGTTCGCCGGAGTCTACGACCGTGCCGCGCTTAGGCAGTGAAGTGGATTGCGGCACCCTAAGAGAATAGCTGTTGACCGATAATCTCGCCCGCGCTGACACCAGCAGGAATTGCATAAACCCCAGAGCCGATTGGTGTGGTCCAGCGGTTTAGTAGGTCTAGCTCATCCAGGCGCGACTGAATCGGAACAAATTGTTTACTGATGTCTTTTTGATAAGCGGTCCAAAGCAGTCCAACATCTGGTGCACCATTAGCTGCCAGACCTGCCGAATAGGAAAAGGGTCTGCGGAAGATTCTCTCTCCTCCAACCGGAGCTGCCCGGCGAATGTGAGCAAAGTCTGGAATGACCTTTAGTCCATTTGGATGCCTAGCTGCCAGATCTGGCAGATCGCTCTCATTGGTTCCCGTCAGCGGAGCTCCGTTATCAAGCGTGCGACCAATCACCTCTTCTTTGGCTGGTGTTCCAAGCTGATCCCAAGAGTCCAGTTCCATCGCGATTCTTCTAAATACCAATAGCGTTCCGCCTTGAATCCAAGTTGGTCCCTGATCAACCCAAACGACATTCGCAAAGTCTTCGCTTCCAAGCGATGGATTAGCTGTGCCATCAACCTGACCCATTAGGTTTCGATGGGTAACACCGGCTGGAACAACTCCTGGCGAATGACCAAAGCCTGACTGCACCCATCTAACCGAAGCAAATGGCATGGAGTCGCGAACCAAGGCTCTAGTGCCGTGGGCAAGCACGACCGGATCATCTGCTGCCACGTGAATCAAAACATCTCCGCCGGAGAACTCTTCTCGCAGCTGATCAACTTTGAATGCAGGAAGAGGAGAAAAACCAATTGGCAACTGGCTTTCTAAAGAAAGTTTTTCAAATAGTGAATAGCCAAAACCAACATAGGCGCTAAAGCGAGAAGGGCCGACCATCAACTGAGGCGAAGGATCGGCAAGGACTGGCGCGGCGGCCGCGAGCCGAGCGATGTCATCGGTGAGAAGTTTCATCCAGCGAAGCATCGCCTCGCGAGTTAGCTCAGGCTTGATATCAAATGCTAAGAAGCTGGTGACTGCCTGCAGCGGTTCATCGATTCCCATTTGGTGTTTTCCAAAGAAATCAATTGACCGCTTTGCTGCAAAGGAATCAAGATTGCTGCTTGCGAATGCGCTAGCACCCGCCGCACCAACACCAACACCACCGACTGCAGCGAGCGCCGCTGCAGCGGTGGTGCCAGTAAGAAATCCTCTGCGTGTTACCAACTAGTTATCCATGTTGTGATCTTCGCCGGAGTGGTATTCCTCGTCACCACCCTCAGCAGGTTTTGCGACAATTCCGCCAACTGTTAAATCGTCAGCGCCGTCAAAATCAAAGGTAACCGATATCTCCTGCCCTGCGACCAGGTCAGAAGTGAGCATCATCAGCATCAGGTGGTTGCCACCTGGCTCCAAGACCACCGACTGGCCAGCTGGGATTACGAGTCCCCCATCAATTGGCTGCATGACCATTTCGCCATCCACCATGGCCATTTCGTGGACCTCCACGACCCCGGCAATCTCGGTCTGGCCACCCACCAAAACCACGTCCTGGGAGGAGTTGTTGGTCAGGGTGCCATAGACAGCCGTCATGCCGCCCTGGGTGCTCATTTCGCCTGATTTGACCCATAGATCAGCCGCTGTGACGGCAGGGGTGCTGGCGCAGCCAGCCAGGATAGGGAGTGTTAAAAGAAGTACTGCGATCTTCCGCATTTCATTCCGTTCTTGTCGGTGGTAGGGCGCATAATTTCTGAGCCTCAAACATTGATTCTACAACTTGTAGAAATAACATTTTGGGTTTTCCGGAAACTTCCCCCGACACGCGGGAGAGCAATGGTGCCTAAAGTTCAAGTTGTAGTTTAGTGTTCGGGAAAACAACTAAATAACAGACTTTTTTCAAGATTCGACACAAGATGTAGTGGTTTGCTGCTATAGTCAGAAATCCGAATTAACGGAAAATTTTCTAAAAATTGGCTCAATTTGGCCCTTTCGGGCCACAGAAATGGGGAGGTAACCAATGGCGGTGACCGTTTATACACTGCCTGCCTGCGTGCAGTGCGACAGCACTAAGCGCATGCTGCAGCGCAATCAGATCGACTATCAAGAGGTCGACATGAGCCAAGATCCGGTGGCTCTAGAAATGGTCAAGACCATGGGTTACACCGCTGCCCCAGTAGTTGTTGCAGGAGACGAGCACTGGTCCGGCTTCCGCATGGACAAAATCCAAGCTCTCTCCGCCTAGTGCAGGTGATGAGATGTTCGATGTTGTTTACTTCTCGAGCGTCTCTGAAAACACCAAGCGCTTTGTGGACAAACTAGGCGTCAAGACAGTACGCATTCCGCTCAAAACGGAAGACGCAGCTGAGTTTGTTCATTCTCAGGATTCTGTTTTAGTGGTCCCCACATATGGTGGTGGCAACGAAGGCGGAACGGTTCCAAAACAGGTCATAAAGTTTTTGAACAACCCGGAAAACCGGAAACACATTAAAGCTGTAATAGCCGGAGGGAACACCAATTTTGGTGATCACTTCTGCCGAGCTGGCGACATCGTTGCCGACAAGCTTGGGGTGCCAGTGCTATACCGCTTTGAAATAACTGGCACACCAGAAGATGTAAACGAAGTCAAGGAAAGGCTGGCAAGGCTGTGGCAAACTCAATTGTCGAACTAACAGACGATAAGGGAAACCTCATCGGCGCTCGCGGAGTTGAATCCGCACTGAGCTATCAAGATCTAAACGCGATGATCAACCTATGGGGTGATGATCAGAAGCTGCAGCTTGAGAAAGACAAGTTAGCTGTTAGAAAGTACTTCCTTGACCACGTAAACCAGAACACTGTCTTCTTCCACAGCCTGCAAGAGAGACTGGACTACCTGGTTGAGAACGAATACTACGAAAAGTCCATCCTGGACCAGTACTCCTTTGAGTTCATCACCAAGCTAAACGACCTTGCCTACTCCAAGAAGTTCCGCTTCGAAGCCTTCATGGGTGCCTACAAGTTCTACACCGGCTATGCGCTAAAGACCTTCGATGGTGCTCGCTACCTAGAGCGATTTGAAGACCGCGTTGTCATGGTTGCCCTAACCCTTGCCGAGGGCGACGAGGACCGCGCAATTCACCTAGTCGAAGAGATCATCTCTGGCCGCTTCCAGCCAGCCACCCCAACCTTCCTAAACTGCGGTAAGAAGCAGCGTGGCGAGTTCGTCTCCTGCTTCCTGCTTCGCATCGAAGACAACATGGAGTCAATCGCTCGCGGTATCAACTCCGCTCTGCAGCTATCCAAGCGCGGTGGCGGTGTTGCACTATCTCTAACCAACATCCGTGAATACGGCGCTCCAATCAAGAAGATTGAGGGCCAGTCATCGGGAATCATCCCAGTAATGAAGCTGCTAGAAGACAGCTTCTCCTATGCCAACCAGCTGGGAGCTCGTCAGGGTGCCGGTGCTGTTTACCTAAACGCTCACCACCCAGACATCATGCGATTTTTGGACACCAAGCGTGAAAACGCTGACGAGAAGATCAGAATCAAGACCCTCTCAATTGGTGTGGTTGTGCCAGACATCACCATGCACCTCGCCAAAGACAACGAGGACATGTATCTGTTCTCGCCATACGATGTCGAGCGCGTTTACGGTGTTCCATTCAGCGACATCTCTGTCACTGAGAAGTACCACGAGATGGTAGATGACCCTCGCATTCGCAAGAGCAAAATCAAGGCACGTGAACTATTCGAGAAGATTGCAGAGTTGCAGTTTGAGTCCGGCTACCCATACGTAATGTATGAGGACACCGTCAACAAAGAAAACCCAATCCAGGGCCGCATCAACATGTCAAACCTCTGCTCTGAGATTCTGCAGGTGAACACCCCAACCACCTACAACATGGATCTTTCCTATGACCAGATCGGTAAGGACATCTCCTGCAACCTAGGTTCACTAAACATTGCAGCTGCCATGGATGGACCAGACTTCGGAATGACCATCGAGACTTCAATTCGCGCACTAACCGCAGTGAGCGACCAGTCCAACATTGAAAGCGTTCGCTCGATCTCCGATGGGAACCGCAAGTCACACGCAATTGGACTTGGTCAGATGAACCTCCACGGCTACCTAGCCAGAGAGCGAATTCACTACGGTTCAGAAGAAGGACTAGATTTCACCAACATCTACTTCTACACCGTGAACTACCACGCCATCGCAGCTTCCAACAAGATTGCAATTGAGCGCAAGAGCACCTTCGACAACTTTGAGAACTCAAAGTATGCAAGCGGTGAATACTTCGACAAGTACGTAAACCAGGCTTGGGTTCCAGCAACTCAGAAGGTGAAGGAGCTGTTTGATAAGAGCGGCATCCACATCCCAACCCAGGAAGACTGGAAGCGCCTAAAAGAGTCTGTGATGAAGCACGGTATCTACAACCAGAACCTGCAGGCTGTTCCACCAACCGGTTCGATCAGCTACATCAACAACTCCACCTCTTCTATTCACCCAATCGCATCTCGCATTGAGGTTAGAAAAGAAGGAAAGCTTGGCCGCGTTTACTACCCAGCCCCATTCCTATCGGAAGAGACCTGGGAGTACTACGAGGACGCCTACGAGGTAGGACCTGAGAAGATCATCGACACCTACGCCGCTGCCACCCAGCACGTCGACCAGGGACTGTCGCTAACCCTGTTCTTCAAGGACACCGCCACCACCCGTGATGTCAACCGCGCTCAGATCTACGCTTGGCGCAAGGGCATCAAGACCATTTATTACATTCGTATTCGACAGGCTGCTCTTGAGGGCACCGAGGTCGAAAACTGCGTAAGCTGCATGCTCTAGGAAATAAGGGATAACGATTATGGAAAAGACCAAGCTAATTACCCGTCCCATCAACTGGAACAAGATTGAGGACCCGGTTGACCTAGACGTCTGGAACAGACTGACTCAGAACTTCTGGCTGCCTGAGAAGGTGCCACTATC
>JBMSYD010000019.1:0-16916 GCA_049426345.1 Aquiluna sp.
GAGCAGCACTGGCACCAAACTCAGTGTGATCCCCGCGAGTTGGGAGATGAAATCAAGCCAAGGTGCATCTGCCAGTGGACGATTAATGGTTGCGGTTGAACCAGCCAAGCCCTCTTCACTGGTGAGTTTTCGAAGCAGACTCAGTAGGGAGTAAATAGCGCTAGCCCCGAGTGAGACCATCAAAACAAGCCAGAACTCCTGAGAATGTTTTCTCACAGCTACTCCCCTGGCTTAGGTATATCTATTTTGAGGCAGTGATTAGTTCAAGACAAAACGTTTTTCTTCTGACAAAACGCCGCTTACTTCAACTCTGATTTTGTAGGTGGCGCCTGCCGCAGGAACGGTGTCGTTGCCCTCCACGCCGCAACCAGTCTCAGAGGAATACGATCTCTCCCACTCACTAGCAATGGCTTCAAGCGTTTGGTTTGCCTTTAGTTCAACAATTGTGTCTTGCAGACCTTCGCGGTTGCAATCCTTGGATGACCAATAGGTCTGATCGCCGGAAGAAATTGTGTAGAAGGTGACTCTGGGTCCAACGTTGAATTTGCAATCAACGCTTCCCTTGTTGGTTATCTGATACCAAAGGGCTGGAAGTGTGCTCGAATCAAAATTTGTCAAAACTTCTTTAGTTTGAGTGCCATCATCATTGGTTTGAACAATCTTTCCAACCATCACTTCAACTGAAACTACCCCCGGCGCACAATCTTCCAGATTTGAAACATCCATCGAGGTTTGATCAGAATCAATTACATCTGATGCGGATGGGCCATTGAATAGCTGTGGTAGTCCCCAAATCACTGTCACCAAAACAGCTAGGACTGCAACGGCGAGGGCTCGTCTGCGTCGGAAGATCTGCTGCTGGGTTGGCACACAGATAATCTAGCTAGAGCTTTTTCAACATCCTGGTGTTGCCAAGCGTGTTCTGCTTAACTCTGGCCAAATCAAGGAATTCTGCGACACCAGCGTCATGGGATCTGACCAGCTCGGCATAGGTAGCTGCATCTACCGGAACATCTGAGATTTCCTCAAAGCCGTGAGATGCAAAGAACTTAGTTTCAAAAGTTAGGCAAAACACCCGATGAACTCCAAGCACCCGAGCTCGCTCTAGGAGCTCTCGCAAAATAGCTGCACCAACTCCACGTCGCTGAGCATTGGTGGAAACAGCTAGGGTTCTAACTTCCGCTAGGTCTTCCCACATCACGTGCAGAGCGCCAAAACCAACCAGCTCACCATCAAGTTCCGCAACTACAAATTCTTGGATTGATTCATAGAGCTCGACCAGCTCTTTGCCAAGTAGCACTCGCTGCTCAACCAGTGGAGCGGCTAATTGACGAATCTTGGCAACGTCTGAGGTGTTGGCAGGACGAACGGAAAGCATCCGCTAATTATTGCCTCACTTGCGCTTGATTGCTACCAGCACTTCATTTCTTCGAAGAACCGGCGGAGTCCACGGTCCGTTGTAGCGGGCGTATTGCACTTCACCAACCGGCTCAAAGCCGGCAGCCGCAAGCTCCGATAGAAGCGCCTGCGCTTTTGATTCAAACAGCCGATCGGTTGCAGCGCCACTAAAGCGTTTGGCAGCCACCAAGCCACCAGCCATTTTCTGGACGCTCATTCCCGGACGAACTGGATTTGGGGCATCTTTCAAATCGTGCGGCATGACGAAGGAAACATCGAAGCCATCGCCACTTCTTTTTTGTAAAACCGGTGCGGTCATGGCGATTTGCTGACGAGCTTCGTTTTCTCCGCCGATGTAACCTGCGAGATAGCCAAACGCGCTGTAGCTAGCAGAACCCATACTGCCGGCCATCGGTTTAGTGACAAGAGTGTGCGGTTCGTAGTCCCTTATCTCGAACCCTCGATGAGATTCGATTACTTTGTAGCGCTGAATCTCAGCCAAGGACTAACTAACCGCCTCTGTCTCGCGCGATGAAGCAACAAACACAAACTCGGAGCCAACGTAATCAACCATGATGTCTTGAGCGTTCTGGATTGTGCCGGTCAAGATGCGCTCAGAAATTGCATCTTCAATTTCACGCTGCACCGTTCGGCGCAGCGGTCTAGCGCCCAGCGCTGGCTCGTAACCTAGCTCGATTAGTCGCTCCTTAGCCGAGGTGGTAACAACCAGCTTCAGGTCGCGCTCATCTAGGCGATCCTGTAGGCGTTTGATGAACAAGTCCACAATCTGCATCAACTCGTCGCGAGTTAGCTGTGGGAAGACGATTGTCTCGTCCACACGGTTTAGGAACTCTGGCTTGAAGTTCTTCTTCAGCTCTTCATTAACCTTCGACTTCATTTGGTCATAGTCGTTCTGGCTGTCGCCCTCTAGTGAGAAGCCAAGAGCACCACGAGCAATTTCTCGAGTTCCCAAGTTAGTGGTCATAATGATGATTGTGTTCTTGAAGTCCACCACGCGGCCCTGACCATCGGTTAGGCGACCCTCTTCCAGAATCTGCAGCAGCGAGTTGAAGATGTCAGGGTGTGCCTTTTCAATCTCATCAAACAGCACAACCGAGAATGGCTTACGACGAACCTTCTCTGTTAGCTGTCCGCCCTCGTCATAACCAACGAATCCCGGAGGCGCTCCAAACAATCTGGAGACAGTGTGCTTCTCGCCATACTCGCTCATATCAAGCGAGATCAATGCGTTCTCGTCATCAAACAAGAACTCCGCTAGTGCCTTAGCCAGCTCGGTCTTTCCAACCCCGGTTGGACCAGCAAAGATAAAGGATCCGGATGGACGCTTTGGATCTTTCAGACCCGCACGCTGACGACGAATGGTCTTCGATAGCGCAGCAATTGCAGCTTCCTGACCAATAACGCGCTTGTGAAGCTCTTGCTCCATGAAGACCAGCTTCGCACCCTCTTCTTCGCTTAGCTTGAAAACCGGGATACCGGTTGCTTGCGCGAGAACTTCAGCAATCAAACCTTCATCAACAATTCCCGTTTCTTTGACATTGCCCTCGCGGAACTGCTTCTCGAGCTTCATCTTTTCAGCGGTGAGCTTCTTTTCCTCATCGCGCTTAGAGGCAGCCAGTTCAAAATCTTGATCTGCAATTGCCTTTTCCTTAGCGGCCTTGACAGCTGCAACCTTGTCTTCCATTTCCTTCAGCTCTGGTGGCGAAGAAAGGAAGCTAAGGCGCAGTCTCGCACCCGCCTCATCGATTAAGTCAATTGCCTTGTCTGGCAAGAAGCGATCGGTCACGTAGCGGTCGCTCATCGCAACCGCTGCGACAATCGCGCCATCGGTGATCGAAACCTTGTGGTGTGCCTCGTAGCGATCGCGCAATCCCTTGAGGATGTTGATCGCCATCGCAGGGGTAGGCTCTGCTACCTGCACCGACTGGAATCGGCGAACTAGCGCGGCATCTTTTTCAAAGTGCTTGCGGTATTCATCCAGAGTTGTCGCACCAATTGTCTGGAGTTCTCCGCGGGCAAGCATTGGCTTCAAAATTGAAGCTGCATCGATGGCACCCTCTGCAGCACCTGCACCGACAAGTGTGTGAATCTCATCAATGAAAGTGATGATGTCGCCACGGGTGCGAATCTCTTTGGTTACCTTCTTTAGTCTTTCTTCAAAGTCACCGCGGTAACGAGAGCCCGCAATCAAACTTCCCATGTCTAGGGTGTAAAGCTGTTTTCCGCGCAGCGTCTCTGGCACACTTCCAGAAACAATTGCCTGGGCAAGACCTTCCACCACCGCAGTCTTTCCAACACCTGGTTCACCAATCAGAATTGGATTGTTTTTGGTGCGGCGAGAAAGAATCTGCATAACTCTTTCAATTTCGCGCTCTCTGCCAACGACCGGATCAAGCTTTCCCTCAGCTGCTGCTTGAGTTAGGTTGCGACCGTATTGGTCAAGCACCTGAGATCCTTTTTGCGGAGGATTAACTTCTCCACCAACCGAAACGGTTTCCTTGCCCTGGTAACCGGAGAGCAGCTGAATTACCTGCTGACGAACCTTGTTGGTGTCTGCTCCGAGTTTTGTTAGAACCTGCGCAGCAACTCCCTCGCCTTCTCGGATAAGTCCAAGCAGAAGGTGTTCTGTTCCGATATAGCTGTGACCGAGCTGCAGTGCTTCACGAAGCGATAGCTCTAAAACTTTCTTTGCGCGTGGAGTAAATGGAATGTGTCCACTTGGTGCCTGCTGACCCTGACCAATGATGTCCTGAACCTGCTCGCGAACCTGCTCGAGATTAATTCCAAGCGCCTCTAGCGCCTTGGCTGCAACGCCTTCACCCTCGTGAATCAGACCAAGCAGGATGTGCTCGGTACCGATGTAGTTGTGATTAAGTAGCTTCGCCTCTTCCTGAGCGAGCACGACTACTCTGCGGGCCTTGTCGGTAAATTTTTCGAACAAGTTGGCACCTCCCAAACTTCTTAGGAAGATGCTAAATCTCGCAGCTGGTGGAAACTAGGGCTGTTCGCCCAAGGCGTTAGCTCGCTTTGCGCGCTCTTCAGCCTCAATCTGGGCGTAGGTGTCACGTTCTTTCTGGTCAGCTCTCAAAATCGAGCGCATCATCACCCAAAACAGCACCCCCACCAGGGCAGGTGGAATAAGGGAAATTAGGGCGTCTACGAGAAGATTTCCAGTCATGACACTACTTAACCAGTGGGAACAAAATAGTTTCCCGAATACCAAGGCCCGTCAAAGACATCAGCAGTCGGTCAATTCCCATACCCATACCACCGCTTGGTGGCATTCCAAACTCAAGGGCCTTTAGGAACTCTTCGTCTAGGCGCATTGCTTCCGGATCACCCTTAGCGGCAAGCTCTGCCTGCTTGATGAAACGCTCGCGCTGGACTACTGGGTCTACAAGCTCTGAATAACCGGTTGCCTGCTCAAACCCTCTTACATACAAATCAAACTTCTCAACAACGCCTCGCTCTGATCTGTGATCGCGAGTTAGTGGCGAAGTATCAACCGGGAAATCAAGCACGAAGGTTGGCTTGGAAAGATTTGGTTTTACAAAATGTTCCCAAAGCTCTTCGACATACTTTCCGTGAAGCGGGTGGTCAATTTCAATCTCAACCTTGTCGGCAATCTTCTTCAGCTGCGCAATTGGAGTCTCGGATGTAATTTCCTCACCAACGGCTTCAGACAAAGATCCAAACAGCGAGATGCGATCCCAATTGCCGCCAAGGTCATTTATCTCGCCGCCCTCAAGTGTCACCTGGTGTGTGCCAAAGACATCCATCGCGGCGTTCTGAATCAACTCTTGAGTCAAAACCATCATTGAGTTGTAATCGCCGTAGGCCTCGTATGCCTCCAGCATTGCAAACTCTGGTGAGTGAGTTCTGTCTGCTCCCTCGTTGCGGAAGTTGCGGTTAATTTCGAAAACTCGCTCTAGTCCTCCGACCACCGCTCGCTTTAGGAAAAGCTCAGGGGCAATGCGCAGGAAAAGCTCTGTGTCAAATGCGTTGGAGTGAGTCTTGAATGGTCTTGCTGAAGCGCCACCATGCATAACCTGCAGCATTGGGGTTTCAATCTCGGTGAATGCGTGGCCTGCGAATGTATTGCGCAGTGACTGCATCACCTCGGAGCGAATCTTCACAACCTCGCGTGCGCGGTCTCGAACAATCAAATCGATATAGCGGTGACGAACCCGGAACTCTTCTTCCAAATCGTTGTGAAGATTTGGCATCGGACGAAGCGTCTTTGCAGCCATCTTCCACTCACTTGCTAAAACCGAAAGCTCTCCGCGCTTACTGGTAATCACCTCACCGTGAACAAACACGTGGTCACCGAGATCGACCAGCTCTTTCCATAGCTCAAGCTGCTCTTCGCCAACCTTGTCCAGCGAAATCATCGCTTGGATTCGCTCGCCGGTTCCCGACTGCAAAGTTGCAAAGCAGAGTTTTCCGGTGTTGCGCAAGAACATAATGCGTCCAGCTAGACCTACAAATTCACCGGTTGAGATATCCGCATCGAGATTTGGGTAGTGAGTCTTTACCGCTTCAATGGTGTGGGTGATAGGCAGGGCAACGGGATAAGCATCAGCTAACTCGTTGAGCCGCTCGCGCTTGGCCATTCGGAAAGCAATTTGTTCCGGTAGCTCGGATTCGTAATCTTCGCTCAAGCTATCCGCCAATCAGTAGGTTGTCGAGCAGTCTGACATCCCCCACATTTGCCGCGATTATCAATAATCCGCCGCCAGCTGGAAGCTGCTCAACTATCTCAAAGCTTTGTGGATCCACAAGCTCCAGGTAGTCAAGTCTAGCCTCGTCAGCTAGTTCGGCCTTGGCAGCCGAGACGATATCGCTTCGCTTTTTACCCGCTTTGCTTCCGGCAATAAGCGCCTTGTAAAGAGAGCTGGCAATCTCAAGCTCGAAAGGGCTCAGGCGAGAGTTGCGAGAAGAAAGAGCGAGACCGTTTTTATCGCGAATGGTTTCGCAGCCAACAACTTTCATCGGGTCTCGCCTACCAGAAGATATCTGTTCTGAAACCATCTGTCTAACAAGCGCTAGCTGCTGGGCATCCTTTTGACCAAAAAATGCATAGTCCGGCTGCACAAGATCAAATAGCCTGCTGACGACCTTCAGCATCCCGGCAAAGTGACCAGGTCTCGCTGCTCCTTCAAATCCATCTGCAATTTTCCCTGGCACTGGCTCGGTGAGTGTGGCCTGCGCGGGGAAAACCTCTTGAACGCTCGGTGCAAAAAGAACATCCACGCCAGCATCCGTTAGAAGCCTTGCATCAACACCAATTGTTCGGGGATAAGAATCGAAATCTGATTTCTCACCAAACTGCAATGGATTTACAAACACCGAAACAACAACAAAATCACTTTGACGCTGAGCCTCTTTCACCAGGGAAAGATGGCCGTCATGCAGCGCACCCATGGTCGGAACAAAACCAACACTTTTCCCCTGCTGCTTGGCCTGCATAACAGCTGCGGCTAATTCTTCAGTTGTGTGGCAAAGAATCACTATGCATCCAGCGGATCGATTGGTTGGATTGGGCCAGCAAGTGCATCATCCACTGCACTTCTCACAACTGGACCGATTAGCTTGGCAGGATCTGTGACATCTGATTCAGCCAAAATTCCCATAGCCTGTTGCACCACCAGTGATGAAAAGTCTCTAGCAACCTCGAATGCTTCAGCGTAAGCAGCTCGTTGGTATTCGGTTAGCTCAAATGGTTCTCCGCCAATTTCAATCACGAGTGCTTGTGCGATTGCTCGGTAGGTGTCAGGGGTGGAGACAACAAAAGTTGCTCCCTTCATGACGCTTATATCGATTGATGTGCCGGTGAAGTGCATCAGTGGATGCATCGCAATTGGAATTGCTCCCATCTGCGCAGCATCCGCTAAAACGCCATAGCCGCGATGCGGAGAAAAGTGCAGAACAATCTTTCTTGGACCAAACAGCTGCAAATCCGCCAGTCCTGCAACGGTAATTTCAATATCGTCTGGCGGAATAGCTAAAACAATAAGTTCCGCCGCTTCAGCAACCGCGGCCATCGGAGCAATTGGAACGTCAGGCAACAGAGCTTCTATGCGATCAATTGCAGCTGGGGTTTCAACATAAACACCAATTATTTCGTGACCAGCGTTAGCCCAGGCCTTTGCGAGTACAGGGCCGACTGGCTCGTTGCCAATTACACCTATCTTCACTCTGTCCCCTCACCTGGATCCCTGGGTGCTCGGCAATTGAACTCCGCCAGCAATCCGCCACCGAGCATACTGCCGCCGCCCAAAAGCCCCAGTGCAGTTGGCAGAACCAGAGCAGCTGGTGCGACGCTGAAACTAATCAACCACAAAAGTTGCCCTAAGTGCCAGCCTGCAAATAACGATCCGGTTAGAGCAACCGCCCTGGAAACCAACAAAACACGAAAGGCATAGAACGGATTAGGCCTGTTAGGTCTAGGCCCTGATTCATACTTCTCAGCCTTTTTCCGATAGCGGAAAATTGGATAACTCGCGATGTAAACAGCCACTGCAATCACCGGCAACACAATCAGCATTGAGTTTGGGCTGACCAAAAATGAGTAGCCAAGCGAGGATGCAAGCTGCGATGAAGTCAGACCGGCAACCAAACCGATTGCCAAGAACATCAGCAATTGACTAGGGGGAAGTGTCTTCATCGCTCCAGCTTTGCAAGTAGTGCTGCTATTTTTCCATGCCCCGCAAGCTCTGCATCAGAATCAATCTCATGCCAAGGCTTCAAAACAAAGATGCGCTCGAAGGCCCGCGGATGCGGCAAGGTCAGATCCTTAGTGTCAATTTGCAAATCACCAAAGCTCACCAGATCAATATCCAGTGTGCGATCTTGCCACTTCCCCTCCCGCACCCGGCCTAGCTCCGTTTCAATTTCAGAGGTCAATTGATGTAGCTGCTGGGCAGAAAGCTCGGTTTCAACAATTGAAACAGCATTTAGGTAACTTGGCTTAGTTTTGTCTTCACCTTGCTCGGTGACTGCGGTAGTTTCCAAAAAACTTGAAACGGCAATCAGCTCGGTAGTTGGTAGCTGTGAAATTTTCTCTAAAGCTAAGTTGAGATAGTTTTCTCGATCACCCAAGTTGCTGCCTAGCGCCAAGACGGCTCTAGTTTTCACCGCGTGCTCCAGAAATAGTCACCGAGACGTCTCGCACTTCGTGACCGATTGGTGCAGCTGGTTTGTGAACGGTAACCGTTGATCTAACTACGCGTGGATCGAGGTCGAGTACGGCTTTGTTTATTTCGCTGGCGAGAGTTTCAATCAAATCAAATTTGTTTTTGGTTGCAGTTGCAACAGCGACATCGGCAACCAGTGCGTAGGAAACAGTTGATTGAATGCTGTCTTCGCTGCCGGCCTCAACATCCAGGTGGACATCAATAAAGAAGTCTTGGCCAAAGTCCTTCTCGTGCTGCAAAACACCGTGATAGGCGAAGACCTTTAGGCCATCGATTCGCACCTTATAAATCACTGCTGTTCCGCTTCCTTTAGCGCAGCTACCACGCTAATGGCATCCACTGTTGCCTGCACGTTGTGGACCCGAACCCCCCACAGCTTGCGCTGAAGTAGCAGTGCGGTCAAAACCGCAGTCGCTACATCTCGCCTGGAGTGATCGACTGATTGGGGGTTTTCTTTATCCAGCGCATGCGCGATGAAACGCTTTCTAGAAGCTCCAACCAGAATTGGCAAATCAAGTTTCTTTAGCTCATCCAGCCTTGCAACTAAATCCCAGTTCTGCTTCATGTCTTTGGCAAAGCCAAGACCCGGATCGACAATGATGCGCTCTCGCGATATTCCGCTGGCAACCGCCATCGAAACCTGCTCAGCTAGCTCAGCAACTACTTCCCTTGCGACATCTGAATAAACCGCTCTGTCGTCCATGACATCTGAAAAGCCTCGCCAGTGACCTAAAACATAAAGACAGTTGGTATTGGCAATCGCGGAAAACATGTTCGGATCAGCTAGGCCACCCGAGACATCGTTCACGATGTCCGCTCCTGCTTGAATAGCTTTTTGAGCGGTGTCGGAATTGAGTGTGTCAATTGAAACCAAGACAGGAAGTTCTTGCTTGATCGCGTGAATTACGGGCAGGGCTCTGGCCTGCTCTTCTTGGATTGTGATTCTTCCAGCACCGGGTCTAGTTGATTCGCCACCAACATCCAAAATCTCTGCGCCTTGGGCAACTAGCAGGCGAGCCTGAGCGAGTGCATCTTCTAACGAGAGAAATTGACCGCCGTCGCTGAATGAATCTGGTGTGACATTAATCACACCCATCACTTTTGGTTTCTGCCAGCTCATGCCGATACCGAAAGAAGGGCCATCGCCTCCTGGCGCTGGGCTACATCGTTATATGCACCACGTGATGCCAAAGTCACAGTGTTCACTTCCGGCTGCCTAGCACCTCTGGATGCCACGCACTGATGCTTAGCCTGGACAACCACCAGCACACCCTTAGGCTTCAGAGTTTTTTCAATTGCATCAGCAATTTGATTGGTTAGGTTTTCTTGCAGCTGCGGACGAGCGGAAAGAATCTCAACCAGGTTTGCCAGTCTGCCCAATCCAACAATCTGATCAGATGGCAAATAGGCGATATGGGCAAAACCAGTAAAGGGAAGAAGGTGGTGCTCACAAATCGATACCAGCTCGATGTCTTTGAGCATCACCAGCTCGCTGTTATTAGCGGGCATGGTGTCGGAAAGTGCGGCATGCGGGTCTTGATTCACACCGCGAAAGAAACTTGCGTAGGCCTCAGCAACTTTTTGCGGCGTTTGACTCAGCTCTTTGCGATCTGGGTCTTCACCAATTGCAATCAGAAGCTCGCGGACCGCATCACGAATTCGATCGGTCTGCATCCTTGGTCTTTCGCTTCTCGGTCTCTGCCTTGCGCTTAGGAACCGCAATTGGTCCCTTGGCAGAAATTCCACGCTTGCTGCTTGAGCGCCAGGTGGTGCGCTTAGGTAGCTTCTTGACCTTTTTGAAGATCACGGCAATCTGATCTTGATTCAGAGTTTCTTTTTCCAACAGCTCTTTAGCTAGTTGATCAAGTACTGCTCTGTTGGTGGTGAGGGCTTTGTAAGCCTCATCCATTGCCTGATCCAAAATTGCGCGCACCTCAGTGTCAACAACCTGCGCCATCTCATTCGAGTAGTCGCGGTGAGTGGCAAGCTCTCGACCCAAGAATGGTTCAGCATTTCCACTGCCAAGTGAAATTGAGCCGACCTTCGCGCTCATTCCATATTTGGTGACCATGGTTCTGGCGATCGAAGTAGCTTTTTCAAAATCGTTTGATGCACCGGTGGTTGGATCTTTGAAAACAATTTCTTCTGCGATTCTTCCGCCCATTGCGTATGCAATCTGATCAAGCAGTTGATTGCGAGAAATCGAATAGCGATCTTCTAGCGGCATCACCATGGTGTAGCCAAGGGCTCTTCCTCTTGGAAGAATCGTGATCTTGGTAACCGGGTCTGAGTAGTTGGCAGCACCAGCGACCAGTGCGTGACCGGCCTCGTGATAGGCGGTTACTAGTCGTTCGTGATCTTTCATCACCGCGCTCTTGCGCTGTGGTCCACCGATTACGCGGTCAATCGCCTCATCAATGGTCTCGTCATCAATCTTCTTTTTATCTAAACGCGCAGCCAGCAGGGCAGCCTCGTTGAGAACGTTTGCCAGATCCGCACCGGTAAAGCCCGGAGTTCTTCTGGCAACCAGCGCCAAGTCAACTTTGTCAGCCAGTGGTTTGTTCTTAGCGTGAACAGCCAGGATCTGCTCGCGGCCTTTCAAATCAGGAGCTGTTACACCAACCTGCCTGTCAAATCGTCCTGGGCGAAGTAGCGCCGGATCCAAAACGTCTGGTCGGTTGGTAGCAGCAATCAAGATGACGTTGGTTGAGGTATCAAACCCGTCCATCTCAACCAGCAGCTGATTCAAAGTTTGTTCGCGCTCGTCATTACCCCCACCGATACCGGTGCCGCGGTGACGACCAACCGCATCGATCTCATCGACGAAAATAATCGCCGGTGAGTTTTGCTTTGCCTGATCAAACAGATCTCTTACGCGCGATGCACCAACACCGACAAACATCTCCACAAAGTCAGAACCGGAGATTGAGAAAAATGGCACTCCCGCCTCACCAGCAACCGCCTTGGCGATCAGGGTCTTACCGGTTCCCGGAGGGCCATAGAGCAAAACTCCGTGTGGAATTTTGGCTCCCATGTCCTGGAACTTCTTTGGGTTTTTCAAAAACTCTTTGATCTCATTGAGCTCTTCGATTGCCTCATCAATACCGGCAACATCGGCGAAGGTGATCTTGCTCATTTCTTTGTTGACGAGCTTGGCGCGGGATTTTCCAAACTGCATCACACCGCGGCCACCACCGGCCATCGATCCCATCAAGAACCAAAACAACGCCAAAATAATGATGAATGGCAACAGCGATCCCAGCAGCGCCAGAATCCACGGAGTGTTAGGAACCTCATCGCTCCAGCCCTCAGAAATATTCGAGCTGGCAACTATTTCTGCCACTGATGAAGCGCGGCCTGAGACGAAGAAGAATTGAACCTGCTTACCAAATTCAGCATCTGGGTTTCTAAGAACAACATCCACTCGCTGATCGCCATCAAAGATGGTCACCTTCTCGGCCTGACCAGATGAAATCATCTCCAGACCAACTTGGGTGTCAACCTTGGTGAATTGCTGAGTGTTCATCAGCGACGAGCCAATAAACACAACGCTCAGCGCAATCGCAATCCAAAGCCATGGACCGCGCAAGAACTTCTTGAGCCTGGTCTGGTTATCCTGCTTTTTCTCTGCCATCAAAAACCTTTAGCTATATACGGATGGAGCAAGAATGCCCACTCCATCAAGGGAACGGTAGTTTTCATTGAAGTCCAGCCCATAGCCGACCACAAATGCGTTTGGGATATCAAAGCCCACCCATCGGACAGCTATTTTCACCTTTGCAGCTTCCGGTTTCCTGAGAAGGGTCACGATTTCAACGCTGGCAGCTCCGCGAGCCTTCAAGTTGGAAGTGAGCCAGGAGAGGGTGAGCCCGGAATCAATGATGTCCTCGACAATCAAGACATTTCTGTCCTTTATATCTGTATCCAGATCCTTCAGGATTCTGACCACTCCCGATGAAACGGTGCCGGATCCGTAGGAGGAAACCGCCATCCAGTCCTGCTGAATAGGAATGCTCATTGCGCGAGAAAGATCAGCCATAAATGGCACAGCACCCTTCAAGATTCCCAGCAGCAATACATTCTTATCTTGGTAGTGCTCAGAAATCTCTTTCGCTAATTCAGCAACTCGCACCTTGATTTGATCGGCGGTTACTAGAACTTCTTGGATGTCAGGGTGATTTAGCTGCACTAGCAGGCTCCCGGTTTATTTGGTTTGGTGCTTTTGACCACCAGCTGGTTGGCCACCCGCTCTACTGTAATACCCGAAAGGCTGCTCTTTTTCTGCCCGTGCCAATTGGTAATCAGCTCATCCAGTGCCAATACCTGCGACCTAGAGACATTTTTAGCCCCGCAAGAAACACAGATTATATGTAGGGCCTTTCTGCGCACCGCATCCTTTGCCTTGGAAAGCACCTCGACCGAGTAGCTGACCTGGCGAGCGCCGGTTTTCAGAAGTGCCTTCTTGATTAGCTTCTGCGCCAGTTCCGCAATAACCTCATCCGCCTCAGCGGCAGTCTTCGCAGTTCTACTCAGAGCTTGGGCAAAACCCGGACCCAGGTTTTTCTCTAGCTCAGCCGAAAGCTTGCGCACCCGAACCCTGGCAAAACTGTTGTCATCGTTGTGAGGGTCATCCCAAAAACTAATTCCAGCATCTGAGCACGCTTGCCGAAGATCAGCTCTAGAAATATCGAGCAGTGGTCGCACAAGTCTTCGCTCTTGATCAATCTTGCTCATCCCAGCAATGGAGCGAAGACCGGATCCGCGCGCTAGTCCAAGCAGAACTGTTTCCGCCTGATCATCGAGGTTATGCCCAAGCAGAATCCAATCGGCCTTTTTTGCCTTGCGAATTTTCTCAAGAGCTTTGTATCGCGCATCCCTCGCGGCAGCTTCCATGCCATCGCCAGTTTTTTTGACACTCACCTTTTCAATCACTACATCTTCAATGCCAAGATCTCGCAGACGCTCAGCTGCTTGCTTCGCAACCAAGTCGCTTCCTTGCTGCAAACCATGATCAATTACCGCAGCTACTAATCCGATTGATAGTTTTCTTGCCTCAAAAGCGGTCGCGGCCGCTAAGGCAAGTGAGTCTGCTCCCCCAGACACCGCCAGCACTAAGCGCTGTGGCTGGAGCGTTGAAAGCACCTCCCGGACCGCCTTACGGGCCTGGGCAACTGCCGGGGTGAGTCTTGGTCGAGAGGGCATGGCTTCTATTCGCTAATCTTTATCAAAGCCTAATTAGGAGATGCCTTGTCATACGAAGTCGTTATTGAAATTCCACGCGGCAGCCGCAATAAGTATGAGATTGACCACGAAACCGGCAAGGTTTGGCTGGACCGTGTGCTGTTCACTCCTTTTGTTTACCCCATCGACTACGGAGCCTTCGAGGGAACCCTTGGTGGCGATGGCGATCCGCTAGATGCGCTGGTGCTTTTGGAATACCCGGTCTACCCAGGCGTCCACATCAAAGTCCGCCCAGTTGGCATGCTGCTGATGGAAGACGATGGTGGACAGGACGAGAAGATTTTGTGTGTGCAGGTGAAAGACCCTCGCTACATGCACATCCAGGACATCCAGGATGTTCCGCAGCAGGTTAAGAATGAAATCGAGCACTTCTTCGAAAGATACAAGGATCTAGAACCTGGTAAGTGGGTAAAGCTTGGTGGCTGGCAAAACAAAGCAGCTGCGGAGAAAGTCTTGGCAGCTGGCTACGAAAGCTACAAGAAATAATGCAAGCGCCTGAGACTTCTTCAATCGACACCGGCCTAATCAAACTGCTGGATGACTACTTCGAAGTCATTCACGCGCAAGACATGAACCTGTTTGATCAGGTCTTCCACAAAGACTGCTGCCTTTATTCAGCGCAGGGTGGCGAGCTGGTGCTCAGACCTTATGCCATATATCGCGATCAGGTTGCCAATCGCCAATCACCAAAAGAACTAGGCAATCCAAGAAAAGATCAGATTCTAGAAATTGATCAAATCTCTGACTCGATGGCTTGGGCAAAGGTTCAGCTGCAGATGTTTGGTGGAATCATGCAGGACTATCTGAACTTTGTGAAGATTGATGGCAAGTGGTGGATTATCGCCAAGCTCTACGAAAAAGTTGGCGAGTACTAACACTCAACAACGTTGACGGCTAATCCGCCAGTCGAAGTCTCTTTGTATTTCAGCGACATATCCTGACCAGTTTGGCGCATAGTCTCAATCACGGTGTCGAGTGAGATTTTGTGTGAGCCATCGCCAAGAAGTGCCAATCGCATTGCCGCAACAGCAGTTCCTGCTGCAATCGCATTTCTTTCAATGCAGGGAAGCTGAACAAATCCACCAACCGGATCGCAGGTGAGACCTAAGTTGTGCTCCATCGCAATTTCCGCAGCGTTTTCAATCTGAGCGGGTGAGCCGCCCATCACCGCGGTAATTGCACCAGCCGCCATCGAGCAGGCAGAACCAACTTCACCCTGGCAACCAGCCTCGGCTCCAGAGATCGATGCGTTCCTCTTATATAGCGAACCAATTGCGGCGGCTGTTGGCAGATAAACCTTGGCGATTTGCTCATCGGTGAATCCTTTGAATTCGTGAGCGAAGTAGGCAACGGCAGGAATGATTCCAGCTGCACCATTGGTTGGGGCTGTGACCACTCGATTGCCTGCAGCATTTTCTTCGTTCACCGCAATTGCAAAAGCCTGCAGCCATTCGGCTGTTAGATCACCAATGGTGTTCTCGTCACTCCGTTTTGAAAGCTGCTCAGCCATTGCCTTGGCTCGTCTGGGAACCTTTAAATATCCCGGCAAGATACCCTCGGTTGAAAGTCCTGCTCTAATGCAGCTTTTCATCGCTTGCCAAATCGCCATCAGCTGCGCATCGACTTTTTCCTTGCCGTGAATTGCAACGTCATTGGCATAAGCAATCTCAGCGATGCTTAGATTCTCGCGCTGCGCAATCTCCACCAGCTCAGCCGCAGATGCGTAAGGGTAGGGAACCGCGGGACGAGAGATAGGCTGCTGGCCATCTTGTTCAATAAAGCCGCCGCCCACTGAAAAATAAATTGATTCGTGAATTTTCTTTTCGCCATCAAATGCTTCAAACAGCATTCCGTTTGAGTGGCGTTCAAGACGCTCTCTGCCAGCAAACACCAAATCTTCTTGAGTGAAGCGAATCTCTTTTCCGAAAACGCTCAGCTGCTGGCTTGCTAACGCATCATCGAACATCGTTCTGACTTGGTCGGGATTAGCGGTCTCAGGATCAAACGCTGCCAAGCCGGCAATCAATGCGTTGGTGGTTCCGTGTCCTGCCCCGGTTGCTCCGAGCGAACCGTAGAGCTTGATGGTGATGCGATTGAAATTCTTGTCTTTGATTTCTGTTGCAAAAGCTTTGGCTGCACGCATTGGACCCACGGTGTGAGAGGAAGAAGGTCCGATCCCAATCGTGAATAGGTCTAGCGCGCCAACGTAGTTCATTTTTTATGAAAGTGGGCCGACCAACGGCCGGCCCACCTCCTTCATATCTTTCTTACTTCCTTGCATCAACCGCGTACTGCTCTTCAGGAGAGAGTACGAGGTTGTGGCGTCCGTAGACTGCGAATATCACGAGCATGATCAAATAGACCACGGCGATACCAGCAATAGCGGTTTGGAACGCAGGATTGATTAGGTATCCAATGAATGAGATTCCTGCAATCAATGCAGCTACCACACCACCGAATATGCCCCAAGGGGACTTGTATGGACGGTGCATGTTTGGCATCTTGCGACGAAGAATCAAGAAGCTGATTGCCTGCATACCGTAGGCGAGCATGGCGCCCCAAACAGCGATGTTTAGAACGATTGCACCTGCCACGGCACCAGCACCCTCAGCATCCACAGCCGTAAGAATCTCAATGGATAGAAGTGCTAGGAATCCAATCACGCCACCAACGAGCATCGACACCAGTGGTGCCTTTCTCTTGTTGGTAACTGAGAGGAAGCGTGGGTAGTAACCAGCACGGGATAGTGAGTACATGTTTCTTGCGTAAGCAAACATGATTCCCTGCACCGAAGCCAGAAGTCCAATCAAGGCGATCAAAGCAAGCAGAGCCGCGAGCTGGTCACCAACGATTGCACGGAAACCATCCAGTAGCGGTTCACCCGCAACTCGGATTTCCTCAGCACCCAAAATTCCAGTGTTTAGGAATAGCACCAAAAGACCCGTGAGGATCAGTGTGGTTCTTGCCCAGAGCGCAGCTCTTGGAATGTCCTTGACTGGGTCGTTTGATTCCTCGGCAGCTAGTGGTAGTTCCTCAATGCCAAGGAAGAACCAAACTGCG
>JBMSYD010000020.1:0-16831 GCA_049426345.1 Aquiluna sp.
AGCTACCGGATCAGCTTTAGATGTCCACCCGACCTCAGCTAGTTGTCTTTCAACCAGTTCGACGAGCTGTGCATGGTGCACACCGCCAGCGGCGGCAACAATCAAGGTATTTGGCGCATAGTGCTGCTTGTAATGATCGATAACCTGCTGCCGGCTCACAGCCAAAATGCTTTCCTTGGATCCGCCAATTGGTCTTCCCAAATCGGAATTAGGCATCAGAGCATCTGCGAAAGCCTCGTGCGCAACATCTTCCGGGTCATCCTCGTTCATTGCCAGCTCTTCGAGAATTACAGTCTTCTCGGTGTCAAAGTCTGCCTGCTCAATCGTTGCCGATGTGAACATGTCAAGAAGAAGATCGGTCGCTAGACCGAGTGCAGAGTTTTGAACGCGTGCGTAATAGCTCGTGTATTCCTTGGCAGTGGCTGCATTAGACGAGCCGCCGACTGAATCAAAGGCAATCGAAATATCAAGGGCCGACCGATTGGCTGTTCCCTTGAAAAGCAGATGCTCGAGAAAATGAGTGGATCCGAGGTGAGCATGAGACTCATCTCTGGAACCAACACCAACCGAAGCCGAAATGGCAACCGATGGAGCTCCTTGGATGTGTTCAGTTAAGATGCGAACACCGCTGTCGAGGACGGTTTTTGAAACCGTGGCCTCGTCAGCGGTGAACTCAACTGAAGCTTTTAGTGGCAGTAGCAACTAATTACTCTGCCTTTGCTTCGTCCTCAACTACAGGAACCAGCGATAGCTTGCCGCGGTCATCGATCTTGGCAATCTCCACCAAAATCTTCTGACCAACTTCAAGTACGTCCTCTACGTTCTCAACACGCTTTCCGCCTGAAATTTTCTTCAGCTCAGAAACGTGTAGTAGCCCGTCCTTGCCCGGAAGCAAGGAAACGAATGCACCGAAAGTTGCAAGTTTCACAACTGTTCCAAGGAATCGCTCGCCAACTTCTGGAACGTGCGGGTTAGCAATTGCATTGATGGTCGCCTTGGCGGCCTCGGCGGCAGGACCATTGGTCGCACCAATGAAGACAGTTCCATCGTCTTCAATGCTGATTTCAGCTCCAGTGTCTTCCTGGATCTGGTTAATCATCTTGCCCTTTGGACCGATAACTTCACCAATCTTGTCCACTGGAATCTTGACAGAGATGATTCTTGGGGCATATGGCGATAGCTCATCTGGTGAGTCAATTGCCTCGGTCATTACGTCCAAAATAAATAGACGTGCTTCCTTAGCCTGCGTCAGAGCCTTCGCTAGCTCAGCCGATGGAATTCCATCCAACTTGGTGTCAAGCTGAATAGCGGTTACGAATTCGCGAGTACCAGCGACCTTGAAGTCCATGTCGCCAAGAGCGTCTTCGGCGCCAAGGATGTCGGTCAGCGCTGCATACTGCGTCTTTCCATCCACCGAGTCTGAAATCAGACCCATTGCAATTCCGGCAACCGGTGCACGCAGAGGAACACCAGCATTCAAAAGGCTCAGGGTGCTTGCGCAAACCGATCCCATTGAAGTAGATCCATTTGAACCGAGAGCTTCCGAAACCTGTCGGATGGCGTATGGGAACTCGTGTCTGGTCGGTAGAACCGGGACCAAAGCACGCTCAGCCAAGGCTCCGTGACCAATCTCACGGCGCTTTGGTGAACCAACTCGACCAGTCTCACCGGTTGAGTAAGGCGGGAAGTTGTAGTGGTGCATGTAGCGCTTGGTGGTGACTGGCGTCAGCGCATCAATCTGCTGCTCCATCTTGAGCATGTTCAAGGTGGTAACACCCAGGATCTGTGTCTCTCCACGCTGGAAGATGGCAGAGCCATGGGTTCTTGGAATGACTGAAACCTCTGCGTCGATGACGCGGATGTCACTCAAGCCACGTCCATCAATACGGATTCCCTCTTTCAGAACGCGTGTGCGCATGACCTTCTTCGTGACAGCCTTGTAAGCAGCTGAAAACTCGAGCATCTGCTCTTCGCTTAGCTTGCCCGTTAGCTCCTCTTTGACCTTCGCCTTCAGAGCATCGTCAGCTTCCTGACGAGCCTGCTTGTCAGCAATTTGGTAAACCTTGCCAAGCTCTGCAGCAGCAGCTGCAGAAACAGCGTCGTAAACCTCATCTGAATAAGGCAAGAAGAGCGGGAATTCTGCAGTTGCCTTAGCGGAATCCTTGGCCAATTTGTTTTGAGCTTCAACCAAAACCTTTATGAATGGCTTAGCTGCCTCAAGGCCTTCTGCAACAACCTCTTCGGTTGGAGCCTTCGCTCCACCTTGAATCAAGTCCCAAGAAGTTTCGGTGGCTTCCGCTTCAACCATCATGATTGCAACGTCTTCTTTGCCATTTTCCTCAATGACTCGACCTGCAACCACCATGTCGAAAACAGCGTTTTCGATTTCGGAGTGGCGAGGGAATGCGACCCACTGGCCGTCGATCAGCGCTACTCGAACACCAGCAACTGGTCCTGAGAAAGGCAGACCTGCCAACTGAGTTGACATTGAAGCTGCGTTGATGGCAATTACGTCATACATCTCATCTGGGTGAATTGACATGACAGTAGCGACAACCTGAATCTCATTGCGAAGACCGTCGACAAACGATGGTCTAAGCGGGCGGTCGATTAGTCGCGCGGCCAAAATAGCTTCGGTGGATGGTCTTCCCTCGCGCCTAAAGAAGCTGCCAGGGATCTTTCCCGCGGCATACATTCTTTCCTCAACATCAATTGTTAGCGGGAAGAAATCGAACTGATCCTTCGGCTGCTTGGAGACGGTAGTCGCTGAAAACAGCATGGTCTCGTCGTCTAGGTAAACAGCTGCACTGCCAGCTGCCTGTTGGGCAAGTCGACCAGTTTCAAATCTGATCTTTCGCTTGCCGAATTTTCCGTTATCAATAACGGCTTCTGCGTATTTAATTTCTGGGCCTTCCATGGCCCCTCCTTATCCTCATTGCGCACGAAAACAAAGACCCCAATTGGGTCTTACGTGCTAGAGGAGGAAGCGCTGGTCGTCAGTCAAGAAATCTGGGGCAGTGACCCAGAATCCTCCACCGAGGACCCGCCTTCGTCTCCTCCTACCTAAAGCCTAACGAAGAGCCAACGATTTGCCCAGTAAAAAACCCCAGGCAATATGCCTGGGGTCTTCTAAATTCGCTAGTTATCGGCGAAGTCCTAGACGCTCAACCAACTTTCTGTAGCGGTCGATGTCTATTTTCTGCAGATATCCAAGAAGTCGTCTGCGCTGACCAACCAATAGAAGCAGTCCTCGGCGTGAGTGGTGGTCATGCTTGTGGTCCTTAAGGTGCTCAGTCAAATCTGAAATGCGGCGTGAAAGAACCGCGATCTGAACTTCAGGGCTTCCGGTGTCACCAGGGCCTGTTGCATATTCCTGAATAATCTGTTGCTTGACTTTTGAATCAAGTGCCATTGCTGGTCCTTTCATATCCGCTGCGCGGCGCCAGAGGCAGGATGCCTAAAGCTCTCTTTATCCGCGGCCGGTAAACGGCGAGCAATAGCCTAGGGATAAACCCAGAAAAATGCTAGGCGGTGGTTCCCTCTTGCAAGCTGGCTGGGTTTTCAGGCTCTACATACTTATTGCCGTCGTAGAAACTTCTAGAGGGCTTGAGCGCGAAAACCAGGTAAATCACCATGACCACTAGAAACAGACCAAAGATCGGAATCACTAGAAACACCAGTGACATAAGGTCCTCGGTCGATAGGGCGAGCAGGCCGTTCGATGAGGAAAGAATTGAAATTGCCCCAATTGCAGCGAAGATGGCATAGGCAATTGGCACCAGTTGCAGTAGAAGCCACTTGGCCGAAAAGCCTGCGTCATGGAATCTTCTAGCGGTCACTGAAAGATTTGGGACCAACAGAGCTATCGCCAAAAAGTTGGTTATTGGAGTCGGCTGAGACAAGGCGTTCTGCAACTGAAGCCACTCGTCCTGAGCCACTGGAACTGGCCAAAGCACAGATTCAATAGTGGTAGCGACGATGCTGATAAGAATGGTGAATAGGAACCAGTACCAGAACTCTGATCGGCTTGCGCGCCCTCGAAAGTTGAAGTAGTTACGAAAACCACTCACAACTGCATCTGCAAAGCTCATGTAACTACCCTAGTCTTCCAGCAGCTCCGCTGCTCGCTTGACGTCTGATGCTATTTGATCTGTCAGAGCTTCGACCGAGTCGAACTTTGCCCATCCCCGCACCTGAGCCACGTACTCGCAAATTACCGTCTTGTCGTAGAGATCCAAATCGTCTCTGCCAATCACGTGAGATTCAAGCAGTCTTGGAACCGCCTCGATCGAATCATTCGTCCCAATCGAATGCGCCGCTGGATAGCGAACGCCATCTGAAATCAAGTAGCCCGCGTAAACTCCGTCAGCTGGCAGCATTCCCTCAGCATCACGGGAAAGGTTTGCAGTTGGATACCCTAACTTGCGACCGAGTTTGCGACCATGCTCAACAACTCCCGTTGTTGAGTGGTTGCGACCGAGAAGAAGATTTGCGGTCTCGATTCGACCTTGTTCTAGCAATTTGCGTATTTCGCTGGTCGAAATTTTTTGTCCGTTTACCTCGACATTTCGTGCCTGACGTGCTTGGAATCCATGCTGAACCCCGAGTTGCCGTAGGACTTCAAAATCTCCTTCGCCACCGCGACCAAACCTGAATCCCTCACCAACCAGCACGACTCGCGCTCGCAGTGGAACGAGGTGCTGCTGCACGAATGCCTCAGGCGATAAGTCAGCCAGTGCCTGATCGAATTGCAAGACGCTCAAAACGTCTACTCCCAAGGACTCCAGGATTGCGTCCTTCTGGCCCTGGCCAATAATTTGGTGTGGAACAGAGTTTGGCTGCAAAACACTATTTGGATGGCGATCAAAAGTCACCACCGCTGCTGCCAAACCTGCCTCTTCAGAAATCTCAA
Organism: Aquiluna sp.; assembly: GCA_049426345.1. GTDB lineage: Bacteria > Actinomycetota > Actinomycetes > Actinomycetales > Microbacteriaceae > Aquiluna. The sequence continues at coordinate 4,913 of JBMSYD010000020.1, forward strand.
CTAGCTCGTGCAGAAGTTGTTGGTGGCCCAGATGGATTGCGTCAAACTTTCCTATTGTCACTGCCGTGTCTGCATGATCTTGCGGTAGGAGGCCAGTGAAACTAAACACTTACCCTCCTTAGCCAATAAATCCCAAGTAGAGGCAGTAACAGAGGAATAAAACCATACCCAATCCCAAATCCTGACCACACTGAAGGGTGATTGAACAATTCTGGCAAGACAGCACTCAATAAGCCAACTGCCATTACACCAATCAACTCAAAGACGATTGCATAAATTGCATACTTTCTTAGTTTCGAGTTTGCCATCAAGAGAGTTGCAACAACATAAACAAAAGCCGCCAGAGCAGAGAGGCTGTAGGCAATCGGTGCTTGTTCAAACTCAAAAATTAGTTGATAAAGCGCTCTGGCTGAAGCGGAAATTGCGAAAATGCCATAAACAGCAATCAGGATCCGACCGGGTCCAAGTTCTCTCTCCACTGTCCAAAGTGTAGCGATTGACCAGGAATCTCTTTGGCAGGACTAGAAGGGATAGTTGCCATACCAAATTTGCCACATGCGAATTAGCATGACGGCGACCGTCAGTGAGGATGCTCCGAGAATCACAGTTGACCAGCGACTTTTTTCAGCTAGCCCCCAAAGAGCCCCGGCCACTGGAACCAGCAGGGCAACCAGCAAGTATCCAAAAAACTCGATGGTGCTGATTGCTGCGGCTTGACCTGCCAAAGTTATTCCGACTGAAACTGCCAATTGAACTAGCAATGAAACCTCAACAGTTCCAAACAGCAAGACCAAATAGCCAATCGGCTTCATACCAAACAGTCCTAGCAAAACCAGCGCTGTTCCTATTAGAACAGACTGTCCAAGTACAAAGTAAAAAAGCCAATCAACCAATGAAGACCTCCGGAAAGACTGTGAGTGACCGGTATCGATTTCCAATCGGTTCCAATATTGCAAGCAACTGACCTTGATAATTGGCTGCTACCGCCTTCTCGGATTCAAGCTCGATTCTCTTGCCATGAACAATTGCTTGAGCCTGCTCCTGATTTAGTTGAATTTCTTCAAAAATCTTGCTCGCAATGGCAAGAAGTGGAATTGGGCTTCCGGCTTGCTCAATTGAACTCGCTTCTTGAACTGAAAACTCCCCAATTCGAGTTCTTCTCAAAGCTCGCAGATGACCGCCAACACCCAGTGCATTGCCCATATCCCTCGCGAGAGCGCGAATGTATGTTCCTGAGCTGCAATCAACTCGAACATCAAACTCAATGAAATCTCCAGAGGGTCTAATCTCTGACAGCAACTGGAAATGATAAACATGGACACTTCTTGCGGGGATTTCTACCTCTTTGCCCTCGCGAACCAGTTCATAGGCTCTTTTTCCTTCGAGCTTGATGGCGCTGACGCTGGAGGGAACCTGCTTGATTAGGCCAGTTAGATTCTTGATCTCACCCTGTACCTGCTCCAGGGTGATGTGCGAAGCTGACTGCTCTTTCGTGATTTCTCCGTCAAGGTCATCCGTAGTGGTTGACTGACCAAGCCTGATTGTTGCTTCGTATTGTTTATCTAAACCAAATAGATGATGAAGAAGTTTTGTGCCAGAACCAACTCCCATCAACAGCAGTCCACTAGCAAACGGATCTAAGGTGCCAGCATGGCCAATCTTTCTCTCTGAAAGTTTTTTCCTCAGCTGAGCAACAACATCGTGGGAGGTTATCCCAATGGGCTTATCAATAAGCAAGATGCCGCTAGGCAATTACTCACCCTGCGACTTAGGTTTTTGATAAGGATCCGCATCGCCAGCTGGTTTGGCATTTTTAGCAATCCGCTCCAACTCCTCATCTCTTCGCTTAGCCTCAGCGAGCAATTCGGCAAGAGCTCCAGCACTCGCTGGAATTTCATCCTTTATCAGCTCAATTGTTGGAGTAATTCTGATGCCTAGCCGGTGGCCAATCTCTCCGCGCAGGCGTCCACGATTTCGCTCAAGGGCGTCGATAGTTCTCTGCTGCTCTTCATCCGAGCCATAAACCGTGAAATAAATTTTGGCGTGGGCGAGATCTGGTGTCACCCTGGCATCGGTAAACGTAACAAACCCGATGTCGGGATCCTTCACTCCTCGCTCTAGCGCTTCGGCTGCGAGTACTTTGATTCGCTCCCCCAGTCGGCGAGCTCGATCGTGATCAACCACTAGACCCTCGGCTTCTCCACCATTTCATAGGTTTCAATTTCATCCCCAACTTGCACGTCGTTGAAATCGCCCAGTCCAATTCCGCACTCGTAGTCGGTCTTTACTTCTGTGACGTCATCCTTGAATCTGCGCAAGGACTCAACCTTGAGACCTTCCTTGATTACAGCGCCATCGCGAATAACACGAGCAAGAGCGTTGCGCTTGATCACGCCGCTTCTGACGTAGGAACCAGAAATTGTTCCGAACTTCGAAGAGCGGAAGATTTCTCGAATCTCGGCGCTTCCCATCTGCTTCTCTTCGTATTCAGGCTTGAGCATTCCCTTCAGCGACTTCTCAATGTCTTCAAGGACGTTGTAGATAACGCTGTAGTAGCGAATGTCAACGCCTTCTCGATCTGCTCGCTCCTTCGCCTTGTTGTCAGGGCGAACGTTGAATCCAAGAATCACCGCCGAGTCGACAGTTGCCAGGTTGACATCAGACTCGGTAATCGCACCGACACCGCGGTGGATGATGCGAAGCTGAACGCTCGCATCAACATCAATCTTGAGCAGCGAGTCTTCCAGCGCTTCGACAGCACCAGAGACGTCACCCTTGATGATGAGGTTGAGAGATTCGACCTTGCCCTCTTCTAAGGCCTTGGTGAAGTCTTCCAGCGACATCTTCTTGCGGGTTCTGGCTAGCAGAGCATTGCGGTCAGCGGCTTCACGCTTTTCTGCAATCTGTCTTGCCTGACGCTCGTCATCAGCAACCACAAACTTGTCTCCGGCGCGTGGAACTGACTGCAGTCCCAATACCTGCACCGGTCTTGAAGGACCAGCTTCACTAACAGCCCCACCGTTCTCATCGAACATCGCACGCACGCGACCATGAGATGAGCCGGCCACAATCGCATCACCAACTCGCAAAGTTCCAGACTGAATCAACACAGTTGCAACGGCACCGCGACCCTTGTCTAGGTTTGCTTCAATGGCGACACCGCGCGCAGCTCGATCTGGATTTGCACGCAAGTCAAGAGCCGCGTCAGCCGTTAGCAGAACTGCGTCAATCAACTTGTCGAGGCCCATGCCCTTTAGAGCGGAGACGTCAACAAACATCACATCGCCGCCGTATTCTTCTGCAACCAAACCAAACTCGGTTAGCTGCTGACGAATCTTGGCTGGATTTGCACCCTCTTTATCAACCTTGTTGACGGCTACCACGATTGGAACCTGAGCGGCCTGAGCGTGGTTTAGCGCTTCAATGGTCTGCGGCATAACGCCGTCGTCAGCTGCAACCACCAAGATAGCGATGTCAGTAACCTGGGTTCCTCGAGCTCGCATAGCGGTGAAGGCCTCGTGACCCGGGGTATCAATGAAGGTAACTGCTCGATCAACTCCATCATGCTTAGCGTGAACCTGGTAGGCACCGATGTGCTGGGTGATTCCACCAGCCTCGCCAGCAACCACGTTTGAGTTCCTAATGGAGTCCAAAAGCTTTGTCTTACCGTGGTCAACGTGACCCATCACCGTGACAACTGGTGGCCTTGGCTGAAGTAGGCTCTCATCCTCATCCTCTAACTCGGTAGAAATGTTGAGACCAAATCCTTCGAATAACTCTCGCTCTTCATCTTCCGGTGAAACAACCTCAACCTTGTAGCCGAGTTCTTCTCCCAGAATCTGGAAAGTGTCCTCGTCTAGTGATGCGGTAGCTGTCGCCATCTGTCCGAGGTGGAACAAAACAGTAATCAGCTGACCTGAGTTGGCACCGATCTTGTCAGCAAAATCTTGAATGGAAGAACCACGGCGCAGACGAATAACAGTTGTGCCATCTCCGCGTGGAACGATTGCACCACCTAGCGATGGTGCCTCTCTTAGTTCAAACTCTTCTTTCTTCTCGCGCTTTGACTTACGCGACTTGCTCTTCGAGCCGCCCTTACCAAATGCGCCGGCTGTTCCTGCTCCGCGACCACCACGTCCACCAGGACCTGGTCTCGATGGAAATGCTCCTGGCTTTCCGCCTGGTGCAAATCCTCCAGGTGCTCCGCCACCTGTGCGTTGCGCAGGACGTGGTCCTCGTGGTGCACCACCTTGCGGTCTCGCTCCAGCACCACCGGTTCTTTCAGGTCTAGGTCCACCAGGACGCTGACGGGACATGCCTTGAGCAGATGAAAATGGATTGTTGCCAGGTCTTGCCATTGGTCGTGGAATGCCCATTCCCTGCGCAGATGCGAATGGGTTATTTCCCGGTCTTGGAATTCCAGTTAGCGGAGACTGGGAAGGCGCAGGTGCTGCAGCAGGCTTTTCAGGTTTTGGTTCGGGCTTAGCAGCCTCAACGGGAGTTTCAACTTCAACCGTTTCTGCTTTGGCTTTTGCCTTAGTTGTTTTGGCAGGAGCTTTCTTAGGTGCAGGCTTTTCAGCATTTGGAAAAGCAGCGCGCAACTTAGCCGCAACAGGTGGTGCGATGGTGGAAGAACCACCCTTTACATATTCTCCAAGCTCTTCCAACTTGGCGAGTGCGACCTTTGTGTCGATGCCAAGTTCTTTAGCTATGTCATATACGCGTGGAAGCGCCAATTACTTTCTCCTGTCCGGGGCCGACCCCGAACAGGGCAGGCCTTATTGCTGAGCGGGGCTCATTTCGAGCTACTCATTTGTTACTTCTCATGTTTTCTGCCTGCATCTGTCTATCCGCTAAGCGGTGAAAGGCAATTCTAGGACCTTGCGGCCCAAAAGGCTATTCCTCTAGGGAGCTATCGGGCTGGATGTCTATCTTTGCGCCGGTTAGCTTGGCTGCCAGTCTGGCGTTTTGCCCTTCTTTACCGATAGCCAGCGAGAGTTGAAAGTCTGGCACCAGCACTCGCACGGCTCGCTGAGTCTGATCGATAACGAATGATGATGAAACCTTGGCAGGCGATAGGGCGTGGGCAACGTATTCGGCCAAATTCTCCGAGTAATCAACCACGTCAATTTTCTCTTCATTCAACTCAGCGCTAACAGCCCTTACTCGCTGCCCCAGCTCACCAATGCAGGCGCCCTTTGCGTTGATTGATGGGTCCTTGGTTCTCACAGAAATTTTTGTTCTATGTCCTGCTTCTCTCGCAACCGAAGCGATCTCAACCAGGCCTGATGCAACTTCTGGAACCTCGAGGGCAAAGAGTTTGCGAACCAAATTCGGATGTGTTCGAGAAACTGTGATCATCGGACCGCGAAGTCCTCGTTGAACCGAGGTTACGTAAACCCTCAGTCTTCGGCCGTGTGAATAGTCTTCACCCGGAACCTGCTCCTCGGGTGGCATGAGCGCTTCGATTGAACCGAGATTCACATAAACCATGTAGGGCTTGGTTCCCTGCTGAATCTGTCCAGAGACAATGTCGCCCTCTTTGCCCTTGAACTCTCCGAGTAATCCCTCATCGGAAAGCTCTCGCATTCGCTGCGCAATTACTTGCTTCGCGGCATACGCCGCTACGCGACCAAACCCCTCTGGCGTAACTTCTTTCTCAGAAACCTTCTCGCCATTTTCATCTAGCACTGGCGCATAAATGCTGACGTGACCAGTTTTGCGATCTAGCTCTGCCCTTGGGCCCTTGGTTTGATCAGAAATGTGTTTGTAGTAAGCGGCCAAGATAGCTTGCTCAATGATGAGCACTAACTCTTCAAACGGGATTTCCTTTTCGCGCTCCAGCAGGCGAAGGACATTTAGATCGATATCCATGCCTGCCCCTATTCATTTTCTGCGCGTAATTTCCGCTAAGGCAGATTCTAGCTTCAGATTGCTTCTGTGTCCGCTGGCTCTGTTCCACAGCTCCACCTCGCCCTGCTCGATCCCCCGGCCACACACAATGACCCAGGGCATGCCAAGCAGCTCCGCATCGGCAAACTTCACGCCCGGGGAAACCTTCCGGTCGTCCAGAATGACACTCAACCCCTGGCTCTCGGCATCTGCGGCGAGCTTTTCAGCCGCCTGGAAAATTGATTCCTCTTTACCAGCAGCGACAATGTGAAGCTGAGCCGGTGCGACTGACTCGGGCCAAATCAGCCCCTTGTCGTCATGAGACTGTTCAGCAATTACTGCCACCAGTCGCGTCACACCAATTCCATAGCTGCCCATGGTGACAGTGACAAGTTTTCCGTTTTCATCGAGAACTTTCAGGTCCAGTGCCTCGGCATACTTTCTTCCGAGCTGGAAGACGTGACCGATTTCAATTCCCCTGGCCAGCTCGAGTGGACCAGAACCATCTGGAGCCGGGTCGCCCGCTTTAATCTCAGAAATATCTGCAATCCCATCGGCTTCGAAATCTCGCCCGTAAGTCAAATTCCAGATGTGCTTTTCATTTTCATTAGCACCTGTAATCCAAGCCGAACCTTTGGCAATTCGAGGATCGAGAAAATAAGGCAATTTGCTTTCAGCTTTTTCTCCAAGGAACTGCTGTCTAGCTTTGGTAGGGCCAATGTATCCCTTTACCAGAAGGGGATGCTTTGCAAAGTCAGCTTCAGTTGCTTGCTCAACCTCATCAGGTGCGAACCAGGCTTCGGCTCTCTTGGCATCCACTTCTCTATCGCCTGGAATTCCAACCACTACTAGCCTTCTCTTTCCTTCCGGAGAGACAAGCGCTAGCACAACGTTCTTTAGAGTGTCACTGGCACTCCATATGGAGCCGCTGCGAGGGTAGTTGGCATTGGAGAATTCAACCAGAGTTTGAATGGTTGGAGTATTTGGAGAAGCATGCACCTCAGCCGGAGGATTGGCTGAGCCGTCGACAGCTGCAGCTGGAGCGAATTTGACCGCTTCAACATTGGCAGCAAACCCACCAGGTGATCTAACAAATGTGTCTTCGCCAATCTCTGCCGGGCAGAGGAATTCTTCTGATTTCGATCCGCCCATCGCACCAGCGTCTGCTTTGACGATTACATATTCCAATCCAAGTCGCTGGAAGATTCTTTCGTAAGCATCGCGCTGTGCCTGATAGCTTTTCGCAAGACCCTCATCATCAATGTCAAATGAGTAGGCATCTTTCATGACAAACTCTCGGCCACGCAGTAGCCCTGCTCGAGGTCTAGCCTCGTCGCGATACTTGATTTGAATCTGATAGATAGAAAGTGGCAGGTCTTTGTAAGAGGTGTAGAGGTCTTTGACGAGAAGTGTAAAAACTTCTTCGTGGGTGGGAGCTAACAAATAGTCAGCTTCTTTTCTGTCTTTCAAACGAAAAATGTTGTCGCCATATTCTTCCCAGCGGCCAGTTGCCTCGTAAGGTTCTTTTGGCAAAAGTCCTGGGAAGTGAACTTCTTGGGAGCCCGCTGCAGCCATCTCTTCTCGAACGATTTGTTCGATACGGTTTTTTACCATCAAGCCAAGTGGCAACCAGGCAAAAATTCCTGGGCCGTTTCGACGGATGTAACCAGCTCTAACCAGCAGCTTGTGGCTGTCGACTTCAGCATCCGCTGGGTCTTCTCGCAGGGTTCGAAGAAAAAGTGTGCTCATGCGTATAGGCATGGGCACAATGTTAGCTAGTTACCGACCGTAACCTGTGCTGTTCCAACCTCAGAAGCAGGCATTTCTGCAGCAATTCGGTTAGCTTCCTCAATCAGAGTCTTGACTATTTCGCTTTCTGGGACGGTCTTGATGACCTCGCCCTTCACGAAAATCTGACCCTTGCCATTGCCTGACGCAACTCCTAGATCAGCCTCACGAGCTTCACCAGGACCATTTACAACACAGCCCATGACCGCCACGCGAATCGGGACAGTTAAGTGCTGAAGTCCCTCGGTTACCTGGTTGGCGAGCGTGTAGACGTCCACCTGGGCTCGACCACAACTTGGGCAAGAGACAATTTCCAATTTTCGCGGACGCAAATTCAAACTCTCCAAGATCTGCGAACCGACCTTTACCTCTTCAACCGGTGGTGCAGAAAGAGAGACGCGAATAGTGTCGCCAATACCCTTGCTCAGTAGAGCACCAAAAGCCACCGAAGACTTGATAGTTCCCTGGAATGAAGGCCCGGCCTCGGTCACTCCGAGGTGCAGCGGCCAGTCTCCTTTTTCTGATAGGAGCTCGTATGCCCGAACCATTACAACCGGATCATTGTGCTTTACTGAAATTTTGAAATCGTGAAAATCATGCTCTTCAAAGAGCGACGCTTCCCAAACCGCAGATTCAACAAGTGCCTCTGCAGTCGCCTTGCCGTACTTTTCAAGCAAACGAGGATCTAAGGAACCGGCGTTTACTCCGATTCGAATAGACACTCCAGCTTCCTTGGCAGCCTTCGCGATGTCCTTGACTTGGTCGTCAAATTTTCTGATGTTGCCAGGATTAACTCTCACTGCACCGCAGCCTGCCTCGATGGCCTGGAAAACGTATTTTGGCTGGAAGTGAATATCGGCAATGACTGGAATCTGGCTTCTTTTAGCAATAATTCGCAGAACATCCGCATCATCTTGAGAGGGAACTGCGACACGAACAATGTCACAACCAGTCGCTGTCAATTCTGCAATTTGTTGCAAGGTGGCGTTGATGTCAGTGGTTGGAGTGGTCGTCATCGACTGCACCGAAATTGGCGCATCTCCCCCAACTGGAACTTTCCCAACCATGATTTGTCTGGTCTTGCGTCTAGGCGAAAGAGTTGGTGGTGGTGACTTTGGTAAGCCGAGATTTACAGCCGGCACGAGGATCCCTTCATTACTGCTACTGATTTAACCACGAAGGGTCAAAAAGCTTCCTACCCCAAAGTTATCGGATTGATCAGGTCAGCCAGAATAAGCAATAGCCCTGTTGTTATAAGGAATGCCCAAACCAGATAAGCCAGTGGCAGCGCTTTGGCGGTATCGATGGGTCCTGGGTCAATTCCACGCAATCGCTTGGAAACCCCTCTCTTTAGCCCCTCATAGGTTGCGCCTAAAACGTGTCCACCATCCAGTGGAAGCAGCGGAACTAAATTGAAAACAAAAAGCACTAAGTTCAACGACCCAAGCAGTAAAAGGAGAGAAGCAAGTTTTGCATCAATTCCAATATCTGCAGCTGTTAGTTCACCCGCTAGCTGACCAACTCCAACGATGGACACTGCACCAAGCGGATCGCGCTCTGCAAAACCAAGCGTGCTAACCACAACCTGATAAACCTGCACCGGTAATTCCAAGATGAAGCCAGCCATTGCCACCATTGAAGAGCCTGCAAACAAAAATGCTTGATCCAGCGCCACCGGTTTTGTAACACCCTGCAAGCGAATACCTAGAACGGGCGTGAGCTCGCTTACGGGATTCCCGCTTTCGTCAAACTGAAGATTTCCCAGCGAATCGTAAACAGCACGCTCCATAAAAACTGGCTCGATTGTTAGTTGCTTGCTCTCTCCGCCGCGCAAAATTGTTAGTTGGCTACCCGATTGTCTACTTAGCAGCTCTGTGACTTCCGACCAGCTTTGAACGCTTTGACCATTTACAGCAACCACCTCATCACCTGGCTCTAGGCCAGCTTCGACTGCTGGGGTGAGTGGTGCTCCGGGCGAGCACTCACCCGCAGCGTCAACTTCAAGGCACTGATAAACCTGATCCACCTTCAGAGAATTTTGTAATGTTCCAATGCCCGAGAGCGATACAACGATTAGCAATACTCCAAGAAGTAGGTTCATCACCGGACCACCGAGCATGATGGTGATTTTCTTCCAGGAGCTCAGTTGATAAAACTTTCTAGACTCTTCGACGCTCTCTTGCTCTTGAATTTCTTTGCGGGCTTCAGTAATCCAATTGGCAAATAGACCGCGATAGGGTTTTTTAGCTGGCGCATACATGCCAGACATGAGGATGTAGCCACCTAGAGGGAAGGCTTTGATTCCGAATTCAGTCTCACCACGTTGTCTGGAGAAGACAGTTGGACCAAAGCCAACCATGAACTGCCTGACCTGAACACCAAAACGCTTGGCTGGCAGATAGTGGCCCAGCTCGTGCAGGCCAACCGACAGGGCTATTCCGAGAAGAAAAATCAGAATTCCGAGTACATAAAGAAGGGTGTCCAGCACGACTCTAGGTTACCCGCCTATGCCTGCAAGCTTGCTAAGAGTTGGGCTGCCTGAGTGCCAAGCCCCAAAAGGGAATCTAGACTGAAGACATGAGCCTTGAACAAAAACGTCAAATAGTCACTGCAATTCCAGGACCAAAATCCCTAGCTCTCCAGCAGCGCAGGTCAGAAGTTATTTCTGCAGGTGTGGGAACTATGCTCGCCGCCTTCATCGATGAGGCGCACGGAGCAATCTTGAAGGACGTAGATGGAAATCAGTTCATCGACTTTGGCTCCGGTATTGGTGTTGTGACAATCGGTCACACCAACCCTGGTGTCGTAGAAGCTGTTTCCAAGCAGGTAAGCAAGCTCACTCACACTTTGTTCACCGTTACTCCATACGAACCCTATGTTCGAGCTGGTGAGCTTTTGACCTCTCACGCCCCAGGAAACTTCAAAAAGAAAGCGGCCTTCTTCAATTCAGGAGCAGAAGCTGTTGAGAATGCGGTAAAGATTGCCCGCAAGGCAACTGGACGAACCGAGATTGCAGTTTTCGATCACGCCTATCACGGACGCACCAACCTAACTATGTCCATGAATTTCAAGGTTCATCCTTACGGAACAGGGTTTGGCCCTCTAGCCGGCAGTGTTCACCACGCCCCAATGAGTTATCCATTCCGCGATCCAGCTGACATGACTGGTCCAGAAGCGGCCACGAGAGCAATCACCTATCTCGAGAAAAGAGTTGGCGCAGCGCAGATTGCTGCCCTCTTTATCGAACCTGTGCAGGGTGAGGGTGGCTTCGTAGTTCCAGCGCCCGGCTTTTTGAAGACCCTGCAGGACTGGACCCGTGCTAACGGGATTGTCATGGTTGCCGATGAGGTGCAGTCCGGCATGGCACGAACTGGAAAATGGTTTGCCAGCGAGTGGGAAGAGGGCTTTGAGCCTGACCTGATCACGGTTGCCAAGGGAATTGCTGGTGGTATGCCGCTGTCTGGCGTAGTTGGAAGAGCTGAAATCATGGATGCCGCTCACGCCGGTGGTTTGGGTGGAACATTTGGTGGATCTCCAACAGCAGTCGCAGCCGGAGTTGCTGTGATGGAGCAATACGAGAGCGGAAACTGGTTTAGTAGAGCGCTAGAAATCGGAGACATTATTTCCGGGCGACTAAATGCGATGAAGAATAACTACCCTGTAATCGGTGATGTTCGCGGTCGCGGTGCAATGCAGGCTATTGAATTAGTTGAGCCTGGAACCAAGAATCCTAATCCTGCGGCAACAGAATCAATATTGAAGCACTGTCATCAAAATGGTGTTTTGGTGCTAAACGCTGGCACTTATAACAATGTTCTTAGATTCCTTCCTCCCCTTGCAATTACTGATGAGTTGATACACGACGCACTGGATGTATTAGCTGCCGGTTTGGCAAAGCTATAAAAATCATTTAGGGTGGGTAGGAGCCCGAAAAACGGGCTCTTGGTTTATAAAGGATCAAAGGTGATTCATGTCTTCCGCGTACTCAGACCGCGAAAAATTAAAAGACCTAATGCGTCTTGAGATAAATAGATACATCTCCACTCACCCACGCTCCCGCGAGGCCCACGAGCGAGCCCTATCTGGCCTGGTAGATGGCGTCCCGATGATTTGGATGAGCAAGTGGCCAGGTCCTTTCCCTCTTTACGTGAGCAAAGCAAAAGGCTCTCGCTTCACTGACTTCGATGGCATGGAGTACTCAGACTTCTGCCTAGGTGACACCGGAGCCATGTGTGGCCA
>JBMSYD010000021.1:0-16704 GCA_049426345.1 Aquiluna sp.
GCTCTTAGCAAATAGCTTGAAAGCGCCCCCGAACCAACTCCTGCTTCAACAACTACTGCCCCAGGAAAGATGTCTCCTTCAACAATGATTTGTCCTGCATCTTTTGGGTAAATAATCTGTGCCCCACGCGGCATTGATAAAACGTAATCGCTCAGCAGCGGCTTCAAGGCCAAGTATTCCTCGCCGGTTGGTAATGCAAAAACCGAACCGGATGGTTTTCCAATGATTTCGTCGTGCTTTATTTCGCCGCGATGGGTGCCGAATTTCCCCCCTTTTTCAAGAGTAAAAGTGTTCATTTTGCCCTTTGGGCCGGTGAGCTGAACCTTGTCACCGGATTTGAAAATCTCAGACATGCACTCTCAATTCGTGCAGGCTATCGACTCCAATTCCAAGCAGGCTGTCGATTACCTTTCGATCAGAACCGGTGGGCAAAGGAATCATGTTGGTCACACCAACCGCATTGGTTCCTGCAGCAACTGCGCTTGTAAGTCCAGGAATTGAATCTTCGAACGCAATGCAGTGTCTAGGCTCAACACCCAAAATCTCTGCTGCTTTGAGATATGGTTCCGGATGAGGCTTTCCCATTGTGACGTCATCTCCAGCTACTACTGCATCAAATGCTTCAAATGGAATGGCTTCCACCACCGCCAAAGCCATACGACGCATGGACATTGTGACAAGGGCGGTCTTTATGCCAGCTTGTCGAAGGCCAAGCAAGAGCTCGAGTGCACCTGGACGCCAAGGCAGTGCTGAGCGCATCTGCTCGATTACCTCATCGGTCAAGTGATCAATGATTTCCTGGACAGATCGATCTTGAATTCCAAACTTATTGCGAATTAGAGAAGATGAATCATAGAGCGAAGAGCCAATCACTCCCCGCTCGTCCTCTTCCGTCCAGGTGGCACCGTATTGCCTGGCCAGCTTGGCTTGACTGATGGCCCAGTAATGCTCTGAGTCAATTAGCGTGCCGTCTAGGTCCCATAGCACGGCGGACGGGAAGGGGTTTTTTGACATTGCGGTAAGTCTAGTTGCGCCGTGAACTAGAGTTTTCATCTGGGCTTAGGAGTTAGATGCTGTCAGGACGGGTGCTACTAGTCGCCTTCGAGGGCTGGAATGATGCCACTGAAGGCGCATCCGGAGCACTAAAAGCTATCGCCGAACAGCTTCAGATGATTACTTTGGACGCGGTTGATCCTGAGGACTACTACGACTTTCAGTTTTCTCGACCAGTGGTTGAATTTGATGCCCAGGGAAACAGAATTATCTCCTGGCCAGGTTGTGAGCTCCTACAACCCTCTCCCGAAAAGCTGACCGAAAATCCCAGCCTGCAAAACCTATTTTTGCTTCTTGGAACTGAACCCTCTCGCAGGTGGCTGAGTTTCGCAGGCGAAATCCTGGAAATGGTTCAAGACCGAGACATCGACTATGTCATCATGCTCGGAGCCATGCTGGCGGATGTTCCGCACACCCGGCCCATGCAAATCTTTAGAAGCTCGCAGAACGAGTCTCTGCAGCAGTTATTTGACTTAGAGCCCTCTCGCTACGAGGGGCCGGTTGGAATACTGACCGTTTTGGCTCAAGCTTTCGAATCCGAGGGAATACCGGTTCTATCACTGTGGGGTTCTGTTCCGCACTACGTCCACAACACCAGCAATCCAAAGGCTGCTTTAACTTTCTTGAATGAGCTATCGACCATCACCGAGCACTCATTTGACTCGTCCAGTCTGGCGAATCTCGCCTTTGATTGGGAGCGATCAATTGATGAGATGGCTGCCGGTGACGATGAGATGGCCGCTTATGTCACACAACTGGAAAAGAATCGAGATTCGCTGGACGACGAAGAAGTCTCTGGCGATGCGTTGGCTAGAGAGTTCGAGCGCTATCTGCGCCAAAGACCAGATTCACCCGATAAGAACTAGACCACCCCTGCACTCAATAGTGCAATAAGTCCCAGCCCAACCGCAATGCGCCAAATGACAAACGGCATGTATGAACCTCTAATTAGGTATCGAAGAAGCCAGGCTATGACCGCATAACCCGAAACAAAACTGACCACTGTGGCCAAGGATGTAGCAAACAAAAGATCCGAAGGCAAGTCCCCATAGCTTTTTACAAATTGGTAGCCGCCCGCAGCCAATACTGCGGGAATTGCAAGCAAGAAGCTGTAACGGGCAGCTGCTTCTCTAGTGAAACCCATCATCAACCCAACCGTTATCGAACCACCTGACCTAGAAACTCCAGGCACCAGTGCAAGTGCTTGTCCGAATCCAAAAGCCAAGCCACTTTTAACATCTAGCTCTGTAATCGGTTTGCGCTTTTGTCCGAAACGGTCTGCAAGTCCCAGAAAGATACCAAAGACAATAAGTGTGATTGCAATTACCCATAGTTGTCGCACATCGTTTTCGATTTGCGATTGAAACGCGAGGCCAAGAACGGCGATCGGGATGCTGCCAACAATAATCAGCCAACCCATTTTGGCTTCCTGGCTTTGTTGCTGCCAGCGCTTGAATCCGCCAGTGAACCAGGCCGAGAGAATTTGCCAAATAGTCTTTGCAAAATACAGGACAACTGCTAGTTCAGTTCCGATTTGAATGGTTGCAATAAATGCTGTGAGTTGTGGCCGTGATAGATCCGACAGCGCCATCAGCTCTTGAGCAATCTGAACGTGAGCAGAAGATGAGATTGGTAGAAACTCAGTAAGCCCTTGAATCAGTCCAAGAATGACTGCTTCGAATAAGGTCACTGATCCTCAGCCTGTTCAAAAGGTAGATACTCACCATAAGTTTGCTGAAGAGCCTCTTCATAACCCAAAAACGCATCCTCTAGTTGTTCATAAGCGCTGTTTAGAGCCTCGTCCGAACCGTCGCGTTTGGTTGCCGCCACCGCCAAGTGCCGCTCAAGTGCTGAAACGAACTTCTGCAGTGCAACTGTTGGATCTTCGTGCATACCTAAAAGTTATCGCCTCTTTGGCCCGATTCCAAACACCTTAGAGGAGATAACCTCTAGCGTGCTAGATTTACCCATCGGAAGTCCGGGTGGCGGAATGGTAGACGCGCTAGCTTGAGGTGCTAGTCCTCGTATAGAGGGTGGGGGTTCGAGTCCCCCCTCGGACACAACTAGAGCTAAGTAGAATCCATTTGGTGAGCTCATCCGAAATCTCCCCCGCTGTTACCTACAGCATCGAGCACGCACGCGATCTGTTAGCGAATAAGAGAGTGCTCGCTCTAACCGGTGCTGGAATCTCAACGGACAGCGGAATCCCCGACTATCGCGGCGAAGGCAGGGTTCAAAAACATCCTCTGACCTTTGATGAATTCATGGGTTCAGCTCAGAACAGAGCGCGCTATTGGGCTCGAAGTTTTGTGGGCTTCCGTCGAATAAAGAACGCTCAGATTAACGAGGGCCACCTCGCCCTAGCAGCAGCTGAGCTAGCTGGCCAACTGGATGGAATTATCACGCAGAATGTGGACGGTTTGCATCAGAAGGCGGGCTCGACAAATGTTCTAGAGCTGCATGGCCGACTGGATCGAATTGCCTGCGTTGGCTGCCGCTCAGCGATCAGCAGAGAAGAAATGGACGCTCGCATCCAGCAAATGAATCCTGGGCTTGTGCAGGACTTGGAAGTGGAATTCTCACCAGATGGAGATGCAGAGATTGAAGTCTCCAGTTCATTTCAGGTGCCGGATTGTGATTGCGGGTCACACTACAAGCCTGACGTTGTGTTCTTCGGCGAGCAGGTGCCAAAAGATCGAGTCCAGAAAGCCGAAGAGATGGTTTTACAAGCCCAAGCAGTGCTAATTGCCGGCAGCTCCCTGACCGTCAATTCAGGTCTACGACTTGTGAAACAAGCACTGGCGCAATCCAAGCCAGCGGTCGTGGTCAATCTCGGCCCAACAAAAGCGGATAGCCTGATCGATGTGAAAATCAATGCCTCTACTTCTTTAGTTTTGAAGGAGCTGTTCAGTTGACCGAGACGGTACTCGGTCTATTTAGACACGGGCAAACAGATTGGAATATTGATCTTCGCCTTCAAGGCACCGCCGATATTCCAATGAATCAATTTGGCATTGAACAAGTTCAAAAAGCGGCATCCGAGATTGCCCGTCAAGAGTGGGATCTAATAATCAGCTCTCCCCTGGGTAGGGCAAAACAAAGCGCTGCGATCATCGCCGCACAGTTGGGGGTAGCCGAAGTAACTGAGACCCCACTACTGCTTGAAAGAGCGTTTGGGATCGGAGAGGGAATGCTCTACGACGAGTGGAGTGCAAAATTTGCTCACCTCGACGAAATTCCTGGAGCAGAGTCCGCCCAACAGGTCACCTTGAGGGCCGAGCAACTTTTAGGGCACGTGCAGAGCGAGTTTGCCGGCAAGCGAATTCTTGCAGTCAGCCACGGCGCACTGATCAGATTCGTGTTGCAGGTAGTGACAGCTGGCGAAATACCACCAAAGGGTGAGCGTTTGGAAAACGCTTCATTGAATGTAATTAGAAGGCTTCAATCCTGGCAACTCGACCAGTGGGCACCTAAGCCTTTAGGTAGTTAGTTCTTCCGCTAGTTCCACAAGCAGTTCGGCGCTGTCTTGCCAGGTGAAGAACTGAGCTTGGTCCAAACCGAGATCTGATTGAAGCTTCCATGTTCGCTTGTCACTGAGTCTTTTTACTTGCTCTGCGAAGGCAACTTCATTGAAAGGCGAAAATCGCAGACCCGCCGGTCCTGCAACCTCTTCGAAAATTTGGATGTCGCTCAGAACAACCGGACAACCTCTTGTCATCGCCTCCACGATTGGAATGCCAAAACCCTCGTCAAGGGAAGCACTAACTAAAGCTTTCGCCCGGTAGAGCCACTCGTGATAAATGTCGTCCGTGACACCATTTTCAAACTGAACCCTGGCACCTTGCTTATCTGCCAGCCGCTGCAACTGGGTTTTTCTCGTATCC
This sequence comes from Aquiluna sp., assembly GCA_049426345.1. GTDB lineage: Bacteria > Actinomycetota > Actinomycetes > Actinomycetales > Microbacteriaceae > Aquiluna. Next base: position 4,938 of record JBMSYD010000021.1, read on the forward strand.
GATATTCGACTTAGTAGGACAAGCGTGTGATCAGGCAGATAGCGCATTCCGCGAATCAGCGTCTCAACGTTTTTGTAGCCAATGAAGCTACCCATGTAGACAATCTCTTTACTGTCATGTCTGGTTGTCTTCTCAAGGCGCTCTGGCGCGTCGGCTGCGTTGTGGATGACGTGGATAGGACGCTTGGTGAGCTTGTGTAAGAGCATTTGATCTTTGGTCGTTTCAGAAACAGTCGCTACGGCATCCGCCATATTCAAGATTCTTCGCTGCGGCCAATAGCTTAAATGGTAGATAAACCAGACAATCCGGATGAACCAATTGAAATCACTTGGCGGAGTACGGTGGCGATAGTAAATCAAATCGTGCAAGGTGTACACAAGCTTGAACTTCCTGCCGATACCGCTGGTTGTTTGCATTGGTGAAAACAGAACTCGAACATCTTGTTTGTTTAGTCGGAAGCCTTGCAAGAGCTCTGCAGGCGAAGCAATTGGATTCGTTTTGTAAACCCTTAAGTTCGGGTGTTTTGGCAGCTGCTTCTCTTGCTCGTCGCTATTGACCATGACAGTAAGTTCGGTCAGCTCAAGGGCAGCGGCAATTAGACCCAGTGAGAAACGTGATATTCCATCAGGGTGAATCGGGTCGATGTAGCGACCATCAAACCAAAGGCCTTTCAACTATCTCTCCACCAGTTCTGCTAGATAAGCAGCTACTTCGGAAGGAGTCTCATAGTGAGTGAGATGGCCGGTCTTCTTCACAACCTTAAGAGTTGCACCTGAAACTCTTGCGAGTTCTTTTTGGCCAGCAAGTGGTGCAACCACGTCTTTCTCCCCCGCGACAATCGTCGTAATGTTTGGTAAGTAGCTGGCATAATCCAACACGCTTGACCTGCTAGCAGCCTGATAGCCCTCCCAAACGCTCTGATTCGACGCATAGCTAGAGAAGTGGCTGGCGTGCTGATGATGGATAAACCTTCTAGTAAGTGGATTAGGGGTGGTTGCCAAGGCAACGGACATAGCCCTAACTACGAGTTGTGAGCGAAGTAAGTTTGAGCCCGGTGCGCTACCGAGTCGGTAATACGTGTCAGCTATTGCATTAAGCAATCCACCTTGTTGAACAGTCGAAATTGGGTTCTGCAGTAAAACTCGCTTTGCTGGTAGACCAACTGAGAGTGATTTGGTTAGGACTAGAGTTCCAAAACTGTGGGCAAGAATCGCGTCGAATTCCCCAGCTCGCTGAACAAAGTCTTTGAGCCAGGCCGAGTAGTTATCCAGTGAGTGCTGAGCTAAGGCCGGCGACTTTCCAAATCCTGGAAGATCGGGGATCACAAATTGCGCCTCTGGCAATGCTCCTGCCACACCGAGCAGCCCGTGATGATCGCCTCGAAAACCATGTATCAAAAGTATCCTTGGTCCACCATCGCCAAGATGCCAGGTAGCAGTAGCACCCACGTCTTCTCTTTTGAGTCGGAGCTGAGCTAATCGAAAAAGACGATCGGGTGATGTTTTCAACACCTGCACCCTTCCAGTCTATTTGTCTTAGGTCACCACTATCGTTTGTATCGAGGAGAGCCTTGTTAGATCTTGAGTTTCAACCAGATTTGCCGCAGTGGGCAAAGCAATTAGTGGTTTTCGACCTCGAGACCACTGGGCTCGATCTCAACACCTCAAGAATTGTCACCGCTTGCGTTGCAGTGATTGACTCCACTGGTGAAATCGAGCAAATCAACGAGTGGCTGGTTAATCCAGGAATCGAGATTCCGGCATCAGCTTCTGCTGTGCATGGCGTGACTACAGAAAAAGCCCAATCTGAAGGAATGAATGCTTCGGATGCCGTGAGGGAAATCGTTGAGCTTCTAACCGACTTGAATCGGAATTTTCCAGTTGTTGCTTTCAATGCACCCTATGACTTCACTATTTTGATGAATGAGGCAGTGCGCTACTCATTGACTCCACTTACACCTAAGCCCGTGATTGACCCATTGGTAATCGATAGAAAACTTCGGTTTGGGCCTGGTAAACGCAACCTGACTGTTCTTTGTGATCTCTACGGCGTCGAACTCGCCGACGCTCACAACTCAACGGCAGATGCTGTCGCTGCTGGCCGTTTGGCGCAGAGGCAGGCGTCTAAGTACCCAGATCTTCAACAGGATGCCGCCAAGCTGCATGAGCTGCAAATCAAGTGGTCAGAGGCTTGGACAAAGAATTTCCATGACTGGCTGGAAAAAGAAAACCGCCCGGTAGACCGGGCGGAAATCGGTTGGCCAATTAGATCTAGCTGAAGTTCTTGTAACGCTCGTTGAAGCGCTCGACGCGACCTGCCGCGTCCATAATTCTTTGCTTTCCTGTGTAGAACGGGTGGCTAGCAGAGCTGATTTCCACGTCGTAGACAGGGTAGGTGTTGCCATCTTCCCACTGGACAGTCTTGTCGGTGGTGATGGTGGAACGGGTTAGAAAGGCAAAGCCTGAAGCCAGGTCGCGAAAGACCACTGGGCCGTAGGCAGGATGAATGTCAGCCTTCATTTTTTCCTTCTTGGATTGTTTTCAGAACGCTCAACAATAGCAGGAAAATAGGCCTAAAACTAGCTCGCTACCACCCGGAAGCGACCTGCCTCGTAGTCAACCCGAAGTGGGTATCTAAAGGCTTCACTGACCGAGGCTGAGGTGATTGTGGCTCCCAACTCCCCCTTTGCCAACACTTGGCCATCTTGCAATATCAAGGCGTGGGTGAATCCCTGGGGAATTTCTTCCAGGTGGTGGGTGACCATCACCATGGCTGGAGCCTGCGCACTGGTTGCATACCCGCCAAGTAATCGAATAGTTTGCTCACGGGCTCCTGGATCTAAGCTGGCCACTGGCTCATCCAGGAGCAGCAGTTCCGGATCTGTCATCACTGCACGTGCAATCTGAACGCGCTTTCGCTCACCATCGCTCAAGGTACCAACCGGTCTTTCTTCATAACCGGATAGTGCCCATTCAGACAAAACGCGTCTAGCCCGCTTCTCGTCGAGGGTTTCATATTCTTCATTCCAGCGCCCTACGATTCCATAGCTGGCCGTAAGTACTGCATCTAGCACTGTTTCACTGTTTGGAATTTGCGACACAACGCCGGAGGAAGCAAAGCCGATACGAGTTCTAAGCTCAAAAATGTTTACTGCACCTATCTCTTGATCGAGAATGGTTGCAGTGCCGCTACTTGGCTGAATCTGCGCTGCACAAAGTCTGAGCATGGTGGTTTTGCCAGCGCCATTGGGGCCGATCACAACCCATCGCTCGGAGGAGTCCGCAACAAAACTCAATGAGCTCAGCACTTGCTTACCAGAGCGAACAATGCTGACATTTTCGAGTTTGATTACTGTTGACATCGGCAAAATCCTACCCCTGGGCCCTGCCCACTCCATGTCGCCACAGGCAAGCGGCTAACATTTGTTCATCTAACGATGGAGCGCTTTGGCAACTTTCTTGGTGGTATTTGACGTCGACTCCACGCTCATAAACGAGGAAGCCATCGAAGTTCTGGCTGAGCAGGTCGGTGTTCGGGCCGAGGTGGCAGCAATCACTGATCTGGCGATGCGCGGCGAGATTGATTTCGCAGAGTCGCTTAGAAGGCGCGTGGCCATGCTGGAAGGCTTGCCGGAGAGTCAACTGCAGACGGTGAGCCAACAACTAACGCTTACAAGAGGTGCCAAGAGCCTGATTGAGAATATCCACTCTCTTGGCGGCAAAGCAGCCGCCGTATCGGGAGGATTCAATCAGTTACTAAGTGGCGTTCAGAGTGAATTGGGGCTGGATTTCGTTCGAGCAAACGATCTGATTATTCAGGATGGAAAGCTGACTGGCCAGGTTGCGGAACCCATCATTGATAGAGCAGCGAAGGCAGATTTCCTAAAAGAACTTGCCGCCTCGCTTGACCTACCGCTAACAAAAGTGATGGCAGTGGGTGACGGAGCTAATGACATCGAAATGATTCAAGTCGCGGGCAAAGGGGTCGCTTTTTGCGCTAAGCCCGCACTTAAGCAGCACGCTAATTTGATTATTGAAAATCGCGATTTAGCTGAGCTAATTCCTCACCTGAATTAGGCACCAGTTGAGTGCAGTCCCCCATCAACGTGGATGATCTCTCCGGATGTGGCAGGGAAAAAGTCGCTAAGCAGTGCAACTAAGGCCTTAGCTGCAGCAGTTGTGTCGGATAGATCCCATCCCAGTGGGGCGCGATCAGTCCAGAGCTCCTCCATCGTGGCAAATCCTGGAATGCCCTTGGCTGCTGTTGTTCTAAGTGGGCCTGCGGAAACGAGATTCACCCGAATGCCGTCTTTACCCAAGTAGCGTGCGAGATAACGCGCTGTTGATTCAAAAGCAGCCTTCGCCACACCCATCCAGTCATAAACCGGCCACGAAATCGTCGCGTCGAATGTTAGACCAACCACGGAACTTGGGTTGTTTAGAACTGGCTTGCAAGCAACCGTTATTGACTTAAGCGAATAAGCAGAAACCTGAACAGCAGTTGATACATCCTCCCATTCGGTGGATAGGAAGTTACCACCCAATGCGGTTTGCGGTGCAAAGGCAATCGCGTGAACTATGCCATCTAAGGATCCGATGGTGCTCTTGATTCGCTCCGGAAGTGCAGCTAGGTCTTCATTACTGGTTGCATCAAGTTCAATTACTTCGACTGGCTTTGGAAGTCTCTGTGCAATCTTTTGTGTGATTGGCAGCATGCGTCCGAAGCTGCTTAGGACTACCTCAGCTCCTTCTTCTTGCGCAATCTTGGCCGCCGCAAATGCAATCGATGCTTCGGTCAGCACACCGGTAATAAGAACCTTTTTGCCTGTAAGAATGCCCAACTTCAGTCCTTCCTTCGGTTGCTAAGACTAGTGCCCCATGCCCAGTCCGCCATCAACCGGAATGACGGCTCCTGAAATGTAGCCAGAATCAGCCGATGCGAACCAAGCGACGACCTTTGCAACTTCTTCCGGTTGAGCGAACCGGCCAAGAGGAATCTGCTCTTGGTAGCGAGCTGCTACATCCTCTGGCAAGGAAGCTGTCATGTCGGTGTTGATAAAACCTGGGGCGATTACGTTAGCTGTGATGTTTTTCGAACCCAGCTCTCGGGTGATACTTCTTGCGATACCGACTAGGCCACTCTTGCTGGCCGAATAGTTAACTTGCCCCGCGCTCCCGTAAAGACCAACCACGGAACCCACCAGGATGATGCGGCCAAACTTAGCTTTGAGCATACCTTTGCTTACTCGCTTGATTACTCGGAATACTCCGTTGAGATTGGTGTTTATTACTTGCTCAAAATCCTCATCGCTCATCCGCAGCAGCAGGGTGTCTTTGGTGATCCCAGCATTTGCGACCAAAATCTCGATTACACCTAGCTTGCTTTCTACTTCGGCTATGGCTGCATCTAAAGAGGCAGGGTCTGTGACATCAGCTCTGACTGTCAGGGAGCCAGTTGGCCCTTCCCCCGATCTTGCAGTTACGGCGACTTTGAAGCCTGCGCTGATCAATTCTTGGGCTATTGCAAAGCCAATCCCCCGGTTCCCACCGGTAACAAGAGCAACTCTCTCCACGCTCGCCCTTTCTGGGAATAGCTGAGACGCCTTAGCGTTATCTTTAGAAAGTCTATTGTTCGAAACCCTAGGAGCCAGCGTGGAAAAGCGACAAAGCGTGACCTCGCTGTCTGTCTCACCTGAACAAGAGCGTAAACGGCGAATGATCCGCTATTCAGTTGCCATGACTATCAGGACAATTTGCATCATTCTTGGGGTTTTCTCGACCGGTGTATTGATGTGGATTTTCTTTGCGTTGGCAATCTTTTTGCCCTATTTCGCCGTCGTCATGGCAAATGCCCAGGGAAGCCGAACCAAGAGTCAAAGTGATCGGCTAGCTCCAAAGGTCACTATAAGTTCAAGCGAAATGAAAATTGACTGATTCGAAGTGTTCTAGAGCTGGTTGCTCAAATCCGAGCCAACTTCTAATTGAGTGGCGAAACCCCAAGATTCACTCAGCGGAGCGGATCAAGACTTGGGGAAGCTGCCGTGAACACCAAGAATTTCTGATTGACTATTTATCTGCTCGAAACTTTTTTCTTAGGACGCGGGAACTTGAATCAAAGCACGATTAGACGCTGGGCACCTTGGCTTGCCTTGGTCATAGTCTTTTCGCTCGCCACCACCCTGCTCAGCCTCTGGCAATTTGATCGTCGGGAGCAGCGCGTTGAGCAAATTCAACAAGTGCTCGATAACTACGATCAAACCCCGATTGCTCTTTCTGAGATCAGTTGGGAAAAAGTCAATGAGCGCTATCCAATGGAATGGCGGCCTGCTTCATTCCGGGGTGAATATTTAGAAGATATCTTCCTTGTTAGAAACAGACCCTTGGCAGGTCAAGCCGGTTTCTTGCAGCTGGTGCCGATGAGGCTAGACGATGGTCGCATTCTTGTTATTGAGCGCGGTTGGCTGCCTGCAGCTTCAGCGCTAACTCAGCCTGAATTCAACCCAAAACCAATTTCTGGAAAGTACGAACTAGTGGTTCGACTGCGCGCAGGTGAGCCAGATCTGGGTAGAGAACAAGCCGATACATTGGCATCGATTGACCTCCTGGAAGTTGCCAACAGGCTCAATTCAGATTTAGTAATTACAGAGTTTTATGGCCGGCTGGTAGAGGAATCCCCTGCAAACTCCGAAATGCCAATTCCAATGCCAAAGCCCAGCTTGAATGAAGGCAATCACCTTTCCTATGCGATTCAGTGGATAATTTTCGGCTTGATGGCATTTGGCGCATTTATTTGGGCCTACCGCAACGACCGCAGACTCTTGGCAGAGGCTCGCGGAGAACTCGCTCCCAGGGCAAGAAAGCGTGGCCAAGCTGACAGGGATGCTGAATTCGAAGATGCCAACCAGTAGGCTTCTGCCTAAAGTAAGGAGCAGGCATGAGCGTTATGCAGATCAGTCTTGTTGACAGAGTTATTCCTAAGACAAAGGTGAACGACGTCGCTCTGGTGGTTGCTGGTGCAGCTCTTACCGCTGTCTTGGCTCAAATTCAGATTCCGATGTACCCGGTTCCAATGACCCTGCAGACTCTTGCAGTTCTACTAATTGCATCTGCTATGGGACCTTGGCGAGCACTTTCATCTATGGGGCTTTACATTGCTATGGGTGCTGCCGGCCTGCCGGTTTTTGCAGGTGCTAAGGCACTCGGACAAGTTCTTCCGACAGCTGGCTACATCGTCGGGTTTGCAGTTGCTGCAATTCTCGTCGGAGTTATGGCTAATAGAGGAATGGGAAAGAAGCCCCTAGGAGTCGCACTGAGCTTTGTAACTGGAAGCGCCGTTATTTACCTCTTTGGAGCCGGCTGGCTTGTGGTTGGAATGGGATTGTCTATGCAGCAAGCTCTTCTCGCAGGAGTTATCCCGTTTCTTATCGGAGATGCAGCCAAGGCTGCGATTGCAGCAAGTCTGTTGCCGCTAGCTTGGAAATTTGTTCGCTAGATAGAAAATCCGATAGCGCGCATCATTTCGCGCCCATCTTCAGTGATTTTCTCGGGTCCCCATGGCGGCATCCATACCCAGTTGATCCTGAAAGCATCTACTACACCGTCTAGAGCCTCAGCTGTTTGCTCTTCGATTACATCAGTCAGCGGGCAACCAGCTGAAGTTAGAGTCATGTTGATTAGAAGTGCTCCATCTTCTGATTCCTGAAGACCATAAATGAGTCCCAAATCAACAATGTTTACACCAATTTCAGGGTCGATGATGTTCTTCATCGCCTCCAAAATCCGATCGTACTTGTCTGCCGGCAGCTCTTTTACACTCATGCAGACGCCTTCAAGTAGCGGTCGTATCCCTCATTTTCAAGTCTTTGGGCAAGCTCTGCTCCACCCTGTTCGGCAAGCTTTCCGTTGACGAATACATGGACAAAGTCAGGCTTGATGTAGTTGAGAATTCTTGTGTAGTGGGTGATCAGCAAAACGCCAAGGTTGTTATTCGCGTGAGCTCGATTGACTCCCTCAGAAACGATTCTTAGAGCGTCTACGTCCAAACCGGAGTCGGTTTCATCCAAAATTGCGATCTTTGGCTTCAGCAGCTCAAGCTGCAGGATTTCGTGACGCTTCTTCTCTCCACCCGAGAAGCCCTCATTGACATTGCGCTCAGTGAAATCAGGATCCATGCGAAGGTTGCCCATTGCAGTTCTCAAGTCTCCTACCCATTCACGAAGCTTCGGTGCCTCGCCACTAATTGCGGTCTTGGCAGTGCGAAGGAAGTTAGAAACAGAGACGCCTGGCACCTCAACTGGATACTGCATAGCCAGGAAAAGACCAGCTCTGGCCCTTTCATCCACGCTCATCTCCAAGACGTTCTCGCCATCTAGCAAGATTTCACCTTCGGTGACTTCGTATTTAGGGTGCCCAGCAATCGAGTAGGCAAGAGTTGATTTGCCAGAACCATTTGGTCCCATGATTGCGTGAATTTCACCTGATCGGACCGTAAGGTCAATTCCATTCAGGATCTGCTTGTTTCCCTGGTCTGTAATTACAGAGACGTGCAGATTCTTGATCTCTAGTGTTGACATTTTTCTTCCTTACTATCCTTCGTACTCAACAAAAACTTCATCATTATCAATTAATACTTCGTAGGTCCCCACCGGCTCGTATGCGGGTAGTGATAGCGGCTTACCAGTGTTTAAATCGAACTTTGCTCCGTGTGCCCAACACTCGATGGTCTCGTTGTCTACAAAACCCTCCGAGAGAGAGATTTCTCCGTGTGAACACTTGTCATCCAGCGCTTTTACTTCCCCACTTGGTGTGCGAATAATCGCAAGGGCGTGGTCACCAATCTTTACTCGAATAGCCTTACCTGGCTTGAGGTCTTCCAGAGCGCAAATTCTGACTGCCATCAGCTACCTGCCTTCTCAAGCTCTGCTTCGATGATCGAAATCAGCCTTTGCTCAACCTCTTCGATTTCAATTTTCTGAATGATTTCGCTTAGGAACCCGCGCACAACTAACTTCTTGGCGGAGACCTCATCAATACCCCTGGCCATCAAGTAGAAAAGCTGTAGGTCATCAAATCTTCCCGACGCACTAGCGTGACCGGCTCCCGCGATCTTCCCTGTTTCAATCTCGAGGTTAGGCACAGAGTCTGCCCTGGCGCCATCAACCAAAAGAAGATTTCGGTTGAGCTCGTAGGTATCTGTTCCAACCGCGCTCTCGCGAATAAGTACGTCTCCCACCCAAACCGTGTGGGCTCCAGCACCCTGCAGCGCTCCCTTATAGGCGACATTGGAAACACAGTTCTCGGCAATGTGGTCTACATACGGACGGTGCTCAAAGTAGTTTCCGGTGTCAGCCAAGTAAACGCCATACATGTTTACCTCAGCTCCTGCTGAATCGAGTTTGACGGACGGAACAATTCGAACTAGTTCTCCACCCATACTGACAACGATGTGCTTGAGTTTGCTGTCCCTGCCGAGCTTGGCAAACTGAGCGGAAACATGAGTAGCACCGCTCTCCCACTCTTGCAAGGAGATGAAATTGAGTTCTGAACCATCTTCCAGGACAAGCTCAACAACCTCGGCAAGCGCAGCTAATCCGACGTGATCTAACACAATGGTTGCCTTGGCGTGCTTTTTGATCAAAAACATAAGGTGCGCAGCTTTAGTTTTTGCCCCTGGTGCAAGCTTTACAAACAAAGGCTCTGCAAGCTCAGTGTTGGCTGCGACTTCAATAACTAAAGTCTTAGAAGCATTAGTCCAAGCGGCTGCGGCCACTCGGTCTTCAGGCAAACCGGCGGAACCTACCAGCGGATCAGATGAATCAATCCAGCGAGTTACTACTCCCTCTGATGCCCTAATTTCATAGTCAGAAGCAGTTACTTCCTCCATGACCTCCGAGTCAACCCCGCGCAACTTATCGTTGGGGACGTATCTCCAGATTTCCTGAGTCTTTTCGATTTCAGAAAAGTCGGAAACAGAAGTTGATTTTGGTCGCTCACTGCGCGTTTGAATTGGAACGCCGTGTGAGTGGGCGGTGGCTCCGTGTTGCGTCACTATCCCACTGCCCCTTCCATCTGCATTTCAATTAGCTTGTTGAGCTCAAGGGCATATTCCATTGGAAGCTCTTTCGCAATTGGCTCAATAAAGCCGCGAACAATCATCGCCATGGCTTCGTCTTCTTCGATACCTCTAGATTGCAAGTAAAAAAGCTGTTCGGCGCTGATTTGCGAAACGGTTGCTTCGTGGCCCATCGAGACGTCGTCTTCACGGATGTCGTTTGCTGGATATGTATCTGAGCGAGAAATTGTGTCAACGAGCAGAGCGTCGCAGCGCACTGTATTGGCAGAGTGGTGCGCACCTGGGTTTACTCGGATCTCTCCGCGATAGGAGGTTCTTCCTCCTCCGCGTGCGATTGACTTAGAGACAATCGAACTAGTTGTGTAAGGGGCAAGGTGAATCATTTTTGCTCCAGCATCCTGGTGCTGGCCTTCCCCTGCGAAAGCAACAGACAGAGTTTCTCCCCTGGCATGCTCACCCGCCAGAATCACTGAAGGATATTTCATCGTGACCTTCGAGCCGATGTTTCCATCAATCCACTCCATCGTGGCACCCTCGTAAGCAATTGCCCGCTTAGTAACAAGGTTGTAAACATTGTTCGACCAGTTCTGAATTGTCGTGTAGCGAACACGAGCATTTTTCTTGACAATGATTTCAACTACAGCGCTGTGTAGAGAATCGGAATTGTAGATTGGAGCAGTGCAGCCTTCGATGTAGTGAACATACGAACCCTCATCCGCAATGATCAAAGTTCTCTCGAACTGCCCCATGTTCTCAGTGTTAATTCTGAAGTAGGCCTGGAGCGGAATCTCAACGTGGACACCCTTTGGCACATAAACGAATGATCCACCAGACCAGACGGCTGTGTTGAGCGCTGCAAACTTATTGTCGCCGGCCGGAATTACTGTTCCGAAGTACTCTTGAAAAATTTCTGGGTGCTCTTTAAGGGCGGTGTCAGTGTCAAGGAAGATAACGCCTTGCGCCTCGAGGTCCTCGCGAATCTGGTGATACACGACCTCTGATTCATATTGAGCAGCAACACCGGCAACCAGGCGCTGTCTTTCGGCTTCTGGGATTCCTAGGCGCTCGTAGGTGTTTCGAATGTCCTCTGGAAGGTCTTCCCAGGACTGCGCTTGGCGCTCTGTTGATCGCACGAAGTACTTGATGTTGTCAAAGTCAATTCCAGACAGGTCGGATCCCCAAGTTGGCATCGGCTTGCGAAGGAAGAATTCATAACCCTTCATGCGTCGCTCTAGCATCCAAGTTGGCTCGCTCTTGAGGTCTGAAATGCTCTTGACTACGTCCTCGTTGATGCCACGCTTAGCTGTCGCGCCAGCTGTGTCCTTGTCGGACCAACCGAACTCGTAGTTTCCAAGCGCATCAAGCTCTGGACGATCAATGATTTTCTCAGACACCAATTACCTCCTGGTCAACGATGTACAACCCGCCAGTTGGCTCGTTATTCCGGGCGAAAACCCATGAGAGACTGGAGGCGGGATTTATAGGCTAAGTGCTGAAGCCCCGGAAAACTAGTAAGGATTACCTAAGTTGACCCTCGTTACGAACCCTGTAAAACGACTGCTGGACACTCTTACATCCCAGCGAAGACTGAGGCTTTACGTCTGGCTCTCTCTGGCAACACAGATTCTTATCGTTGTGACAGGCGGGCTAGTCCGACTAACGGGCTCTGGTCTAGGTTGCCCAACATGGCCAAAAT
>JBMSYD010000022.1:0-16489 GCA_049426345.1 Aquiluna sp.
TCCGCCCCTAGGATTCGAACCTAGACCGGACGCCTCCAAAGGGCGCCGTGCTGCCATTACACCAGAGCGGAATGAGGCCTAAACCTCGCGATAAGTCTGCCAGAAGATTGCTAGGACTGTAGTTTCTGGGCTACTTCCAGCCAGCTTTCCTCGGTTTGAGCAATGGCCAAGCGGGTGTTTGTCTCCCTAGATGAAAGCTCAGTCAGAGACGCGTAGTCGGATTGGTTAGCCTCCGCCAAAAGCAGATGAATTTCAGACAACTCCTGCTGCAGCTTCGACAACTGCCTTTCTAGGCGCGCTGATTCCTTTTCAAGAGCGCGCCGCTCCGCTCCCGACATTTCCGTTGAGATTGGTTTTTCTTTTTTACTCTCTGCAGGAACAACCTTGATGTTCAGGTATTGATCTACTCCACCTGGCAGATGCCGGAATGTCCCGTTAGGCAAAATCGCATACTGGTTGTCGGTGGTTCTCTCCATTAAGTATCGATCGTGCGAAACAACAATTAGCGTTCCTGGCCAACTGTCGAGTAGGTCCTCCAGTGCCGCCAGCATGTCAGTGTCCAAGTCGTTTGTTGGCTCATCCAGAATCAAAACGTTTGGTTCAGTGAAAAGCAGCCTGAGTAATTGAAAACGTCTGCGTTGGCCGCCTGATAGGTCTCCAATCGGAGTCTGCAGCTCGGCAGATTCAAATCCCAACTGTTCGACCAGTTGGCTGGTAGGAATCTCTTTTTTGCCAACCATGAAAGTTGTTTTTTCTCTACGAATCATGGTGTAGATCCGCTCATCGGCAAATGCATCAAGCTCCCGAACGTCCTGCGATAACTTGGCAAACTTCACCGTTTTGCCAATTTTCACTCGGCCACTAGTTGGCGATAGCTCCCCAGTGAGGATTTTGAGGAGTGTGGTTTTTCCAATTCCGTTGCGGCCCAAAAGGCCAATTCGGTCCCCTGGCCCAAGCCTAAGAGTCACATCTTTGAGAACCTGCTTGCCATCTATTGAGTAGTCGACATCTTCTAAATCAACAACGTCTTTGCCCAATCGGGTGGTGGCGAGCTTGGCAAGCTCAATCGGATCTCTAGGCGGCGGTTCATTTCCGATTAGCTCTAGTGCGGCATCCATTCGAAACTTAGGTTTGGTTGTTCTTGCGGGCGCTCCCCTACCAAGCCAAGCCAATTCCTTGCGAAGTAGATTTTGTCGTCTTGCTTCGATGGCAGCTTGCTGCCTTGCCCGCTCAGCGCGCTGCTGAATGTATGCAGCGTAGCCACCCACAAACGGCTCAATTCTTCCTCCGACAACTTCCCAGGTGTAATTGGAAATGGCATCTAAGAACCATCGATCGTGCGTAATAACAAGCAGTCCCCCAGCATTTTTGGACCAACGATCGCGCAGATGCTGAGCCAGCCAATTCACCCCGTCGATATCGAGGTGGTTAGTGGGCTCGTCCAGCATTATGACGTCGTGCTCACCCACTAAAAGCTGCGCAAGGGCAACTCTTCGCAACTGGCCACCGGAAAGTGTCGAGACTTTCAATGACCAATCAAGATCGGAAATCAAACCCGCTAGAACGTCCCTAATTTTCGGATCAGAGGCCCACTCATGCTCAGGTCGCTCACCAACTACAACCTCAGCGATTGTAAGTTCGGGCGAGAAGTTATCTTGCTGGCGAAGAAACCCAACCTGCAGACCGCCACGCCAGGTGACTCTGCCAGCATCTGGCTGCAGCTGCTTGGTGAGAATTTTCAGCAGAGTCGACTTACCATCGCCATTGCGTCCAACGACTCCAATGCGATCACCCTCATTGATTCCAACGGTTACGCCTTTAAATACCGTTTTGGTTGGAAAACTATGGGAAATTGCTTCGGCGCCAAGAAGATGTGCCATTACTCAGCTCTCGCACCAAGATCAGAGGTGGTTGTGTGAATTGCAAAGTGACCCAATTCAGCCAAGGTGTTGCGCCACCTCTCAGCCTGCTCGTGATTGTCGCTAATGAAATAGATGGTTGGCCCTGAACCAGAAAGATGCCCAGCTCCACCTTCAAGCAAACTCTGATATCCCTTGAGCTCAGGCCGAATTGTAAGCGCAGGGCTTAGTAGCGAATTCTTGCCAAGTCGAGTTCCATCAATAACGCCAGCCACCGCTTCGGTTGAGCTAACAGTGATGTCTCCATCTGGGAACAGCTCATCAAATTTGCCGAATACTTCTTTGGTACTGAGTCCTATTGGACTCACGAGTAGAACAACCTGCTTTGTAGGGAGCGCATTGAGCTTTTCGAGTTCGATTCCGGTGTCAAGTCCCAAGGCGGTGCCACCAAGAAGTGCGAATGGAACGTCGGAACCAACTCGACTTCCGACCTCCATCAACTGCTGAACTTCCAGACCCAAACACCAAGCGTCATTAAGTGCAATCAGAGCTGCCGCAGCATCCGCGCTTCCACCAGCAAGCCCAGCAGCTACCGGAACCTGCTTATAGGTTTCAAAACGCATTGGCTGAGCGTGTCCAAGCCCACAAAATTCCGCCAGGGCTTTCGCTGCGATCACGCAGAGGTTGGATTCATCCTTTGGAACTCTTGCCAGTTGTTCCTGCGGTAGATCGCCTTCGGTAATAACTTCCCAGTGACTACTTTTCTCAACGCCGACCGTCTGCCGAATTGAAAGGGCCTGGTAAACACTTATTACCGAGTGATAGCCATCGCTGCGCAGCGGACCAACTTCGAAAAAGAGGTTCAGCTTTCCAGGCGCTGATGCGTAAATCACCTGCTCGAGGCTACCCTGACAAAGTCCTCGATGGCGAGTTGTTCCCCTCGAGAGGACGGATCCACACCGGCTCTTATGAGGATTTCCTCGGCATTTTGCGGACTACCAGCCCAGGAAGCTAGGGCCTGTCTAAGTGTTTTTCGACGCATGCCAAAGGCCGCATCAATTACCTTGAACACTTCCGGGTTTCCCTCTGAACGCTCCCTCTCAAAATAAACCAAGGCGGAATCAACTTGTGGAGCGGGCCAGAACACATTGCGTCCAATCGAGCCTGCTAGTCGCGCACTGCCATACCAAGCGAGCTTGACGCTCGGCGAACCATAATCTTTGCTTCCTGGTTTTGCAGCCAACCGATGGGCAACTTCCGCCTGAACCATAACCAGGACTTTTTCAATTGAGGGAAAGCTCTCTAGGAAGTGGATTAAAACTGGCACTGAGATGTTGTAGGGAAGGTTGGCAACCAGTGCTGTGGGCTGAACTGGAAGTTCTTGAATTCGTAGCGCATCCGCTTGCACAACAGTCAATCGCTTGGTTGGTGCGTACTTTGAAATGGTCTGAGGAAGCAGATCGGCCAACCTCTTATCCACCTCAACCGCAATCACCTGATCCACGACCTCGAATAAACCCAAAGTTAGTGAGCCGAGTCCTGGGCCAATTTCAACTACCAAATCATCGGGATTCAAGTTGGCCTGAGCTACGATTTTGCGAATCGTATTCGGATCAATCACGAAGTTTTGACCGAGTTTTTTGGTGGGTCGCAGATCTAAGCTTTTTGCTAGCTCACGAATTTCAGCGGCGCCGAGCAATTAGATTCCCTCAGACCAAAGCCCATAGGCATTTTCAGTGTTTCGGTTTATCTGCTCGGCTAGGCGATTCACATCAACCTCCAGCAGATTTGCCATGAAGCGCAGAGTGTGTGGCACAAGATAGGGAGCGTTTGGTCTACCGCGCATCGGCTCTGGTGTTAGAAACGGAGCATCCGTTTCAATCAGCACTTGTCTAATATCGGCCGCTAGCAGGGCATCGCGCAGATATTGATTTTTCTTGAAGGTTATGTTTCCAGCGAATGATATAAACCAGCCGTTGCGCTTAGCAATTTCAACGAGCTCCACATCACCAGAAAAGCAGTGAAGCACAACCTTCTCAGGCTGACCAACGCGCTTGAGAGTATCAACTACTTGCTGGTGAGCTTCTCGGTCATGAATCTGTAGTGCCAAATCATTGTTCTTGGCGATCTCGATGTGCTGCTCAAATGAATCCTGCTGCAGCTTCAGGTGATGCTCATCGGTGGTTCGGAAAAAATCCAATCCAGTCTCGCCAATAGCACGAACCCTTGGCTGGGTTGCTAATTCTGCAATCTCAGCAACAGCTGCATCCATAGCTACCTTAGTTTCATAAAGTGGCGCTTCGTTGGGATGCAAAGCAACTGCAGCCAAAAGCATGGGGTTTTCACTGGCCACCTGAGCAGACCACTTTGAGCTTTCGAGAGTCACGCCGACCTGAACAGCACCGAGCATTCCAACTTGAGCCATA
Source organism: Aquiluna sp. (assembly GCA_049426345.1). Lineage (GTDB taxonomy): Bacteria > Actinomycetota > Actinomycetes > Actinomycetales > Microbacteriaceae > Aquiluna. The sequence continues at coordinate 4,286 of JBMSYD010000022.1, forward strand.
AGAGAAAGATGTTCGGCAACCGTTAGCGGAGTATCACCGTCAGCAATTTCAAGGTGGGTGTGATTGTCGTAGGTACCAACTTCCAGCGGTTCTGGCAACTCCGGGTAATGTTGCGGCCTGGTCTCGTTGCCGTCGTAACTAACCCTGGTTCTTAGGAAATCACTCATTTAGATTCTTCAAGGCGCGGGAAGAGCGCTTCGAGCTCAGCTATTTTTTCTCCTGGCTTGAGCTGGCCCCAGTTAGCGCTGGCTTGGATTGTTTGAGCGGAAAGTGACCCAAGGTGAGAGGCAAGTGCTTCGAAGAGTTTGTGTGTTGCTTTTGGCATTACCGGTGCAAGCAGTGTTGCTAGAACTCGAAGGCCCTCAGCAGCTGTGTAAAGAACCGTGCCTAGGCGTTCACGATTCGCCTCATCCTTGGCTAGTGCCCAGGGCTCTTGCACAGTGATGTAGTTATTTAGTTCATCTACCAGTGTCCAGATTTTTGCAATGGCTTCGTGGATCATTACCTTCTGCATCGCAGCATCAGCCCCACCAGCCGCCGACTTAGCTACTTCTTGAACTTGCAAGTCAGCCGGTTCGTAATTTGCAGGGGAAGGAATCGATGCATCGAAGTATCGGTGAATCATGGCAATTGTTCGAGAAGCGAGATTCCCAAAACCATTCGCCAGCTCTGCTTGGTAGCGAGCGGAGAGGTCTTCCCAGGAGAAAGAGCCATCAGACCCAAATCCGATTGCCTTCATAAAGTAATAGCGGAATGCGTCTGAACCAAATGAGTCGGTAATTTCATTTGGAGAAATGCCAGTCAGCTTCGACTTTGACATCTTTTCTCCGCCCACCAAAAGCCAGCCGTGACCGAAAACTTGTCTGGGAGGCTGCATACCGGCTGCCATCAACATCGCGGGCCAAATCACAGCGTGAAAGCGAAGAATGTCCTTTCCAACCACCTGAACATCCGCGGGCCAAAGGGAATTGAGTTTTTCATCATCTGTTCCATAACCAATCGCGGTTATGTAATTCAGTAGGGCATCAAACCAGACATAGGTGACATGTGAGTTGTCCCAAGGAATATCAATTCCCCAGTCAAAACGCTCTTTGGATCGGGATATTGAAAGGTCGCTTAGACCCGAGCGGACAAAGGAGACAACTTCATTTCTTGCGGACTCGGGTTGAACAAAGGTTGGGTTTTCCTCGTAGAGCTTAAGGAGCTCTTCTTGAAACTCAGATAGCTTGAAAAAATAGTTTGTTTCGTTCAGCTGCTCAACCGGTTTTGAATGAATGGCACAAACCTGTTGGCCAGCAAAATCGCCAGTACCGGGGACTAAATCAGAGTCATTCTTGTATTCCTCGCAACCAACGCAGTAGTTGCCCTTGAAAGAGCCCTGATAGATGAAGCCACGGTCGTGCACGTGTTGCAGAAACTTTTGAACGGCAATCTTGTGGCGCTCTTCAGTAGTCCTGATGAAGTCTTGGTTATCAATATCTATTGTTTCCAGTAGTGGAAGCCAGGCCGATTCAACCAGTCGATCTGTCCAGCTCTTTGGGTCGGAATCATTTCCGAGTGCGGTTCTCAGGACTTTTTCGCCGTGCTCGTCCGTTCCAGTCAACAGAAAAGAGCTCTGGCCGGATTGTCTGTGCCAACGAGTGATTACATCCGCTGCAACCTCAGTGTAAGCGTGACCGATGTGCGGAGCGTCATTGACGTAGAAGATCGGGGTTGTTACATAAAAAGACTTGGTCACCTCGATATCCTAGGGTTTCAATCGAAGCGCGAAGTCATAAATTACGCTCTTTGACGCCTTTCCCGCGACTTCAGCGACCGCTTGCTTCAAGCCCATTCCAGTCTGCGCGAGTGCAAGGGCTTTTTTAGCAAGCTCCTCATAATCAACCTCTTTTGGACTTACTCCGGCCAGTAGCAAAACCATTTCACCTTTCGGCTCAGATTTTGCCCATTCGATCAACTCCGCGAGCGTCCCGCGCCTTACCTGCTCAAACTTCTTCGTTAGCTCTCGCACCACAACGCCCTGGTGCTGCTCCCCGAATACCTTGGCTGCATCTTGCAGGCTTTCCAAGATTCTGTGCGGAGCTTCAAAGAAAATAATTGTTCTCTCTTCGTTTGCAAGACTTTCAAACTGGGCCAGGCGCTCACCAGATTTTCGAGCTAAGAATCCTTCGAAAACAAATCGATCGGTTGGCAAGCCGGAAATTGCCAAAGCCGCTAGAACACTCGATGGCCCAGGAACAATGCTGACTTCTATGTCCTGCTCTATACATTCGCGCACCAAATTAAATCCAGGATCGGAGATAGTTGGCATACCCGCATCGCTCACAACCAACAGGTCATGGCCTCTGGCGATCTCTACCAGCTCCTGCAGCCGCGAATGTTCGTTGTGATCGTGCAGGCTAAAAAGCTTGGCGTGAAAACGGACCCCAAGTGCTGATGCGAGTTGCTTGAAACTGCGGGTATCTTCGCAGGCTATGTAATCGCTGGTTTCAATGGCCTGGATAAGCCGGGCTGATGCGTCAGAGAGATTACCAATGGGAGTCGCAGCCAGAATCAACACAGCAAGCAAACTAGCATCTAAGCGTGGTTTCAGCGCTAGCCAATTTGTTTTCCAGGGTCTCTTTGCACCCGAAGTTTGGCGCGCTGTCCAGCATTTTAATTACCGCATTGGCTGGGGTCATTCGCTTTAGCAACCTGAGCAATCCCCAGACTCTCGTTTTTGATGAGACCTACTACGTCAAGGACGCTTACACACTGGGTTTATTTGGGTCAGAGCGGACTTGGCCGGAAAATGCCAATCAATTCTTTGAAGCTGGTTCGGCCAACGTTTACGAATCCACGGGCTCCTATGTGGTGCATCCGCCGCTTGGCAAGTGGCTGATTTGGTTAGGCCTACAAATCTTTGGAGTGGAAAACTCCTTTAGTTGGCGCTTCTCTACTGCCCTCCTGGGCACTGTTTCGACATTGCTAGTAATTGTCATTGCTCGGGAACTAACAAGGTCGAAAGCTTTCGCTGCAGTGGCTGGCTTTCTATTTGCCATTGAGGGTCTGTCAATCGTTATGGCGAGAACAGCAATTCTCGATGGCATCCTCACATTCTTTGTTCTGCTGGGTTTTCTAGTTCTGCTTCGAAGCGTGGACGCTTGGAAGAAACGACTAAAACATAAACAGAGCATGGCAATTCAACCTTGGCTAATTGCCCTTGGTGTGGTGATGGGTATGGCGGGCTCCGTTAAATGGTCCGCTCTTTATTTCCTGGTGGCATTTGGTCTCTTCACATTTTGGGCAGATTGGAAGGCTCGCAGAGCCATTGGACACACCCCCTTTCCATCAATCGGCCAAGGGCTCATCAATGCATTCACCCTTATTTTGACTTCAGCTTCTGTTTATGTTCTTTCTTGGCTGGGCTGGATTAGAGACGCCGATGCCTGGGGAAGACAAGAAGAGTCAAACTGGTGGCTTTCCCTCTTTTCATATCACCGTCAGATCCTCGATTTTCACGCAAACCTTGAGTCTGACCACCCTTATCAAGCCAATGCATTTGCTTGGCTAATAAATCTCAGGCCAACCGCCTTTTACTTTGAGCAATTCGAAGGGACCCAAGTCTGTGGTTGGCTTTCGAGTTGCACAGTCGCGATTACGGCAATGCCAAACCTTGTAATTTGGTTTGCTGGACTGATTGCACTGCTATGGCTAATCAAGAATCGTCGCCGTAGCCAATCGGCTCAACTTGTGATCCTGGGTTTCATTGCCGGTTGGTTGCCATGGGTGTTCTTCTTGGAAAGAACTGCCTTCCAGTTCTATGCGGTAGCGCTGGTTCCGTTTTTGATTATGGCGCTGACCCTTGCCTTGCAGCACTACTGGAAACGAGGCTTCTTACTTGGAGTGTCGAAGCTCAGAAGCAAACGAATTATGACCTTGGTCGTGATTGCAACGCTGGTGTCTTTGTTCTACCTGCCACTTTGGATTGGGCTGCCAGTCCCCTACGAGCTTTGGCGCATGCAGCTACTGCTGCCGATTTGGATCTAACTTCTTAGCTTCGCCCGCAGTTGCCGCCAATGACCAGATGGTGGTTACAACCAGCGTGATCAAAATCACAAACAGTGATAGCTCGGTTGGTATCTCAGGCACGAACTTAACCGGCTCGCCGCCGTTGATGAAAGGTAGCTCGTTTTTGTGAAGAGCGTGGATAGTCAACTTCAGTCCGATCCAACCCAAAATTAGCGCCAAGCCGATTCCCAGATACTTCAGGCGCTCCATTAGGCCGCCTAGCAGGAAGTACAGCTGGCGCAGACCGAGCAGGGCAAAGACGTTTGCAACAAAAACTATGTAGGGCTCTCGAGTCAAACCGTAGATTGCCGGGATGCTGTCAAGGGCAAACAGAAGGTCCGTAAAACCGATTGCAACCATTACCAGCAGCAGTGGGGTTGCAAAGCGCTTGCCGTTTTGAATGACGAAAAGCTTGGTGCCGTGGTAGTCCTTAGTGGTCCGAAGGTGCTTCTGAAGGAATTTGATTACTCCACTTCCCTCATACTCTTCTTCTTCCGGATGTTTGAGCTGATCGTAGGTATCCTTCAAAATCTTCAGAGCGGTGCCCAGCAGGAATGCTCCGAAGACATAGAAAGCCCAGCTGAAGTTCTCAATAAAGGCTGCACCCAGGATGATGAATAAAAAGCGCAGGAACAAAGCGATTGCGATTCCAATCAGAAGCGCTTGGCTGCGCAGCTCCCGGGGAACGACAAACTGGGTGAAGATCAAGAGAAAGACAAATATGTTGTCGACCGATAGCGAATACTCGGTGACAAAGCCCGCGAAGTACTCCTGGGCATACTGAGCTCCCCAGACTCCACCAATCACAAAGCTAAAGAGCAGGGCCAAGGTCACATAAATCGAAACCTGGATAGCCGATTCTTTGAAGGTTGGCTCGTGTGGCCTACGGGCTTGAATTATGAAATCAACTAGCAAGACCAGAGTCAGTACTCCGATTGTGAGTCCCCAGACCCAGAGTTCTACGTTCACTATTTCCTAAGCTTTGGAATAAACAAGTAGGGTCCATTGTAGAAGCTCAAGGGTTGATAGAAAGAGGCTGGCGTGAGAGTCCTGATTTCAGGTGCAACTGGGCTAATTGGCACTGAGCTTGCCAAACAACTAACGGCTGTTGGTCACACCCCGGTTCGCATTGTAAGGCGCAAGCCAGCCGGTGAAAATGAAGTCTTCATCGATGCCGCCAAGGGCGAGCTGGACTTTTCGGTCATGAACTCAATTGACGCAGTTGTAAACCTGGCAGGTGCGACGACCGGCAAGATCCCGTGGACCAAGAAATACATGAAAGAGATTGTTGATTCTCGCCTTGACACAACGCGCTTGCTCGTCGACGCAATCAACTCCGCTAGCAATCCACCAAAAGTCTTAATTTCTGGCTCCGCCTCAGGAATCTACGGGGATCGTGGCGATGAGTGGCTGGATGAGTCCTCAACCAAGGGAGAAGGCTTTCTATCCGACCTAGCCTTTGCCTGGGAGGAGGAAGCCAAGCGGGCGAAGACTCGAGTAGTTCTAATTAGAACCACCATGGTGATGAGCAAAAAACTTGGAGCACTGGGAAAGCTCATTCCGCTAATCAAACTGGGAGTTGGCGGACCGCTGGGATCGGGTAAGCAGTGGTGGGCGTGGATAAGTTTGGAAGATCAGGCCAGGGCCATAATTCACCTAATTGAAAACCAGCAAGCAATTGGTGCCTTCAATATCACTGCACCGGAACCCGCCACTTGCGAGCAGATCATTCATGCTTTGGGTAAGGCTCTGCACAGACCAACGTTCTTTAGGGTCCCCGCCTGGGTGATGAACCTGGTAATTGGAATAGCGGCTAGGGAGCTGCTGCTTTGTTCACAAAAAATGTCTGCTGAGAAATTGATATCGTCCGGATATAAATTCAACCACCCCACATTGCGTGAGGTGGTTGAATACGTAGTTTCTTAAGACTACTTAAGCAGCTACAGCAGCCTTCTTCTTACGACGGCGAGCTGGCTTCTTTGCAGCAGGAGCAGCCTTCTTAGCGGTCTTGCGCTTTGCAGGCTTCTTTGCAGCAGTTGCCTTCTTGGCAGCAGTCTTGCGCTTAGCAGGCTTCTTTGCAGCAGTCTTCTTAGCAGCAGTCTTGCGCTTCGCTGGCTTCTTAGCAGCAGTTGCCTTCTTGGCAGCAGTCTTGCGCTTAGCAGGCTTCTTTGCAGCAGTCTTCTTAGCAGCAGTCTTGCGCTTTGCAGGCTTCTTTGCAGCAGTCTTCTTAGCAGCTGGCTTGCGCTTTGCTGCCTTCTTTGCAGCTGGCTTCTTAGCAGCTGTCTTCTTAGCAGCTGGCTTGCGCTTTGCTGCCTTCTTTGCAGCAGGCTTCTTAGCCGTGGTTGGCTTCTTAGCAGCTGCTGCTGTTTCTGTAGTAGTTACAGTGGTGTCCATATGTGTGTCTCCATTCACCTAGACGAATAAAAGCGTATAGCAATGTCAACTAAATTGCTCTACGTCGAGCAAGAATTTCATCAATCTCTTTGCTCGTCATCATTCGTCTAGGCTTTGATATATCGATTACCTCGGCGACGTCCGGAGCAGTGTCAGATTGTTTTTTGCTCAACGGATCCGGTATCGAAATTGGGGTCCACTCCTTTGTATTTACGGCCTTTTTCATAGCTTTTGAGGCCGAGGAGCGCACCTGCTGTCGCGCCGAATAGATATTGTGAGCGACCCGATCAGCTTGCTTGGCAGCTGCACGAGCCACAAACAAACTGAGTACAGAAAATGCGCTCAGGGTAATCGACAAAATCCACGAGCCGGAATTTCCTCCGGCGAGTAGGCCGGTCGTCACTCCGGCTATAAGGGAAAGTAAAAACAAGATTGAGAAAATTCGCTGGGTCATGACCAAACGGTTCAGACGAAATTGCGGTGAGCTTTGCTCTAACTCGCGCTCAGCTTTAAGTTGTGCATTTGCATTCTTGGCGGCGGCAACAATTTCACCACGCTTGGCCCAACCTGGCACAAACACCATGAGCCAGACAACGGCTGCGATCACTAGGAGGACCCCACCCATTCCCACCGGAGAATTCATGCCTCAAAACTATTGTCCCTACAGGGCAAAACAGGCTATTTGAGGTGCGTGTTTGCTAGCCGATTTAACATCGTGTCGGAACGTTCTTCACGAGTAATTGCGAACACAAAATGGTCTCGCCATGCTCCGTCGATATGTATAAACCTTTCCTTGAGACCTTCTTTTCGAAGTCCAAGTTTTTCAACCACTCGAATGCTGGGGATGTTCTCAGGTCTTATATCAATCTCCACCCGGTGCAGGGCGAGAGAGTCAAAAAGATAGTCAATTGCCAGCGCTACCGCGTAGGGAGTAATGTTCCTGCCCGCATATTCCTTGGCAATCCAGTAGCCGATGGTGGCAGAAGAGACCGAGCCGTGCAGGATGTTGGCAACGTTCAACTGGCCGACCACCTGCCCCTCATACAGGATGACAAAGGCAAGGCCGGTCTGTTTTCGCTGGTGATACAAAAGGTTAGAAACCATCGAGCGAGCATTCACCGGATACCGAATCCCCGGTGTCGATGCCTCCCAGGGTCTAAGCCAATCTCGATCTGCTTCAAGTAACTGTTGAAGGATTCGCCAGTCGCGCCTAGCGAGCGGACGCAATTTTACTTTTCCGAAACTAAGGGCTGCGAATGCCTGCACGCTGGCAAGATTACGCTATGGAAAACCAGAAGCTGGCATTGCGAGCGCAACTCAAATCGCAGCGTCCGCAATCGTCCGAGGGCCTCACTCAGCAGCTTCTAAAGCTGGTTGAAAAACTCTCTCCAAAAACCATCGCCAGTTATCAGCCCTTGCCGGGTGAGCCTGACCTAAGCGAGTTCAACGAGCTGGCCAGCAAACATTTCTTGGTCCTCTACCCCAGGGTGATTGGTGAGAACTTGGAGTTCGCCAGCGGGGATTTACGTCCCGGGGCCTTTTCCATTTCAGAACCAGCGGGAGAAGCGACTGCAGAAATTGATCTGGTGTTGGTGCCAGCCCTGGCAGCAGATGTGAAGGGGAACCGACTTGGAAAAGGCAAAGGCTTCTACGACAGATTTTTGGCTGGCTTTGCCGGGAAGGCATACGCCATTGTTTTCGATCAGGAACTATTGCCAGAGGTTCCAACCGACAGCCATGACCAGAGGGTCAACGGAGTGATAACCCCAAAGCGCATCGTCGAAGTTGATTAGAATTTAGCTCGCCTATGCCTACCTATTCCTATGTCTGCAAAAACTGCGCACACGAGTTTGAGGTGCAGCAGTCTTTTCAAGACCAGCCCCTTGACACCTGCCCCGTCTGTGGCGGAGAGGTAAGAAAGGTGTTTGGGAAACTTGGAGTGACATTCAAGGGCAGCGGTTTTTATCGAACCGACTCGGCTCCAAAGTCTGAGAGCAGCTCTAGCGACTAGCCCCAGTGCGGTGGCTTGTCATCGCGCAGGCGATCATCATTTGAATCATCGCCATCGCCCCATCGCTCAGGACGATCCTCACTGGCAACATCCTCAAATAGTTTCTCTGGCTTGCCTTGCAAGTTGAGCCCCAGCTTCACCGCGACTCGGTTAGCGACCTCCTGCGGTCTAGCGAAAATCTCAAAGGCATGAACGCGCTGGTATTGCCAGCCCATGGCTCTGAGCAGTCCTGGTCTTAGCCGCAGTCTCTCATCCCAGCTCTCCCCCACCAGCGACCAATCAGCATCCACCACTACCGCCTTCGAGCCGTAGCTTGCAGCCAACCCAATTCTGGATGCAAAGTTCAACGTGACTTTGATGCCAAGCTTTTCAAGTCGCTTGGCCAGATCCTGAAGTAGTGGATCAGGTTTTCCATCCGGGGTTTCTTGTAGGAAGCTTGGCGCAACCAGGTCCTTCAGCCAGCGCTGGTTATCGGGAAGCGACATCCCGGCAAAGTCCTCAAAGTTATAACAGGAAACTGCGGTCATTCGCTTTCTCGCCGAAACGATCTGATTCACCATCCAGCGGCCAGCACTCGAAGAGTTGAAATCGCCAAGGCTGCCGGAAATTCTTCCCTCCGCCGTTCTGCCAAAGCCGACACTGAAGATCACCCGGTCGGCGAGGCGATGGGTGAGCTCGCTCATGCTCACGCACTCAAAGCGCTCTCGACCATGGGCATCAAAGAACTCCGCTAGCTCGGGCTGCTTGGCAACCTCCTGCGCAACTCGCTCTTCGATGCGCTCGGCATGCAGCTTCGAAGCGCTCACCACCATCAGCGATTCATCTGGTGTCCACCGAGCATGCGAGAGAACCAACTGGACCACCTGCTCCACCTCCGCCGGTAGCGACTCAGCAGAGCCATCGGCTGAAACAGCGGAGGCATTCTCGGTCACCTCGAAGTGCTCAAAGTTGTGCTCGCCAAATAGCATGGCGGGGGTGGGTTCCAATACCAGCTGGTTCTGGTAGAAGGTCTGGTTCAAGTATTTACCCAACACCTGACCACTGATTCGCCAGTTGCGACTAATAATCAGCTGCTCAAACTCTTCAGCGATTAGCTGGTAGGCGCTATCGCGCTCTGGCAATTCCTTTTCACTCGCCACCCTGGCCACCGTGTCAAAGTTCTCGGGTGCAGCAATCACCGGATCGCCAAAAGCAATCACCTGCTCAGCTAGCGAGAGGGCTGGCAAGACCTCTGCGACACCGGTTGATGCAGCGTCCAGGATAAGAAGGGTGTCAAACTTCTCTGCCTTCGAAAGTTGCGAGATTCGGTAGGGCGAGAGCGCAACCGCACACGCCAAAGAGTTCCACAGCTCACCGCCTGCCAGGGCTCCATCTCTTAGGCTCAGCGAGCGAGTGCGAAGTTGAGCGCGCAGCTTGTCAGCACTGGCAGGGTGGCGTTGGATGCCACTGCGCCAGCGCTCTGCCAGAGCGTGCTGAGTCGACAAGACTCCTTGCTCAACCAGTTGATTACCCGACTGCTCGAAGTTCAATTCCAAAAGCGCCAGCTTCTCGGCTGAGTATTCAAGCAGTCCTGGATTTCGTCCGATGATGGACTCCAGAGCCGACTGCCACCAAGACAGCTCAAACTCTCTTTTCACCTGCTCGAGCGATGGCGATCCCTCTGAGACCTCCCGGACAAATTGCGAGAGTCCCAGTGACTCAAGCTTTTCGGTAATCGGCCTGCGCTCTTCCAGGCGCAAAAGCAGCTCGGTGTTTGTGGCGAGCAGCTCCAGTTTTTCTCCGAGCTGTGAAAGTGGGAGTCTGGTTAGAAGTGGGACATCCGGATTCGGATCGAGGTGCTGTTGCAACAGGTTTAGCACCTGCACCACCGATTCAAACTTCGCCTGAACATCAGCAAGTCCCAGCGGAACAAATGGTGGAGCGGAGGTTTGGCTAAACCGCTCCCAAGCCTCTCGTTGTTCTTTTGCCGCAACCAGTCCCTGGTGAAGATTCGGAACCGACGAGCCAGGTCGAATAAATTCCTTGGCGAGCTTTTTATAGCGCCTGCGCTGAGCTCCACTTAGATCTGAGGTGGTTCCCCGCGGAGCAGTGGCAGCGATTAGGTCTGCCAGCGGGTGTTCAAAAACCGTTGGTAGGAAACGGTCCAAGGTGTAGCGAATTCCAAGCAGCAGCCTCAGCTGCTCTGACCACTGCTCGACACTGTCGCAACGAGTTAGGTCTAAATCCGAAAGATACTTCGAAATCTGATAACTAACCACTCGCCAGTTCTCACCAGCCAGCTCGCGGGCTGCGGCAAGGGCCCGGTCAATCTCTGCTTGCGAGCTAAAGCGAGCGCCGAACCAGGGGTTGGTGGTTGGTTGATAACTAAACAGCCCAGCTTCATGAGCCTGCGAAAGAAGCGGCTCAATTACATTTCTTATCTGCGGCAACAGCTCCTGCTTCACTCGAGCTGAGTTGGTTGGCGGCTGATTAGAAGCGGCCAGCTCCGCCAGCTGAGAGATGCAGTCCATCAGGCTGATGGCAAGCAGTTCATCCGGCTCAGAAATCGATTTGAAGTATTGCTCTACCTCTTTGGTGAGCTGCTGATTGCGGGCTCTGGCGGAAACCAAATCTCCTGGCACGGCCTTCTCATTGCGAGAGATTGCTGCCACCGCATCACTCCAGCTGTCGCTCTCGCGCACCACTAGGCCTGGCAGTCCAGCTTGGCTCAGCCGCTCCGAGAGCTCATCGAGCGTTTGTTTTCTCGGAGCAACCACCAACGCTCTCTTTCCATCCAGTGCCAAGTTGGCTAGCAGGTTCACAACCGTTTGCAAATAGCCGCAGCCAGGAAGGGTCTGCACAGCAAACGACTTACCGCTATTTGCTTTCTCAAGAATTTCAACCTGCGAGTGATCGGCATTTTGCACCAGGGTCAGTGGGGTGACAGAAGGCTGGATGCTCAGCTGCTTTTGTTCAAACAGATACCCGGCCGCCCCGGCTGCCAGATCAATTGGTTGCAGTTGCAGGCGAACCAAATCTGGCACAAAGTTACCCAGGACCAGTAGCTTCTCAAGTTCAGAATCTGATGGCTGTAAATATTCTGCCAACAGCGACATCACACCAACCGGCAGCAGATCTGACTGGCCTGCGCAAATAGCAAGCAGGTCGCTCTCTCGGAAGTCCGCCCGATACTTTCTTACTATCTCTGCCACCGCCGGATTAATTTCAGGCAGTGCAGAAAGGCGCAGCTCGAAGTCGGTGCCGTGTTTGAGGATGTGGGTTCGCCACAGCAAAATCGGCAGCCCGCGCTGCTGATATCTCAGCAGGCCGGCTGCGACAAAGGCGGCTGGGACGCCAAAGTTATCTTCGATTCGGTCAGCTTTTCGCTGAATCTTTTTAGTGACCGATAGTGCCCTACCGAGGGCTACTTCCTCGCGGACCAAGGAGGAAAGATTGGCGGACTTGGCTGTTGTGAGCTGAGCGAGCCCGGAAGGGTGAGCGCGATAGAGATCGAGTTGACCAAGAGTAGAAATCTCAAATTGGAGAAGTGGATTGGTCCCGCCAATGTCAGCGAGCTGCCGCTGCCAAATTTCATACCTTGAGTGATCCACGCCCAAAGCCTAAAAGTGAAGCGGGCAAAGACTGGTTTGCCTTGCCCGAGCTGGGGCAGATGAGCTGTCGTAAAGTATTACCGCTAGGCCTCGTAGCTCAGTGGATAGAGCAGCGGTTTCCTAAACCGTGTGCGGAAGTTCGATTCTTCTCGGGGCCAC
>JBMSYD010000023.1:0-15426 GCA_049426345.1 Aquiluna sp.
CGAGCGTTGGTCTTGGTGCGCTGACCGCGGACTGGAAGTCCCTTGCGGTGGCGAATTCCTTGGTATGAACCAATTTCAACTTTTCTGCGAATGTCCGCAGCAACTTCACGACGAAGATCACCCTCGACCTTGAAGTTCTTTTCGATGGTGTCACGAAGGGCAACCAACTGGTCGTCAGTTAGATCCTTCACGCGGATGTTTTCGTTGACGGAGGTGGTCTTTAGAATCTCGCGAGAGCGAGTTGGACCAATTCCATAGATGTAGGTGAGTGCGATAATCACTCGCTTGTCGCGAGGAATATCAACTCCTGCTATACGTGCCATAAGGAAATTCCTTTTACTAATAAGAAGGTCTTCAGCAACTCATTCCCAATCTGGCAGATCGGGCTCCGGCCTTCTTCCGGAGGTTAGCTTGCGCTTTGAGTTGCCCTGGTTATTTAGTTGTTAGCCCTGACGAGCCTTGAACTTTGGGTTCTTCTTGTTAATGACGTAGGTCTTACCCTTACGACGCACTACCACTGAACCCGGCTTGTCCTTCAGTGACTTGAGAGATGCTCTTACCTTCATGTCCCTATCCTTTTTATTTGTAGCGGTAAATGATTCGGCCGCGAGTCAGGTCGTAAGTCGAGAGCTCCACAATCACACGATCCTCTGGGAGGATGCGGATATAGTGCTGTCGCATTTTTCCTGAGATGTGGGCGAGGACTAAGTGTCCGTTCGTCAATTCCACTCTGAACATTGCGTTCGGTAGAGCTTCTTTGACTACTCCCTCGATCTCAATTACGCCGTCTTTATTGGCCATACTCACTTCACTACGTTGAGCGCAACAAACATGAAAAAACCAAGGCCGAAATAGCAAAGGGATTTCAAGTCAGAAACGCCGAAGAGCAAGTCTAGGGGGTTTTGGCTGCGAATGCTAGTGGGGCTAGTCCAGCGGGACCGGCGACACGCCATAGCGCTCGAGCCTTGATTTTCCGCCATCTGGGGCGGTCAGGACCCATATTCCCCTGGAGTGCAGGGCAACCGAGTGCTCCCAGTGGGCGCCATCTGAGCCGTCCATGGTCTCAACCGTCCAGTCATCGTCCTGAATAAAGGTCTCCTGGTCCCCTGCCGTGATCATCGGCTCAATCGCCAGACACATCCCCGCCTGAAGTTTTGGTCCTGGATCGCGGGTTTTGTAGTTGAAAACCGCTGGGTCTTCGTGCATCGAACGGCCAATTCCGTGACCGATGTATTGCTGCAAGATTCCGTAGGGGCCTTGGCTTTTGATGTACTGCTCAATTGCAATACCAATATCGTTTAGCTTCTCCCCCTTGGCAAAGGCAGCGATACCGGCCCAGAGCGATTCTTCGCAAACATCCGACTGAGTTTGTCTTTGCCTTGCAAGCTCCGAGGAATCCCCCGGCACAACAATTGAAAAAGCACTATCGCCATTCCAACCATCAACCTCAGCACCGCAGTCAATTGATAGCAAATCGCCAGCCTTCAACTCGCGATTAGTTGGGATGCCATGAACAATCTCGCTGTTTATCGATGCGCAGATGGTGTGGTAGTAACCGGGCACCAACTGAAAGTTTGGTCTTCCACCGCCATCTCGAATTGTTTTCTCGGCGATTGCATCTAGTTCGAGAGTTGTAACACCTGGTCTTACAGCAGCTCGAACTGCCTCTAGTGCTTTTGCGGTCAGAAGACCGGCAACTCGCATCTTGCGAATTTCATCATCAGTTTTGAGTTGGTAGCTTTTTCTCATTTGCTGAAACCGCGAGCGGCCAGCGCTTCGATGATTCTGCCCGTTACCTCTGAGACATCGCCCAGACCATCAATCATTGAAACTGCACCGCGTGAAACGTAAACATCGATCAGCGGAGCGGTCTGCTCTTCATAGACTGTAAGTCTTCGCTTGATTACCTCAGGAGTGTCATCGGTTCTGCCCTGCTCGAGGGCACGACCAGAGAGTCTGCGAAGAAGTTCATCGCCATCAGCAGTTAGTTGAACAACAGCGTCAAGTTTCTTGTCTGCATCATGCAAAATCTGATCTAGCTCTTCAACCTGATCGATTGTTCTTGGGTATCCATCAAGCAAGAAGCCAACCTGGGCATCTGGCTTGTTGAGGCGATCGCGAACAAGATCATTTGTTAGAGAATCTGGAACATATTCACCGCGGTCCATGAAAGCTTTTGCCTTCAGGCCAAGCTCGGTTTCATTTCGCACGTTCTCGCGGAAGATGTCTCCAGTTGAAATGGCAGGAATCCCAAAGTATTTGGCAAGCTCGGCCGCCTGGGTTCCCTTCCCGGCGCCTGGTGGGCCGATCAGGAGTAGCCGAATCACCGCAGTAGACCCTCGTAATTACGCTGTTCCATCTGGGCGTTAATCTGCTTCACAGTCTGCAGACCAACACCAACGATGATCAGAATCGAAGTTCCACCAAATGGGAAGTTTTGGTTTGTTCCAATAGCGCTGAATGCAACCAGCGGAATCAGAGCAATCAAACCTAGGTAGATAGCACCCGGAGCGGTGATTCTGGAGATTACATACTCCAGGTATTCGGTGGTCGGACGACCGGCACGAATACCAGGGATAAATCCGCCGTACTTCTTCATGTTGTCGCTGATTTCCTCTGGGTTCAAAGTAATTGCGACATAGAAGTAGGTGAAACCAACAATCAAGGCGAAGTAAAGCGCCATGTAAACCGGGTGATCACCGTTAGTCAGGTAGGTAGAGATAAAGGTGACCCATGGTGCAACCTGACCTGTAGTTGGGTCCGGTTGGTTGAACTGCGCTAGTAGCGCTGGCAGATAAAGCATTGATGAAGCGAAGATAACCGGGATAACACCAGCGGTGTTTACCTTCACTGGAATGTAGGTGGACTGACCACCATAGGCCTTGCGACCAACCATTCTCTTTGCATACTGCACAGGAATTCTTCTTTGCGACTCTTCTACCAAAACAACCAGTGCAACCACCAAGAAACCAACTGCCATCACGATGACGAAGATTTCAACGGTTCTGGTCTGCAGAATCTGCAGTAGTGAGGATGGGAAAGTAGAAGCAATCGAGGTGAAGATAAGCAGTGACATACCGTTACCAACACCGCGCTCGGTGATTAGCTCACCCAGCCACATAATCAATCCGGTTCCCGCGGTCATAGTCATGACCATCAGGGTGATTGATAGGGCGTCGGTGTTCACCAAAATCGGCAGAGTACAGTCCGCACCAAACAAAGCGCCCTGTCTAGCCACAGTCACCAAGGTGGTGGACTGAAGAAGTGCCAGAGCGATTGTTAGGTAACGGGTGTACTGGGTCAGCTTGGACTGGCCAGCTGCACCTTCTTTATACAAAGTCTCAAAGCGCGGAATCACAACTCTCAGTAGCTGAGTGATGATCGAGGCTGTGATGTAAGGCATGATGCCCAGCGCAAAAATGGAAAGCTGCAGTAGCGCTCCACCAGAGAACAGGTTTACCAGCTCATAAAGACCGGAGGTGGTCTGAGTCTGAGCCAAACACTGCTGGACGTTTGTGTAGTCCACGTTTGGCGCAGGGATGAACGAGCCCAGCCGGAATACAGCAATTAGAGCGAGCGTAAAGAAAAGCTTCCTACGCAGATCCGGCGTCTTGAACGCCCTAACAATGGCTTGAATCACCCTGCACCTCCGATGGCTATTTAGCCGTTGACGCTGCCGCCGGCAGCTTCAATCTTGGTCTTTGCCGACTGTGACACCTTGTCGACAACGACCTCCAGCTTAACTGAGACGTCTCCGTTACCTAGGACCTTGACTGGCTTGCCCTTGCGGACAGCGCCCTTGGCCACCAGATCAGTGACGGTAACCTTGCCGCCTTGTGGGTAAAGCTCTGAAAGAGCAGCCACATTGACAACCTGGTATTCCACCTTGAATGGGTTCTTGAAACCGTGCAGCTTAGGTGTGCGCATAACTAGGTTCACACCGCCACCTTCAAAGCCAAGACGGGTAGTGGTACGAGCACCGGTTCCCTTGGTACCGCGACCTGCGGTCTTACCCTTGGAACCTTCACCCAGACCCTTACGAGTCTTCTCTTTCTTCGCACCAGGAGCTGGGCGAAGGTGGTGAAGACGAAGAATTGCAGACTTCTCTTTCTGCACCTTCTTCGCAGAAGGCTTAGCAGGCTTGGCAGCAGGAGCCTTGGCAGCTGGTGCCTTTGGCTCTGCAGCTTCTGCCTTCGCAGCTGCTGGCTTAGTGGTTGCCTTAGCAGCAGGCTTTGCCGCAGTTTTCTTAGCAGCAGGCTTAGCTGTGGTCTTTGGTGCAGCAGTTTTCTTCGCTGCTGGTTTTGCAGCAGGCTTCTTAGCTGCTGGCTTTTTTGCTTCAGCCATTAGTCGATCTCCTCAACCTTCACGAGGTGAGCAACTGCAGCGACCAAACCGCGAACACTCTTGTTGTCTTCACGAACGACGATGTCGCCGATTCGCTTCAGACCAAGGGTGCGCAGCGAATCACGCTGGAACTGCTGTCCACCATTTGAACTTTTTACTTGGGTAACTTTTAGACGAGCGGCCATTAGTTAGCACCTGCCTTTGCAGCTTCTCCACGCAATCTTGCAGGAGCAACCTCAGTTACGGTCTTTCCGCGACGCTCTGCAACGCTGGCTGGCTCTTCAAGCTGGCGAAGCGCTGCGATGGTTGCGTGAACGATGTTGATGGTGTTGTTCGATCCAAGTGACTTGGATAGAACATCTGCAACACCGGCACACTCAAGCACGGCACGAACAGGTCCACCGGCGATTACACCGGTACCGGCAGCAGCTGGACGAAGTAGAACTACTCCGGCTGCAGCCTCACCCTGCACTGGGTGCGGGATGGTTGAACCAATTCTTGGAACGCGGAAGAAGCTCTTCTTAGCTTCCTCAACACCCTTCGCGATAGCGGCTGGAACTTCTTTAGCCTTGCCGTATCCGATGCCGACCATGCCCTGGCCATCACCAACGATTACAAGAGCGGTGAACGCAAAGCGACGACCACCCTTCACAACCTTGGCAACGCGGTTAATGGTTACAACACGCTCTAGGAATGGGCTTGACTTGTCCTCACGATCCTTGCGCTCAGCACGAGGGCCACGCTCACGTGAACCTCTGCGCTGCTCACGCTCGGTTGGATCAACTGGCAAGGACTGTGCAGCTGAATCAGTTGACTCAGTAGTTTCTACCACTTGTTCTACTTTCTTCTCTTCGCTCACAGTACGAGCCCTCCTTCGCGTGCAGCATCCGCAATCGCGGCTACTCTTCCGGCGTAGCGGTTGCCACCGCGGTCGAATACCACCGAAGTGATTCCGGCCTGCTTGGCGCGCTCTGCGATTAGCTTGCCAACCTGGGCAGCCTTCTCAGTCTTGTTGCCGCTTGCCTTGCGCATCGCTTCTTCCATGGTGGAAGCGCTAGCTAGTGTGTGACCCTTCTGGTCATCCACCACCTGCACGAATACGTGACGAGCAGATCTGGTAACCACTAGACGTGGTCTTAGATCGGTGCCCGAGATCTTCTTACGAACACGTGCGTGACGGGTGGAACGTGCCTGGGAGTTTGACTTAGTTGCCATGATTACTTACCAGCCTTTCCAGCCTTGCGACGAACGTATTCGCCTTCATAACGGATTCCCTTGCCCTTGTATGGCTCAGGTGCACGGAGCTTGCGAATCTTCGCAGCAACCTCACCCACAGCCTGCTTGTTGATTCCGCTGATGATGATCTTGTTGTTTCCCTCAACTGTCAGCGTGATGCCAGCAGGTGGAGTGACGACTACTGGGTGGCTAAGACCAAGTGCCAACTCAACGTTGGATCCCTTGGAAGCAGCACGGTAACCAGTACCAATGATTTCCAGTGACTTCGAAAAGCCCTTAGCAACGCCCTCGACATTGTTCGCAATTAGTGTGCGAGAAAGTCCGTGCAGTGCCTTGGAAGCAGCTTCGTCGTCTGGACGGGTAACAATGATGGTGTTGTCTTCCAAAACCACCTTGATTGGTTCGCGAACAGTAAGCGCAAGCTCACCCTTCGGACCCTTGACCTTGACATCCTGGCCGTTGACCTCAGCGGTTACTCCGCTAGGCAGGCTGATTGGCATCTTTCCAATTCTTGACATATCTCTTACCAGACGTAGGCGAGGACTTCCCCACCTACTCCCTTCTTAGCAGCCTGACGGTCAGTTAGTAGACCGGATGAAGTGGAAAGGATTGCGATACCAAGACCACCTAGAACCTTTGGAAGTTCGGTGCTCTTTGCGTATACGCGAAGTCCAGGCTTCGAAACACGCTTGATTCCAGCGATGCTGGACTTGCGGTCTTCGGAGTACTTCAGGGAAACAACTAGCTGCTTGCCAACTGTTCCATCCTCAACCTTGTAGGAGGCGATGTAACCTTCCGCCTTCAAGATGTCTGCGATGGTTCCCTTCAGCTTGGAGTAGGGAACGCTTAGCGAGTCGTGATGCGCCTTGCTAGCGTTGCGCAGCCGGGTCAGAAAATCTGCCACCGGATCTGTCATTGTCATTTTTATCTTCTTTCTCGAGGCGGTTTCTGGGCGCTGACGGGCTCCGCAGACCTACCTCAATTGGGGGTTATTTGAAAGGGAAACCGAGTGCCTTGAGAAGCGCTCGACCTTCCTCATCGTTTTTGGCAGTGGTCACCACAGTGATGTCCATACCGCGAACATGGTCAATTGAGTCTTGGTTGATCTCGTGGAACATTGACTGCTCCGAAAGACCAAAGGTGTAGTTGCCCTTGCCATCAAGCTTTGATGGCAGTCCGCGGAAGTCGCGGATACGTGGCAGAGAAAGGTTTAGTAGGCGGTCTAGAAACTCCCACATCCGATCTCCACGCATGGTTACGTGAGCACCGATTGGCTGTCCCTCACGCAGTTTGAACTGAGCGATGGACTTCTTGGCAACATTTACCTGTGGCTTCTGACCGGTGATAGCAGTTAGATCGCGGATTGCTCCTTCGATCAACTTGCCATCCTTGGCAGCTGAGCCAACACCCATGTTGACAACGATCTTGGTTAGTCCTGGCACCTGCATTGGGTTTGCGTAGTTGAACTGCTTCTGCAGCTCAGGCATAACCTCAGAGCGGTAGATGGACTTTAGTCTTGGCAGTGTCTTAGTTGCGGTAGCCATTAGATCTGCTCTCCGCTCTTTCGCGCAATGCGAACCTTCTTGCCTTCAACTTCCTTCGATCCCAAACGGGTTGGCTTCTTTGACTTTGGGTCAACGAGTGCCACGTTGGAAATGTGGATTGGAGCTTCCGCTGTTACAAGACCACCGGTCTTAGCGCCCTTCTCGGTCTGTCCGACCTTGAGGTGCTTGGTAACAACGTTTACGCCCTCAACAATGACGCGAGTCTTGTTGGAGTTCTTCTTGTCCTTGATTACTGCAAGAACCTGTCCGGTCTTGCCCTTGTCGCCGCCGCGGTCCTTACCGCTACCGGTAATGACCTGAACTACGTCACCTTTTTTGATCGACATTAGATCACCTCCGGTGCTAGCGAAATAATCTTCATGAACTTCTTCTCACGTAGCTCGCGACCAATTGGGCCAAAGATACGCGTGCCGCGAGGCTCGCCATCTGCCTTAATGATCACCGCTGCGTTTTCGTCAAACTTGATGTATGAACCATCTGGTCTGCGAGTCTCTTTTACGGTACGAACGACTACGGCCTTAACAACCTCGCCCTTCTTTACGGTGCCGCCTGGAATTGCATCCTTCACGCTGGCCACAATCACATCTCCCAATCCGGCGTAACGACGGGTTGATCCGCCCATTACACGAATGGTGAGAAGCTCTTTGGCGCCAGTGTTATCGGCTACCTTCAACCTGGATTCTTGCTGAATCACTTGCTTTCTCCTTGCTTAGTGAATAACGATTTCCGACCGTTATTCGCGGGTTACTTCGCCTTTTCGAGGATCTCGACTAGACGCCAGTTCTTAGTTGCTGATAGTGGACGGGTTTCGTGGATTAGTACGAAGTCGCCAACACCAGCTGAGTTGTTCTCGTCGTGCGCTTTAACCTTCTTTGAGGTGCGCAGAACTTTGCCATATAGAGGGTGCTTCTTGCGGTCCTCCACCATGACCACGATGGTCTTGTCCATCTTGTCGGAGACGACATAGCCCCTACGAGCCTTGCGATATCCGCGCTCTTCGGTTTTGTTCTCTGCCATTTTTATTTCTCCTTGCCCTTCTCAGAGGACTTCTTTGCGGTCTTGGCCTCGGTAGCAACTGGCACGGCACGAATGCCTAGCTCGCGCTCACGCAGCACGGTGTAGATGCGAGAGATGTCACGCTTGACGGCCTTTAGTCGGCCGTGGTTGTCAAGCTGACCGGTTGCGCTCTGGAAGCGAAGGTTGAATAGTTCTTCCTTAGCTTTTCTAAGCTCCTCTACCAACAGCGAGTCCTCGATCTTGTCCAGGTCCTGTGGCTTTAGGTTTTTTGATCCGATCATTTTTACGCGTCACCTTCCTCACGCTTGATGATTCGAGCCTTGATTGGCAGCTTGTGGATTGCACGACCAAGTGCTTCGTGGGCAATCTGCTCGCTGACACCAGCTAGCTCGAATAGAACTCGTCCAGGCTTAACCATTACTACCCAGTACTCAGGTGAACCCTTACCGCTACCCATACGAGTTTCAGCAGGCTTCTTGGTTAGTGAGCGGTCAGGGAAAATGTTGATCCAAACTTTTCCACCACGCTTGATGTAGCGGGTCATCGCAATACGCGCAGCTTCGATCTGTCGGTTAGTGACATAGGCACCAGTGATTGCCTGCACACCGTACTCACCAAAGTGAACCTTGGTGCCACCGGTTGCGTGACCACCACGAGCAGGCTTGTGCTGCTTGCGGTACTTAACTCTTCTTGGAACCAGCATTTTTCCTTAGCCTTCCGATCCAGCTGCAACTGCAGCATCACGACGACGGCCGCCTCCGCGTGGAGCACGTGGCGCAGCTGCCTGCTGTGCCGCAAGTTCCTTAGCGGTTAGGTCGCCCTTGTAGATCCAAACCTTCACACCGATTCGACCGAAGGTGGTCTTGGCCTCGTAGAAGCCGTATTCGATGTTGGAGCGAAGAGTGTGCAGTGGAACTCGTCCTTCGCGATAGAACTCGCTTCTGGACATTTCAGCTCCACCCAAACGGCCGGAGCACTGAACACGAATACCCTTGGCACCGCTTCTTAGCGCTCCCTGCATTCCCTTGCGCATTGCGCGACGGAAAGCAACACGAGCTGCTAGCTGCTCCGCAATTCCTTGCGCAACTAGCTGTGCATCTGCCTCTGGGTTCTTCACCTCAAGAATGTTTAGTAGTACCTGCTTGCCGGTTAGCTTCTCTAGCTCTGCTCGCAGAGTCTCAGCCTCAGCACCGCGGCGACCGATTACCAGTCCCGGACGAGCGGCGAAGATGTCAACGCGGATGCGGTCACGAGTTCTTTCGATCTCGATCTTTGCAACACCTGCGCGGTCTAGCTTCTCCTGCAGGTAGCGGCGAACTTTAACGTCCTCTACCAAGTAGTCGGAGTAGCGCTGACCCTTCTTGGTGGAGTCTGCAAACCAGCGTGAGCGGTGCTCAGTGGTGATTCCTAGGCGGAAGCCGTAGGGATTTACTTTCTGACCCATTACTTTCCACCCTTCTTTGCAAACTCGTCTGGTGTTGCAACCACCACCGTGATGTGGCTGGTGCGCTTGTTGATTCGGAATGCTCTTCCCTGAGCGCGTGGTCTAAAGCGCTTTAGGGTCACTCCCTCGTCAACAAAAGCCTCAGAAATAACTAGATCGTCTTCGTCGATCACAGCTCCTGCGTTCTCGCCCTTGACCTTGGCGTTTGCAACTGCGGATGCGACGACCTTGTAGATCGGCTCCGATGCTGCCTGTGGCTGGAACTTTAGAATTCCTAGCGCCTCAGTGGCCTGCTTGCCGCGGATCAGGTTGACGACGCGACGAGCCTTCTGAGGGGTGATGCGGATGTTCCGCAACTTAGCGATGGCTTCCATCTTCTTCTCCTCTGCCGCGCTTAGGCGCGGCGTCCCTTCTTGTCGTCCTTCACGTGTCCACGGAAGGTTCTGGTTGGTGCAAATTCGCCTAGCTTGTGGCCAACCATGGCCTCAGTGACGAAAACTGGAATGTGCTTCTTACCGTCGTGTACTGCAATGGTGTGTCCGAGCATCGCTGGAACGATCATTGAGCGACGTGACCAGGTCTTGATCACATTCTTGGTGTTGGCCTCATTCTGTACTCGCACCTTCTTGATTAGGTGCTCGTCTACGAATGGACCCTTCTTAAGACTGCGTGGCATCTAGCGCTCTCCTACTTCTTTCCAACGTAACGACGACGAACGATTTGCTTGTCAGATGGCAGGTTCGGCTTACGAGTTCTGCCTTCCTTCTGACCCCATGGGGTTACAGGGTTTCTTCCACCGGAAGTCTTACCCTCACCACCACCGTGTGGGTGATCAACTGGGTTCATAGCAACACCACGAACGGTTGGGCGAACACCCTTCCAACGCTTACGTCCTGCCTTACCCCAGTTGAGGTTGGACTGCTCAGCATTTCCAACTTCACCGATGGTTGCGCGGCAGTCAGCGTCAACGTTTCTGATTTCACCTGATGGCAAACGAAGCTGTGCCCAAGATCCCTCTTTAGCAACCAAACGGATTGCAGCACCGGCAGAGCGGCCAAGCTTGGCGCCTCCACCTGGCTTTAGTTCGATTGCGTGCACAACAGTTCCCACTGGGATGTTGCGAAGAGGCAAGTTGTTGCCTGGCTTGATGTCAGCCTTTGGACCCTGCTCAATTGCATCGCCTTGGCTTAGCTTGTTAGGAGCGATGATGTAGCGCTTGGTGCCATCTGCGTAGTGCAGAAGAGCAATGCGAGCGGTACGGTTTGGGTCGTACTCGATGTGTGCAACGGTGGCTGGAATTCCATCCTTGTCGTTGCGACGGAAGTCGATTACGCGGTACTGGCGCTTGTGGCCACCACCGATGTGACGGGTGGTGATGCGACCAGCCGAGTTACGTCCACCGGTCTTAGTCAGCGGCCGAAGTAGCGACTTCTCAGGAGTGGAGCGAGTGATCTCGGTGAAGTCCGAGACCGAAGCTCCACGACGTCCTGGAGTCGTTGGCTTGTATTTTCTGATAGCCATTTGTTTTCCCCTTAGCCGATGTAAGTAAAGATGTCGATGGTGCCGGACTTCAAGGTCACGATTGCTCGCTTTGAGTCCTTGCGCTTTCCAATGCCGTTGCGCGTACGGCGTTCCTTACCCTCGCGGTTGAGGGTGTTTACGGAAGAAACAGAAACATTGAAGATCTTCTCCACTGCCTGCTTGATCTCAGTCTTGTTTGAGCGTGGGTCCACCTCGAAGGTGTACTTGCCCTCGTCGATAAGTGCATAGGACTTCTCGGACACGATCGGTCTGAGAATTACGTCTCTAGGGTCTTTTTTGATGTTCATGATTACTCCCCTGCAACCTGTGACTCAACGAACTGAGCAAGTGCTGCCTTAGTGAAAACAACATCCTCTGCCTTCAATACGTCATAGGCGTTGAGCTGGTCAACTGCGATGACGTGAACATCGTGGATGTTGCGAAGGCTTCTTAGGCTGATCTCGTCTGAGCGGTCAAGCACAACCAAAACCTTCGATAGCTGAGAAATGCTAGATAGCAATTCGCTGGCTGCCTTGGTGGATGGAGTGTCCTTGATGCCGAACTGGTCAACGATGAAAACCTTGCCGTTACGAGCACGGTCAGAGAGTGCGCCGCGAAGTGCAGCTGCAATCATCTTCTTTGGGGTTCGCTCAGCGTAGTCACGTGGCTTTGGGGCGTGTATAATTCCACCACCGCGGTGCTGTGGCATACGAACCGAACCCTGACGAGCACGACCGGTTCCCTTCTGCTTGAAAGGCTTCTTACCGGTTCCAGAAACTTCGCCACGGCGAAGAGCTGACTGAGTTCCCTGGCGAGCAGCTGCAAGCTGTGCAGTTACTACCTGGTGAATCAGTGGAACGTTGGTGGTGGTGTCAAACAGAGCCTCTGGCAGATCAACGCTGCCCGACTTCTTACCCTTGACGTCAATTAGATCTACGGTAGGCATTACTTCTCCTTCACCGCGTTGCGAACGAATACCAGTGAACCCTTTGGTCCTGGCACACTTCCCTGAATTAGCAGCAGACCCTTTTCAAGATCAACTGAGTGCAGAAGAAGATTCAAAGTGGTAACGCGATCGCTTCCCATACGGCCTGCCATCTTGAGACCCTTGAAAACGCGACCTGGAGTGGTGGTTGCACCAATCGAACCAGGCTTACGGTGGTTGCGGTGAGCACCGTGCGATGCACCAACACCGGAGAAGTTGTGACGCTTCATGGTTCCGGCAAAGCCTTTACCCTTGCTGGTACCAACTACGTCGACTAGCTTGCCAACCTCGAAAATGTCAACACCGAGCGTCTGACCGACGGAAAAGTCAGATGCGTTAGCGGTGCGAATTTCAGCGAGGTAGCGTCTAGGAGTAGCGCCTGCTTTGGAGAAGTGTCCCTTGGTTGGCTGGTCGACTCGTCTTGGGTCAACTGCGCCGTAGGCAACCTGAATGGCGGTGTAGCCATCGGTTTCTAAAGTTTTAATTTGAGTTACTAGGTTTTCGCCAGCTTCGACAACGGTAACTGGAACCAATCGATTGTTGGAATCCCAGACCTGAGTCATTCCGAGCTTGGTGCCCAAAAGACCAGTAACTGTTCTAGTTTCTACAGTCATTTTCCTAATCCTTAGAGCTTGATCTCGATGTTTACGTCTGCTGGCAGATCAAGGCGCATCAGCGAATCAACGGCCTTTGGTGTGGGGTCGATGATGTCAATGAGACGCTTGTGGGTACGCATCTCAAAGTGCTCACGGCTGTCCTTGTACTTGTGTGGGGAACGGATAACCGTTACCACGTTCTTCTCGGTGGGCAGTGGAACAGGTCCTACTACCTTTGCACCGGCGCGGGTGACTGTGTCAACGATTTTGCTCGCTGACGAGTCGATGATCTCGTGATCATACGACTTCAGTCGAATGCGGATTTTATTGGCCGCCATAATGACTCGCTTCCGTCTTCTGTGTTCTTCCGAACACGTCATTGGACCCCAAGAAATTTCTTTCTTGGCTTCCGTGATGCTGATGCACTGTTTTTCTGTCAACGCTCAATTGCTTGAGCCCTAATCAATTTCTTTTCTCTCCCGCGCACGCGAAAGAAAAATCAAAATTGATTTTTGTTGTTTTTGCTCTGCTGCGACCGGCCCAGAAATCTGTGCACATTGCCTGCAGTGGGCGGGTTACCCCGCTTCTTTAGAACTTGCCAATCCTGCCATAAACCGGGGCCCTAGGGCAACCCCCGGTTTATGCAAAACACCCCCAGCTGAAGGACGGGCTGGGGGTGTTTTACTGGACAGCTTTTAGCTACTAAGGCTTGACCGGCTTAGTTGGCTTAGTTGGCTTTACAGGGGCTGTCGGTTTCACCGGGGCTACCCCCAGTGCTGCAATGGCGGCATTTCTGGTCTCCAATGCAGAAGCTTTGGCCTGATCAAAAGCGGCCTTGGCGGCAGCCTTTTCTTCGGTAGTTGCATCACCGGCAATCGCTGCCTGGTAGGTGGTTCTAGCCGACTGGACTGCAGATGCAAATGTCTGAGCGATTTGGCGCTTGGCACCTTTATAAGCAGTAAGGGCTGGCTTTAGGGTGGCCATGGCCTCACGATAAGCGGCCATTTCGGTGGCGTAGACGCCACGAGCGGCTCGATAATCGGCTAGGTCAGCCTGGAAAGCGACCTTCGCCGTCTTATAGGCAAGGATCGCTGCGTTGTCGCGAGGAGCAATTTCATCGCCTTCTACTGCTTGGCTAGGAACTGCACCGAAGCCCAAGAGCGCTGCCGTTAGGGCTACCGCTACAAGTGATTTCTTCATTTCTCTCTCTATCTCTGCCGGTGCTCCTAGCTTGGAGTGGAACCTTTGGAAATTCATGTGAATTGTGCTTGAGTTCCATTGAACTTTTCCCTGGTTTAGGCGACGCATCTACGATGATTGAGTGCCCGCACAGATCTTAATTGTTGAAGATGACCCAGTAGTCAGAGAACTGGTTTGCGACTCACTGACGCTGGCAGGCCACACCGTAACAGCAACGGCAGATGGAATTGGCGCCCTCAACATTCTGCGACAGCAAAAAATGGATTTAGTTGTGTCTGATATCAACATGCCAAAACTTGATGGATATGGACTGCTGGAAAAGTTACGAGAAGGAAAGAACCAGACTCCCGTCATTTTTCTGACAGCTAGGAACGAAAAGCCGGATATGAGTCGAGGATTCAAACTTGGCGCTGACGACTACATTTCTAAGCCATTTGGTGTCGAAGAACTTGTATTGCGAGTAGGTGCCGTTCTCCGGAGAACCCAGAGAGAAGAAGTGATCGAACCAGTTATAACAATTGGTCCTATCTCAATCGATGTTGAAAGCATGAACGTGAGAGTTGAAGGAGAGTCTGTAAGCCTGTCCCCGACTGAGTACAAATTGTTGATGGTATTGATTGAAAATAAGAACAAAGTTGTTTCTCGACAGTATTTGTTGGATGTTGTTTGGGGAATGGGATTTGCCGATTCGGCCACTGTTGTTGATACATACATTTCGTATCTGAGAAGAAAATTACACAGCCCCTCTTACCAAGGAATCCAAACTGTGCGGGGATTTGGTTTCAAGATTACGGATCACCAGTGAAGCTGGGAAATAAGGTCATCTTCTCAGGGGCTCTGCTGATTGCCACTTCCACCCTGGGCCTTGGTGCAAGCGGCGTTTACCTAACCTACGACCAGGGAATTCGAGCAGTTCGAGCAGACCTAGAAAATTTGTCCAGATTAGTTTCTGAAAGCGAAGATCCCCTTTCAGCCGCCTTCTATGAACTGAGTTACTCGGATGTCGATGTCACTTACGTTCAAGCAGATGGGACCCAAACGCTCTTGCAGCAGTCTTCGGCCGAAGCAAATGAGCCAAAAGAAAGTATCACCCTGGACCTTGGGTACGACGAGAAGCTAGTCATTAGTAAATCGATTCAACCCGTCGCAGATCTGGTGCAAACTCTGATTCCAATCGTTTTGACCTCAGCTGCCGGATTTGCAGCACTGGGAAGCATGTTTTTCTTCCTTGTTCTAAGGGAAGACAGCATTGCGCTGCGAATGTTGACTAATCAGGCGAGAAAGATTCAATCAGGTGAAAAGGCTGAACTGGTTCAAGTAAGCGGTAGCGAGGACTTGCGCCTACTCTCCCTTCAGCTGTCAGAAATGGTCAGGGAGTTAGAGCAAAACCAAACTAACCTGCGGGACTTTCTGTATGACTCTTCCCATGAACTAAAGACGCCGCTGACGATAATTCGTGGTTACACAGAGATTCTCCAAAAAGATGTATCCGACTCTAAAGCCAATGAGAAATTGCAG
>JBMSYD010000024.1:0-14429 GCA_049426345.1 Aquiluna sp.
AGTTGGTTAGCGCGCCGCCCTGTCACGGCGGAGGTCGCGGGTTCAAGTCCCGTCAGGGTCGCGGTCGCGAAAGCGACATGGTTGGGGGTAAAACCCCAAGGCTCTGTAGCTCAGTTGGTAGAGCGAACGACTGAAAATCGTTAGGTCACCGGATCGATGCCGGTCGGAGCCACCAGGAGGCGGATAGTGACCATACTGTTTGGATTGCTATCCGCTTTTTCTTATGGGTATGCAGATTTCGTTGGTGCAATTGCATCTAAGAAGGTAAGACCACTCACCGTCACCACCGTGGCATTTTCTTTTGGTCTGTTTTTAGCGCTTATCTTTTCGATTCCGATGGGTGCAAGCTTTGAGCCCTCGGTAATTCAAATTGGTATTTATGCCGGAGTCTGTTCGGCAGCCGCCATTACATTTTTATATGCAGCGCTTGCCCTTGGGCCAATCTCTATTACTTCACCAATGACGGCGGTTCTGTCCGCTTTGATTCCGGTGGTCATTGATCTCTCTACCGGCGAACAGCTGAGTGAGCTGGCACTCGTGGCACTTGCATTGATTTTGATTGCGGTGGTCTTGGTTGCGTTTGTGCCAGGAAAAGACGTTCGTTTGCCTAGCTTGCGGGCAACTCTTTATTCGGTTGGTGCAGGTCTTGGTTTTGCTGGAATTTTCATCTTCCTTGATTTAGCGCCAGCTGATTCAGGCCTTGGTGTATTGGTTGTGATGAGAGTCGTGGGCATCGCAATCCTGCTGGCTGGCCTAATTCTTTTATTCATGGCTGGCAAGAGCAAGAGTGTGATTGAGAAAACAGTTTTTAGTGCAGGAACAATTTGGCTGGTGCTGCTGGCTGGACTGGGCGATGTCACTGGCAATGTCTTTTTCATCATCGCAACTAGAGAAGGGGCCCTGGCGGTGGCAGCGGTTTTGACCTCGCTCTACCCGGTGGGCACGATTTTGCTGGCGAGAATTTTTCTAAAAGAGAAGATTGCCGTCAGCCAAAACATTGGCATTGCTCTTGCTATCGGAGCCTGCGCTCTGCTTGCGCTTAGCTAAGCTCGCGATCTGCGAACTCAACCACCGCGTTATAGATGTATTGACCAAGCCCCTCTCGATAACCCTCATATGTCTCTTTGTAAGGGGTCGGGAGAATGTAGCTAAGAGCTAGTGATTTGTAGCTCTCTTTAGTTGGTGTCCAAAACTGCAAACAAAAATCAAAGTGTTCTCTGACTGCCTGCTGCATCTGCTCGGAATTGGCAGGAAGTGATTGATCCAAACAGGCAACCATTTTTAGTGTGATTGCTTCGAACTGTGAAGCAAATTTCTGGTTTTCTTCTTGGCTGTGGTTATTTTGGTAATAACTGCCAGTAATCAGATTGTCTTTTGAATCAAACACTGCTCAAAGCTACCAAATAGGGGAAGCGAAAGTAGCTAGAAATTTTCTGGAAACCCACTAGCCTGAAAGAGTGTTAGCCAACTGGAGAGTGGCTGGCCTGGTGTTTTTCGGTGGCGCGATTGGCTCCATGCTGCGTCATGTTGTTCATGATTGGGTTGCGTCTTTTTACGCTTACCCAACTAGCGAGATAATCTCGCTTGGAGTTATCAATCTGCTTGGGTCTTATTTTCTAGGGCTCGTTATTCGTCACCCGCTCTTTCAATCTGAGTACCGACAAGGTTTCTTCGGGGTTGGGTTGGCAGGTGGATTTACCACCATGAGCGCTATAACCATCTTTATCGTTGCCGAAGACCTGACCTCTGATATTGCAATCATGCTGTTTGGTGCTGTGATTACCTTTGCAGCTGGCTGGCACCAGGGTCGCAGAGCGGCCAAGAAGAAGGAGCTAGCGTGAGCGATCTAGTTCTTACTCTTTCAATTGGTGCAGCTGGCGGCGTTGGTGCAGTTTTGCGCTGGGTTTTGATTCGCTGGAGCGGAGTTTTACCGTTTGGCCTATTCCTAGTGAACATTTTGGCTGGGGCAATTGCCGGCTACATCTACACCCACAACTGGCCCTTCCAATGGATCCTGATTGCCTCGATCGGGTTGGCTGGTGGACTGTCGACTTTTGCCGGGGTGGCGAAGGAGGCCTTTGAGTTTTATCACCGCGGCCGAATAGCCCAGATGTCCCTCACCCTTGCCATCAATATCCTGATGCCGATCCTGGCTATGAGACTTGTGATGTGGGCTTTATAGCTTTTGCTATTATCTAGGCAGGTTTCGATCCTGTAACCGGGGCTTTTGGCCCAAGATTGCAAGAGAATAAGGGGGCTCGCCATGGGGCGTGGCCGTCAAAAAGCAAAGAACACAAAAGTCGCGCGCGAGCTGAAGTATTTCAGCCCCAACACCGACTACTCAGCCCTGGAGGCAGAGCTCAATCAAAAAGCCAGTAGTGAAAACGAAGAATACGTGGACCGCTGGGCTGAAGATGATGACGAAGACGATTACGCACCAAGCGATGACGAGCGCGTAGTCGAACTAGACGACGAGAAGTAGTTACCAGGCGCTAGCGCCAACCACCAAACCAACCAAGATATCCAGGTTTACCCTGTCATCCCGGTAGTCCTCGGTTAGAGCAAACCCTTCGCCATCTTCCGAGGCAATCCGCACGCTCACCCCAGCGCCCTCTAAATAATCAATCGCAGCCTGCTTAGTCATCCCAACCACCTGGCAGGCGAGCAGTTTTGTTTCAACGTGTTTTTCACTGAATTGATCAGGTGATGTATCTCGGAAACAGTTTTCATTGGGAGTGTCTCTGACCACGCTCACCATGGCGCTGTTAGCACCAAGTGTGATTCCAAGCATCAGTGCACCGGATGTTGCAAGCAAACCAATCGCAGCAACTACAACGACTGCTTTATTGCGCATAGCTTCCCACTAGCCGAACAGCTCCCCCGCGCACACCCTTAGCTTCTGTCACATAACCCTTGGCATCACACGCTGTTGATTCAATGATTCCAACTTGCCATGCTCGCAAACCAAGAGAATTTGAAGCACTAATGATTTCAGCGGCGGCTGATTTTCTAACCACCATCGCAAAACCAATTCCGAGATTCCAAGTTCCCTCAAGCTCAGTTAGTTGGTGTCCGGCAAGATCGGCTAGCACTTTGAAAACTGGTTGTGGTGCCCAGGTGGACCGATCAACATCAAGCGAAACAGTTTCAGGCAGCACTCTTGAAAGATTCGCTGCGATTCCACCACCTGTGATGTGGCTCAGTGATGAAACCTGTCCTGGAAACTTTTCAAGCAAATTGCCAACAATCTTTGAATAGAGCCTGGTTGGTTCCAGCAGTTCCTCGCCAAGCGGGCGAGAGAAGTCTGAAAGCTTTGCGCTGTAATCAAGGCCAGCGTCGCTGACGATTTTGCGAACTAGCGAGTAGCCATTGGCATGCAGGCCAGAAGATTCCAGGGCAATTACAACATCCCCAACCTCAACCTTTTCGCGGCTCAGGAGCTGGTCCTTTTCTACAACTCCAACCGCAGCGCCAGCCAGGTCATACTCGTGATCTTTCATGACACCCGGGTGCTCAGCGGTCTCTCCGCCAACCAGTGCAACATCAACTTCTCGGCAGGCCTTGGCAATACCGGCAACAATCTGAGCAATCCGAGTTGGTTCGACTTTGCCGCAGGCGATGTAGTCGGTCATGAAATAACTCTTTGCCCCGCACACCACAATGTCATCAACAACCATGCCAACCAGATCTTGTCCGATCGTGTCGTGCTTGTCGATTGCCTGGGCAATCAAAACCTTGGTTCCGACTCCATCGGTAGAAGTCGCCATTACTGGGTGCCGATAGTTTTTTAGAAATCCTGCATCCACCAGTCCAGCGAACCCGCCAACTCCTGTGAGGACAAGATCGCCGTGAGTTGCGCTAACCGCCTTCTTCATCAGTTCAACCGCTTTATCGCCAGCGGCTGTGTCAACTCCGGAGGATGCGTATGGGTCAGTCATTGATGTGGACGTGACCTTCTTCTTTGATGGAGGCAACTCCACGCTCAAGCAAATTCTTTCCCAGTCGATCAGCGGCTGGAAGTTCGATTGGATACTGGCCACTAAAGCAGGCTGTGCAGAGTGAATCCTCTGATTGTCTGGTCGCCGCAATCATTCCTTCTTTTGATAAGTATCCAAGCGAGTCAGCACCGATTGACTGCCTTACCTCTTCAACACCAAGGCCCGATGCAATCAGCTCTGCTCTGGAGGCAAAGTCCACACCATAGAAACATGGCCAGGTGATTGGCGGCGATGAAATGCGAACGTGCACCTCCGCTGCCCCTGCTTCTTTCAGCATCTTTACCAGTGCTCGCTGAGTGTTTCCGCGAACAATTGAGTCATCAACCACAATCAGCCTTTTACCGGCAATTGCTTCGCGAAGTGGATTGAGCTTTAGACGAATACCTAGCTGCCTGATTGTTTGAGATGGCTGAATAAAGGTTCTGCCGACATAGGCATTTTTCACCAGACCATGACCAAACGGAATTCCAGATTGCTCGCTAAAGCCAATGGCGGCCGGGGTACCGGACTCCGGAGTTGGCATCACCAGATCAGCCTCTACCGGGTATTCCTTGGCCAGAGTTCTACCCATCTCAACTCGAGCCTCATAAACCACCTGGCCATTGATTGCCGTGTCAGGTCTTGCTAGATACACATATTCAAAGACGCAGCCAGCTCTTTCAGTTTGAGCAAACTTAGTTGAGCGAAGTCCGTTTTCATCAATTGCAATTAGTTCGCCTGGTTCAATTTCACGAACAAACGATGCACCAACAATGTCCAGCGCTGCCGATTCGCTGGCTACAACCCAGCCGCGCTCAAGTCTTCCCAACACCAGCGGTCTGACCCCCTGCGGATCGCGAGCTGCATACAAAGTTGATTCGTCCATGAAAACCAAACAGTAAGCGCCCTTTACCAGTGGCAGAAGTTCGAGTGCAGTTGCCTCAAGAGAGCTGTCTGCATTTCCGGCTAGAAGCGCCGTTAGGACTGCGGTGTCAGTTGTGTTACCAGATCGAAGATCCCCCTCGTGATTTGGATATCTTTTTTCCAGCAGCTCCATCAGCTCTGAGGTGTTGGTGAGGTTTCCGTTGTGGCCAAGAGCAACTGTTCCGTAGGCAGTTCTGCCTAGAGTTGGTTGAGCATTGCGCCAGTGAGAAGAGCCGGTTGTTGAGTAGCGAGTGTGACCAACTGCGATGTGGCCCTGCAGTGATTCCAAAGCTGCTTCATTGAAGACCTGAGAGACAAGTCCCATGTCTTTGAAAACTAAAATCTTTTCGCCATCGGCGGTTGCGATGCCAGCGGATTCTTGACCGCGGTGCTGAAGAGCGTAGAGACCAAAGAAGGAAAGTTTGGCAACCTCTTCACCAGGTGCCCAGACACCAAAAACACCACACTGGTCTTGCGGGCCTTTTTCACCCGGCATCAGGTCGTGATTTAGAAGTCCATCCCCGCGTCTCACTCTGTAACCCTATTGGCTAGTGCGCGCTTGGCGCGGCGAGCAGAAATAAGGTCGTAGGCAATCGCAAACACAGCACCGAGCCCCAGACCAAGCGACCCAAAGGCAATCAGGGTCAGTCCAAAGAAGTTCTCTGGAAGCTCTGGATTGTTGGGGCTAATAAGAAGGAGTAAGACTGCGATGAGCATGCCAATGGCGGCGAAGGTCAGCATGAAAGGCAGGATCTTGGGAGCTCGTCTGATCTCAATTTCTTCGCTGGCCATGCCCTAATTATCCAGCAGTTTCGGGGGTTGCGACGCCCCTGAAACTGTCCTAGTCTGAACTGGTTAGGCAAACCTAAGTAAGAGGTAGAAATGACCACCATCTCCCAGCTGATGCGAGAGTCCTCGATGTCGGACCACAAGAGTGCCGAGAATGCATCGTTTATCAAAGACCTCATGGCTGGCGAGCTATCTGCCGCTGACTACACCCGTTACCTAAACCAGATGGTTTTTGTCTACCAGGCGATGGAAAAGAAACTGCCAGACACTGGCGTTGTTCCGTTTGCTCCACAGCTAAAGAGATTTGACTCAATGGTTTCAGATCTAAAAAAGCTTGGGGTTGAAAACTGGAGTGAGACCCCAATGCTTCCTGCAACCGCGGAGTATGTTGCACGCATTGAGTCAATTGGTGGAATTGAAGATGTTCGACTACTCGCTCACCACTACACCCGCTACCTCGGAGATCTCTCTGGTGGTCAGGCAATCGGTGCACTGGTTCGTCGCCACTACGGCCTAACCGAAGAGCAGACCAGCTTCTACCACTTCGCTGAGATTGAAGCAGTAGTTCCATTCAAGGAGAGCTACCGCGCAGCAGTTGATGATCTTGTAATGACAGATGACGAGCTGCTACTGCTAGTGGCAGAAGTTCGCACCGCCTTCAAGCTAAATCAGCGTTTATTTGTTGAGCTGGGCGACTCCGAGCTAATCGCGGCGTAACGGAAAAAGGTTTTCTAGTTCTGCGGTTTTTCCACCGCTAGCCAAGATCTTTCCACTCTCCATTTGCATTTGCCAATTGGTTTCACCAAGGCAAAGCGAAATAAATATCTCTGGCTGCATCTCAACCACATTTGGTGGGGTGCCGC
Organism: Aquiluna sp.; assembly: GCA_049426345.1. GTDB lineage: Bacteria > Actinomycetota > Actinomycetes > Actinomycetales > Microbacteriaceae > Aquiluna. Next base: position 6,554 of record JBMSYD010000024.1, read on the forward strand.
GCCTATGGTTTAGTCCCTCGATGCACTGAATCGCACCATACGGCGGAATCCTTAGTTCAACTGAGTGCCCCGGGACCCGCTGCTCAATTAGCTGCAGGCAGTAGCGAACAGCGGTGGCAAGATCAGCAGCTGGTTTAGCCAGCGCCTGCTCGCCAATCTCAGTTGGAATCTTCCGCTTAGTCACAGGCCAATTATGGCTGCTTCTTGAGAGGCTAAACTCGCCTCAATGAGAATCCTGGTGGTTGGTTCGGGCGCTCGAGAGCATGCGATTGTGAAGGCTCTGATTAGAACTGGCACGCCCGCCTCCGAGATTGTTTGTGCACCAGGCAACGAAGGCATCGCCAAAGAAGTTGAAACTAGAGATGTCGATATCAACGATCGACTAGCCGTCACCAAAATCGCACTCGAAGAGAGAGTGGGACTGGTTGTCATCGGACCAGAAGCGCCACTAGTTAATGGCGTTGCAGATGCTCTTCGCGAGCAGGGGATCGCGGTATTTGGTCCCGATCAGAAAGCCGCCCAACTAGAGGGATCGAAGGCTTTTGCTAAAGAAGTGATGGCTGCAGCTGATGTTCCAACCGGCATGGCCAGGCAGTGCACAACCATAGAAGAGGTTGAATCAGCGCTGGATCAATTTGGTGCGCCACACGTTGTGAAAGCCGATGGTCTAGCTGCTGGCAAGGGCGTAATTGTCACCAGCGATAAAGAAGAAGCGCTAGCTCACGCCAAGAACTTTATTTCAGGTGGCGTGCTAGTCGAAGAGTTTCTAGCTGGCCAAGAGGTGAGTTTGTTTTTCCTATCTGATGGAGAAACTGTTGTTCCACTCTCACCAGCTCAGGATTACAAGCGCGCATTTGATAACGATGAGGGTCCTAACACCGGTGGCATGGGTGCGTATTCACCAGTGCCCTGGTTACCGGAAGGCTTTATTGAAGAGGTAACAGAAAAAGTTGCACTCCCAACCATCAGAGAGCTGGCGCGACGCAATGCAAAGTTTGTTGGACTTTTATATTGCGGACTAATCGTGACTGAGCGCGGAACGAGAGTGATTGAGTTCAATGCAAGATTTGGCGATCCAGAAACTCAGGTTGTGCTTCGAAGACTAACTTCAAATCTGGCAGACCTTTTATACAGAGCTGCAACCGGCAAACTCTCGGTGGGGCTCTCGCCTGAGTTTTCCAAGAAGAAGGCCGTGACAGTTGTGCTCGCCTCAGAGGGCTATCCAACTTCCACCGCACCAGTTCGCGAAGTTAGTGGAATTGATTCAGCGGAGAGCATTGATGATGTTGAGGTTTGCAAAGCCAGTGCGGTTGGCAGAGTTTTATCGGTAGTTGGGTGTGGCGATAGTTTTCAAGAAGCAAGAACACTTGCTTATGAGGGAATGAGTCGAATCCACCTAGAGGGCGGCCACTTCCGAAACGACATAGCGCTGCGAGTTAGCTAATGGAAATTCCTGGCTACCAGCACATCTACTCGGGAAAAGTTCGAGAACTTTTCAAACCACTAGATCCAAACTTTTCACACCTTGCCCTAATTGTCGCAACCGATCGAATCAGCGCCTTTGATCACATTCTCTCGCCGGAAATACCTGGCAAAGGAATTGAGCTAACCAAAATCACCAACTGGTGGTTTGATCAGATTGATTTTCCTAACCACCGAAGCGAAGAGCTAAAACCTCCGGCCGAAATAGAGCAAAGAGCGGTGGTGGTGAAAAACCTTGAGATGTATCCGGTTGAGTGCGTTGTTCGCGGCTACATCTCGGGCTCCGGCTGGAAGGAATACCAGCAATCTGGGACCATTTGCGGAATACCGCTGCCCGCTGGTTTGCAATTTGGCGATCGCCTGCCCGAGCCTATTTTCACCCCCGCCTTCAAAGCGCCGCAGGGCGAAAAGGATGAAAACATCACCTTCGAAAAAGTGATTGAGCTAGTTGGGAAAGAAATCGCTGAAAAGCTGCGAGATGCATCACTTTCGATCTACAGCTATGCCGCAGCCGTTGCTGAAAAAGCTGGCTTGATTTTGGCGGATACCAAATTTGAATTTGGCAACAATCCAGCAACCGGTGAGCTGACATTGGCGGATGAAGTTCTAACCCCCGACAGCTCTCGCTATTGGGACAAAGAGCAGTGGGAGCTAGGGGTTAGAGACCAGAGCTTTGACAAGCAGATGGTCCGAAACTGGCTGCTTGAGAATTGGGATCAGACCGGAAAACCCCCGGCTCTCAGTCCCGAAATCGTTGAGCTCTCGGCCCGCCGCTACCAGCAGCTTCGAGAAAGACTGTTCACCAAATAGGAATAGAGTTACTGGGTGCTAAGAACTCCGCTCTATGACGAGCACCAGGCCCTGGGTGCAACTTTCACCGATTTTGGTGGCTGGGATATGCCTGTTCGCTACGGCTCTGACCTAACTGAGCACCACGCAGTTCGAAACTCAGCAGGCCTATTTGATATTTCTCACATGTCCGAGTTTTCTGTGGTTGGCGATGATGCAGCCAAGTTCTTGGACTACGCATTTGTCACCGAGGTTTCCAAAATCGCCCCGGGCAGAGCAAAGTATTCAATTCTCTGCAATGAAGATGGCAAATCACTTGATGATGTCATCATCTATCGCTTGGCAGAGGTTGATTATCTGGTGATTGCAAATGCTGCCAATCGATCGGTCGTAGCAAAGGCTCTTAATGACAGAGCTAGTGGATTTGATGTGAAAGTCATAGACAATTCTGATGACACTGCGCTGGTTGCCCTACAGGGCCCAAAGTCCGCAGCGATCTTGCAGAAAGTTTCCAGCATAGAAATTGCTCCGCTGAAGTATTACTCAATTGCGAGCGCCGAGGTCGCAGGGCTCATGGCTTTGATAGCAAGAACTGGTTACACCGGCGAAGACGGCTTTGAGATTTTGGTTCACTCCAAAGAAGCGGTAACACTATGGCGTGAACTAATCAAAGCCGGCGGAGAAAATCTAACCCCTTGCGGCTTAGCAGCCAGAGACACTCTTCGCTTGGAAGCAGGCATGCCTCTATATGGGCACGAACTAACCCTTGATACCACTCCTTTCTCAGCTAACCTCGGTCGCTCGGTAAACCTCGAGCGAGGGGACTTTGTTGGAAAAGCTGCGCTTCAAAAACCGCACTCTGGCCCAAAGCTCTATGGCCTAATTGGAGAAGGTAAGAGAGCTGCCAGAGCTGGCTACCCAGTATTTTTGCCGGGCAGCGATAGCCCTATCGGGGAAATCACCTCGGGAGTGCTCTCGCCAACCCTTGGCTACCCCATCGGATTTGCATACCTCTCGGCGGAGCTGGAGACTGGTAGCAAGTTAGAGGCTGATGTCCGGGGGACCAGGGTCGGCTATGAAGTTGTAAATCTGCCGTTCTATAGGAGACAAAATGGCTAACCCAACTCACCTTCAATACACCAAGGAACACGAGTGGATCAAGGTCGAAGGCGACACTGCCACCGTTGGAATCACCAAGTATGCAGCCGATGCGCTGGGTGAGATCGTCTACGTTGATTTGCCAAAGGTCGGCTCCTCCACCACTTATATGAAGATTTGTGGCGAGATCGAGTCCACCAAGTCAGTGGGAGAGCTCTATGCCCCAATGGACGGCGAAGTGGTTGGGGTCAACGAAGCCCTAGCTTCCGCCCCCGACGCGATTAACAGTGACCCGTTTGGGGAAGGCTGGCTGATTAAAATTCGTTATACACAACTACCAGAACTTCTTTCATCAACCGAATACGACGCTTTAGTTGGAGAGTAATTGCTAGCCGAACACCATCAGTTCCGCAATCGCCACATCGGACCCAATGCCGCTGAGCAAAAGGAAATGCTCCAGTATCTGGGGCTCAAAGACCTAACCGAACTGATGGAAAAGGCACTGCCCGACTCCATCAAATACAAAGGCGGCTCAGCTCTTCCTGAACCAATCAGCGAAGAAGATGCGCTTGAGCGTCTAAAAGAAATCGGCGCTCGAAACAGAATCACTCAAAGCTTTATTGGCCTTGGCTACTACGGCACCAGAACACCTGGTGTCATCAAGCGCAACGTACTTGAAAACCCAAGCTGGTATACCGCCTACACCCCATACCAGCCAGAGATTTCGCAGGGCAGACTGGAAGCCCTAATCAACTTCCAAACCATGGTGACTGAGCTCACCGGCATGAAGACAGCTAACGCATCGATGCTCGACGAGTCAACCGCGGTGGTAGAGGCAATGCTGGTTGCCAAGCGCAGCGCAGATAGCCAGAGCAACATCTTCTTTGTTGACAACGATCTTTTCCCACAAACCAAGCAGCTGCTTGAGCACCGCGCAGTTCCACTTGGCATCACACTCAAATACTTCGATGCCACCAAGCTCGATGAGCTAAGTGAAGAGTGCTTTGGTGCTGTGATTCAGTATCCAGGGGCATCAGGAAGAATCATTAGCTTCGAGAACCTCTTTGCCAAGGTTCACGAGTTTGGCGGACTAGCAATTGCCGCAGCAGATTTGATGGCACTAACTCTGATCACCCCGCCAGGAGAAAAGGGAGCAGACATCGTCTGTGGAACCACTCAGCGCTTTGGTGTTCCAATGGGATTTGGTGGTCCGCACGCCGGCTACCTAGCAGTTCGCGACAAGCTGGAGCGAACCATGCCAGGAAGACTGGTTGGTGTTTCGGTTGATGCCGAAGGCGCACCCGCCTACCGCCTAACCCTGCAAACCAGAGAGCAGCACATCCGCCGCGAGAAAGCAACCTCCAACATCTGCACCGCCCAGGTTCTATTGGCAGTGATGGCTGGAATGTATGCGGTTTATCACGGACCACAGGGACTAAAAGACATCGCTAAGGAAATCCATGCCAAGACATCGGCTCTTGCCAAAGTTTTATATGAGGTCGGTTTCCACATCGAACACAAGCACTTCTTTGACACCATCCGCGTCACCAACATTGATGCTGAGAAGTATTACGAAGAAGCTAGAGAAAAAGACTTAACTCTGCTGGTTGTAGATGAGAAGACAATTGGTATTTCAATTGACGAAAGCACCAGCTGGTGGCAGCTGGCAGATCTTGCAGCTGCTTTTGGTGCAAGAGCGCCAAGACCGCAAGATGCCGTTGATCACCTAATCAACCACCGCACCTCCGAGTTTCTAACTCACCCAGTTTTCAACTCTTACCACTCAGAAACAGCGATGCTTCGCTACCTCAAGAAGCTCTCTGACTTCGACTACGCACTTGACCGCGGAATGATTCCGCTGGGCTCTTGCACCATGAAGCTCAACTCGGTAACTGAGATGGAAGCTGTCACCTGGCCAGAGTTTGCAAATCTGCACCCATTTGCACCAGCTGAAGATGTTCAGGGTTACTTAGAGCTAATCGAAGAATTGACTGACTGGCTCAGCGACATCACCGGATACGAAGCAGTTTCTCTGCAGCCAAACGCTGGCAGCCAGGGAGAGCTCGCAGGACTACTAGCTATTCGCGGCTATCACCACTCACGTGGCGATGCACACAGAAACGTCTGCCTAATTCCTTCCTCCGCTCACGGCACCAACGCAGCCTCCGCAGTGCTAGCAGGAATGGAAGTAGTTGTCGTAGCTTGTGATGAAGATGGCAACGTCGATGTTGCAGATCTCAAGAGCAAGATCGAGCAGCACAAAGATGCTCTTTCCGCACTCATGATCACCTACCCGTCCACTCACGGCGTTTACGAAGAAGCCGTAGTTGAAATCTGCAAGATGGTTCACGCTGCAGGTGGTCAGGTCTACATCGATGGCGCAAACACTAACGCGGTGGTTGGCTTTGCCAAGTTCGGAGAGTTTGGTGGCGATGTCTCGCACCTAAACCTGCACAAAACCTTCTGCATCCCCCACGGTGGTGGTGGACCGGGTGTTGGCCCAGTGGTTGCCAAGAGCCACCTCAAAGACTTCCTACCTGGCCACTCCATGGCTCAGAAAGACCTTCCAAACTTCGGCCCAGTTTCAGCGGCGCCGTTTGGCTCCCCCAGCATCCTTCCTATCTCCTGGGCATACATCCAGCTGATGGGACAAGAAGGATTGAGATCCGCTACTGCGGTTGCGGTTTTAAGCGCCAACTACGTGGCAAAGAAACTTTCCGATGCCTTCCCGCTGCTCTACACCGGAAAGCACGGACTGGTAGCACACGAAGCAATCATCGACATTCGTCCACTTCAAAAAGAAGCAGGAGTCGGAAACGATGACATCGCTAAGCGACTAGTTGATTACGGCTTCCACGCTCCAACCATGAGCTTCCCGGTTGCTGGAACGCTGATGATTGAACCAACCGAGAGCGAACCAAAAGCTGAGCTGGATCGATTCATTGATGCAATGCTGGCAATTCGTGCCGAGGCACAAAAAGTTCAGGATGGACACTGGCCGCAAGATGACAACCCGCTTGTCAATGCCCCTCACACCGCATCTCACCTAGCTGATGAGTGGATTCACCCATACAGCAGAGAGCTTGCAGTCTTCCCAACTGACAGCCAGCGCAGAAGCAAATACTGGCCGCCAGTTAGAAGAATCGACGGTGCATTTGGTGATCGCAACCTGACTTGCACTTGCCCACCAATTGAAAGCTTTGCTAAGAACTAGTTCCAATCAACTAGGTGTTTCTCAATTTCTGTTGCCATCTGCTCAAGCGTTAGCTTGTCAGTTGCGACCTTGAGAACAAAGTCAAAACCCTCTTCGGTTGTGAAGTTGTGCTTGTAACCATTCACAACGAGAAATGAAACCATCAAGGCCCAGGTCGTTCTTTTGTTGCCGTCGACTAGTGCATGATTTTTTGCAAGTGAGTGTGCAAGTGCGGCTGCCTTAAGGGGCAAGGTTGGATATGCATCTTCTCCAAATACCGATGTCTTGGGCCTGGCTAGCGCAGAGTCCAAAAGACCCACATCCTTAACAAAGAATCCGAGCCTCTGAATTACAAAAAGAGCATCGTCTAAATCAAGATATGTGATCATGCATCGGCCAACCGCTGCATCAACTCTTTGTCGTGAGTGAGAACAAACTGAAGTGCATCTTCAAGTTTGCGCTTCTTAGCGGATTGGCTTTCAACCATTTTCATGGCCTCAATCAAAGCCTTCTGCTTGGATGTCCCAAGCTGGGTAGCAAGTCTTTCGAGGATTTGTTCCTCTTCTGCAGTCAATCTAAGTGTCATGGCCATGACCCTAATGGTATCAAAGTGATACCACTTTGGAAATAGCCAAATATGTTGAAAACTAGCGGTTTTCAGGCCTTGGGGAGAAGTAGCTCATAGGCAGCCTCTAGCTCAGGCGACAGATCTCGATCTGGCCCAACCCCAGGGACTCGCTGGCGGAGAATTCCAATCAGCTCACCTGTCACAGGTGATGGCTTCAGTGGTGCTCTCATCTCAACAGCTCTAGCTGCAGCGATTAGCTCAATCGCAATCACTCTTCGAAGGTTATCTAGCGCTTTTCTAAGTTTGCGTGCCGCATGCCAACCCATCGACACATGATCTTCTTGCATCGCGCTGGATGGAATCGAATCAACGCTGGCAGGAACAGCTAGTCGCTTGTTCTCAGAAACTAGTGCTGCCTGGGTGTACTGAGCAATCATTAGTCCTGAATCAACTCCAGGATCATTTGCTAAAAATGCTGGCAGCTTTCTATTTCTTGCAACATCCAAAAAGCGATCGGTTCTTCGCTCAGAAATTGATGCAACATCAGCGGCTGCGATTGCTAAGAAGTCAAGAACATAGGCAACCGGTGCTCCATGGAAGTTTCCATTTGATGTCACCTCGCCCGAATTCAAAACGACCGGATTATCAATTACTGCGGCAAGCTCCCTCGTTGCAACAGCTTCAGCATGCGAAACAGTATCGCGAGCAGCACCATTAACTTGCGGAGCGCAGCGCAAAGAATAAGC
>JBMSYD010000025.1:0-14246 GCA_049426345.1 Aquiluna sp.
GAAGCGCACCACCTTGGAAAAAAGGACTCTCCTTCAGGAACTGCCATCAGAACCGCTGAAGTGATAGCAAGTCATCGAAACCAACCAAATCTGGTCACTGACGCCAACCAACCAGCACGGGGACAATCAATTGCCGGAGTTCCGATTCACTCGGTGAGACTGCCAGGTATTTCGGCTCGTCAAGAAACTGTGTTTGCGGCTGATAATGAACAGCTGAAAATTGTGCACGATGTTTCCTCTCACCGCGCCTACTCGCTTGGCATTCTTCGATCAATTGAATTCACTGCCAATTCCAAAGGTCTGACGGTGGGGCTCGAAAAGGTTCTTAGCTAAGGTGCTAACAAAAATCTGGCTGCTGGCCATGGTTGCCATCACCTTGCTATATGCATTCTTGCTTCTGGAGCGAGGATTAGTTTTAGTCAGCTCGGGCGATCCGGTTGCGATAGCACTAGGATTAGCAATTCTCTTTTTTCCTTTTGCCGCAATCGCTGCAATCTTCTACGAAATACGCTTTGGCATGCGTCTTTCCAGGCTCGCTCGCTTATTTGAGCAAAGCCAAATAGCTGCCCCAGATTATGAGCTTCGGCCAAGTGGCAAAGCAGAGAAGGCAAGCGGCGAAGCTGCATTTCGAGAGTTAGAGCAGCGCATTCAACAAGATGAGCAAAACTACTTGCTGTGGTTTTTGCTGGCCGACTCTTATGACAAATTAGGCGATCGGAAGCGCGCTAGATCTGCCGCTCGAAAAGCAATCTCACTTGCTAAACAGGCCAAGGCGCTTTAGAAGCAAATACATCTGGCAACCCAGGCAGAAATTGAAAAAAGCATTCAAAAATGCCGCCAGGAAGATAAACGCCAGTGCCACCGAAACCAGCATCTGAGAATTGAGTAAAAGTCCTATTCCGGCGCAAATGGCAAAAAACAATCCGACCTGCTGAGCGAACCTAGGCGGACGAGCATCTTCCAATTCCTTGGGTTCACCAATCCTTGGCCGGATGAGACCAAACAGGAACTTGTATGGGTGAGATGCGGGCAGAAAAACACTCCAGCTAAAGAGCACTAGCAACACGATGCTTGCAATTACGGAAACATTGCTGAAGCTCGTGTAGGCATCCGCGAATCCAATCAAGGCAATAGCGGATGTAATTGCGGCACCAAACCTGGGTGCCCGCGGATCAATGAGGGCAGTCATTTCACTCCTAGTTTCTCTAGCTCCTGCGTTAGTTTCGACAAATTGGGAACCCCGCCGACTCTGTAAACAAGCTCACCTTTGCTGTTCAGTAAAAAAACCGTTGGAGTTTGGTTGATGCCAAATCTTGCGGCAACATTCAGTCGCTCTGTTATGTCAACCTCAAGGTGAATGAGGCCGCCGTGTCGATGCTCTAATTGAGCTAGCTGTCTTCTAACCCCGGGACACTGACCACAATATTGGGTTGAGAATTGAATGAGTGTCGCTTGCTTGCCCAGTGCTGTGCTCAAGATCCCGTTGTTAGTGGCACGCAATCGCCTTAGGTCAATTTGCTGTTTTCTGCGAACTCGGTGCCCGCGACCTCGGAGCAGGCGATAGGCGATTCCTACCGCCGAGGCGATACTCACTAAGGCAATGACCGGCACCAGAGATTCCACCGCCCTAGGTTAGGTCATCTGTCAGGGGTTAGACGGAGTGTTACAGCTTTTTACCTCGGTGACCCTTTAGGCTTTTCGCGATGAGCGAGATTGAATTCAGATCAGATGTGACGGTTGAGCTGGTGCGACACAGCGCCAAGGATGCCGATGTTTTGTTTGCGGCCAGGGTTTCAACCCAGGGGGAGCAGACACTCGATTCGGCCAAGCTAAGCGACGCTGAGGCAGAGAAAAAAGACAAGGGTCTAATCAACTACCTCATGCGCGATCGCCATGGCTCGCCGTTTGAACACAACTCGCTCACTTTCTACGTTCAGGCGCCAATTTTTGTATTTCGCGAGTTTATGCGTCACCGAATTGCTAGCTATAACGAAGAGTCAGGTCGTTATCGCGAACTAAGACCTGTTTTCTATGTTCCAGGTGAGGATCGCAAGCTAATTCAAATTGGAAAGCCTGGTCACTATGAATTTGTTGATGGCAGCGCTGAGCAATTTGCCCTAGTGCAGCAAGAGACCATGATGGTGACCAGAGCTGCCTATGAGGCCTATCAGCGAATGCTGGAGGCTGGGGTTGCCAGAGAGGTAGCAAGAATTGTGCTGCCGCTGAATATCTACTCGAGCATGTACGTGACCATGAACGCTCGGTCCTTGATGAACTTCCTCTCTCTACGCACCAAGCGCGAAGGCACTCACTTTCCTTCTTTCCCTCAGCGTGAAATCGAGATGGTAGCCGAGAAGATGGAAGACTTCTGGGCCGAACTCATGCCCTTGAGCTATCAAGCCTTCAATGAAAACGGGCGAGTAGCCCCGTAGTTTCGAAGTCGCTAGGCTTAGCGAATGGTTACTCAGCAAAAAGATGTCTTCGGCCAGGTTCTGGTCGCGCTGGTGACCCCAATGACCGCCGAGGGCGAAGTCGACTGGGATGCCACTGAAAAACACATCGACTACGTGATCTCAAGTGGTGCCGACGGAGTCGTCGTTACTGGCACAACCGGTGAAACCTCCACATTGACTGATGCTGAGAAAATCAAGTTGGTGGAAGTCGGAAAGAGCGTTTCTGCTGGCCGAGCAAAAATCATCACAGGTGGTGGTTCGAATGAAACTGCCCACGCCATCCAGCTATACAAAGCAAGTGAAAAAGCTGGTGCCGATGGCGTAATGGTGGTAACTCCCTATTACAACAAACCAACTCAAGCCGGAATTCTGACTCATTTCAGATTGATTGCTGATGCAACCGACCTGCCAGTTATTTTGTATGACATCCCAGGTCGTACTGGCGTTGCGATTTCCTACGAGACTTTTCATCGAGCCGCCAAGCACCCAAACATTGTTGCCATTAAGGACGCCAAAGGTGATTTAGCCCAGGCATCAAGACTGATGCTCGAGACCGGACTGATGTATTTCTCAGGTGACGACTCAAACGTCTTGCCGCATATTTCCATTGGAGCAACAGGGCTTATTGGCGTAACCGCCAACATCGCACCCAAGGCCTACCGTGAACTAGTTGATGCCACCAACCGAAACGATTTTCACTCTGCACTGAAAGTGCACAACGCACTTGAGCCTTTGCAAAGAGCGATCATGACTCACGTTCCTGGCACGGTTGCTGCAAAATATGTTCTTCACGGCCTTGGAAAGATCAATTCGCCTAGAGTGCGTCTGCCGCTAGTTGGACCAGAGGATCACGAAGCAGCGCTAATTGAGGGCGGCATTGATCAGGTGGTTGAAGTGCCTGGCATTAGTTTTGATAACTTCCGCCCAGATCGCAATGCGGCCGCTGGCGGAGCGCTACCAAAAGTAGCGGGAACCACTCGATAGTGAACGCGCCCAGCCCAGTCGAAAAAGATACTCTCCGAATCATTCCACTTGGTGGAGTCGGGGAAATTGGGCGAAACTGCACAACCTTTGAAATCAACAATCAAATTCTGATCATCGACTGCGGTGTTTTATTTCCGGAGGAAACTCAGCCTGGCGTTGATTTGATTTTGCCGGACCTTGGCTACCTAAGCGACAAGCTGGACAAAATAGCCGGATTAGTTCTCACGCACGGCCACGAAGACCACATTGGTGGAGTTCCATACCTTCTCAAAATGAGACCGGACATCCCGGTTTACGGCTCAAAGCTCACCATTGCTTTTGTGCAGGAGAAGCTTGCCGAGCACCGAGTCACCTCTCCCATGAACATCGTCAAAGAGGGCATGAAGGTGAAATTGGGCGAATTTGAGGCAGAGTTTGTAGCCGTCAATCACTCGATTCCAGATTCACTCGCCGTGATTGTGCGCTCTCGCGCCGGAACAGTTCTGGCTACCGGTGATTTCAAGATGGACCAGTTGCCACTAGATGGTCGTCTGACAGATTTGAGAGCTTTTGCCAAGGTTGGCCAAGAGGGAGTGGACCTGTTTATGGTCGACTCCACCAATGCAGACATTCCAGGTTTCACACCCCTCGAGCGAGAAATCGGTCCGGTTATTGATTCGGTGATTGCAAAGACACCCGGCAAGGTAGTGGTTGCATCATTTGCCTCTCACGTCCATCGTGTGCAGCAGGTTATTGAGGCGGCTATCGCCAATCGGCGCAAGGTGGTATTTGTTGGCCGAAGCATGGTCAAGAACATGAAGATTGCATCTGAGCTTGGCTATCTGCACATTCCCGACGGCGCGGTGGTTGACCTCTCGCAGGCCCAAGACATGCCCGATCATCAGTTGGTTTTCATGTCAACCGGTTCGCAGGGAGAGCCGATGGCCGTTCTTTCCAGGATTGCAAATAGCGATCACCAAATTGAGATTGGGGACTCTGACACTGTCTTGCTTGCAAGCTCAATGATTCCAGGCAACGAGAACGCTGTTTACCGAGTGATTGATGGCCTGACCAAACTTGGTGCAAACGTGGTCCACAAGGGCAATGCAAATGTTCACGTCTCTGGTCACTCGGCAGCCGGGGAGCTGCTTTACTGCTACAACATAATCAAGCCCAAAAATGTTATGCCTATTCACGGCGAGTATCGCCATCTGGTTGCTAACGCTCGATTGGCCAAAAAGACTGGTGTGCCGGAAGAAAACGTAATTGTTACCGAAGACGGCGGAGTAGTCGATCTGAAAGACGGCAAGGCCGAGCTGGTGGGAAGAGTTCGGTGTGACATGCTCTATGTCGATGGCGGTGCCGTTGGAAAAATCACCGAAGAGGACTTGAGCGATCGCAGAACACTTGCCGCTGAGGGTTTCATTTCCATCTTCGCAGTAGTGAACAAAGAAACCGGGAAACTGGTTGAGGGCCCGGCGATCAAGGCCAGAGCCTACGCCGAAGAGGATCACGTGTTTGATGACATTCTTCCTGCCATCGAGCAGGCGCTGGCTCAGGCCGCCAGTGATGGGGTTCGCGATTCCCACCAATTTCAGCAGGTGATTCGAAAGACAGTGGGTTCCTGGGTGGCTAAGGCACATCGCCGCAAACCCATGATTATTCCAATCGTTGTCTACTCTTCACGCCCTGCCTAAGCCGAATTCGCCTATCTGCTTGCTATTTTTCTTACATGGCTGGAAAGACGAAGCCGCCCAAACGAGCAGGCGGCGCTAAAAAGTCACGCTCGGCCGCCCCGGCCAAGCCCAAACCCTCCAGCTCGGGCAAGTTTTTCGAAATCATTCAGCGCGGTTATATGGCCTCCGCCCACGGTATTGGCCAATTGGTTCGATCCTTCAGCAAGGAACTACCGGAGGATGAAAGGCGGGATGGGGCTCCCTTTGCTCTGTTCATTCTCAGCGTCATCGGGGTAATAGTTGCCTGGTTCTTGAGCAACGAAGCCTGGGCAGTTCTTTTGCATCAGTTCACCTTCGGCCTTTTCTTTGGCCTGGTTAGCTTTGGGCTACCGGTAGTGCTTTTTGCCTACTCCATGTTTTTGTTCCGCCACCCCTCCTCTGTCCGGGACTCTTCTAGGTTTGCCCTTGGCTTTTGGCTTCTGCTCTCAGTTATCTCTGGCTTCTTCCACGTATTTTCTTCGCTGCCCTCGCCAAGTGACGGAGTGCCGGCGCTCGCCAGGGCGGGGGGTCTCTTTGGTTGGTTGATAGGTGGGCCGCTAATCAGTCTTCTGACTATTTGGGGAGCTGTTCCGGCACTTGTCTTGTTGGCATTAGTTTCCGTGTTGATTATGACCGGTACCGCGCCAAACCAGATTGCACCAAAGTTGCGAGAGCTCTACAGCTTCCTGTTTGGAGTTAGCGGAGAGAAAAAAGAGAAAGTCCAGACGGAGAGTAAGTGGTGGCAGCGAGAAAAAGAAGAGCCGCAAGCTTTTGAAACTCCACTAGAGATTGCTCTAGAACCCGAACCCGAGCCACTTCCAGAGATTGCATTTGCCGATGTTGTAGCGAATGATGAACCAGAAATCGAATTTCTTCGTGAAGAAGAAGGTCTAACTGAGCCGATAGATATTCCAGCTCCGAAGCAGCGCAAGCCCTATGTTTTGCCAGGCCTAGGCCTGCTTGCGGCCGGCTCGCCTGCCAAGGCTTCTAGCTCTGTAAACAACCAGGTGGCGGCCGCAATTGATGCGGTCTTCAAAGAGTTCGACGTTGAGGCTAAAGTCTCCGGTTTCCAGCGCGGCCCAACAGTTACCAGATATGAAGTTGAGCTTGCACCGGGAGTTAAAGTCGAGGCAGTAACCCGCCTTACCAACAACATCTCCTACGCGGTTGCCTCGAATGAGGTAAGAATTCTTTCTCCGATTCCTGGTAAGAGTGCGATTGGAATTGAAATCCCCAATACCGATCGTGAAATTGTCACTCTCGGCGATGTCCTGCGCAGCAAGAATGCCCAGGTTGCCAATCATCCGCTAACCATTGGAGTTGGAAAAGACGTTGAGGGTGGTTATCTGGTTGCAAATATTGCCAAGATGCCTCACCTGCTCGTTGCCGGTGCAACTGGAGCTGGAAAGTCAAGCTTTGTAAATTCGATGATTGCATCGATTTTGATGCGAGCAACTCCGGCTGAGGTAAGACTTGTTCTGATTGATCCAAAGCGAGTGGAGCTTGCTGCCTATCAGGGTGTTCCGCATCTTGTAACTCCAATCATTACTAACCCGAAAAAAGCTGCTGAGGCGCTGCAGTGGGTTGTGAAGGAAATGGATTCCAGATACGACGATCTGGCCTCATTTGGTTTCAAGCACATCGACGATTTCAATCGTGCTGTTGTGGCCGGTGAAATCTCTCCTCCTGCTGGTTCACAGCGCGAACTAATGCCCTATCCGTATTTGCTGGTGGTAGTTGATGAGCTAGCCGATCTAATGATTGTCGCACCGCGGGATGTTGAGGACTCGATTGTTCGAATCACCCAGTTGGCCCGAGCCAGCGGTATTCACCTGGTTCTTGCTACCCAGCGTCCATCGGTGGATGTGGTGACGGGACTGATTAAGGCCAATGTCCCATCGAGACTTGCCTTCTCGGTTTCCTCGGTCACTGATTCCAGAGTGATTTTGGATGGTCCGGGTGCAGAGAAGTTGGTTGGGCAAGGAGACGCCTTATTTGCTCCGATGGGGACCAATAAGCCGATTCGAGTTCAGGGAGCTTGGGTTAGTGAACCAGAGCTGCAAAAACTGGTCAGCCACGTTAAAGCCCAGATGGATCCGGAGTATCGAAGCGATGTTAATCAGGTTGCACCGTCGCGGATGGTCGATAGCGAAATCGGTGACGATCTGGATGTTCTGCTAGCTGCCTGTGATTTGGTTGTGAACTCTCAATTTGGTTCGACCTCGATGCTGCAGCGAAAACTTCGAGTGGGATTTGCCAAAGCCGGAAGATTGATGGATCTGTTGGAATCCAGAGGAATCGTTGGTCCATCGGAGGGATCGAAGGCAAGAGAAGTTTTGATTCGGCCGGAGGACATGCACAAGGCTCTATCTCGCATTACGGGCCAAGCTCCAGTTGCGGGGGATGCTGTAGCAGGGGAGGATAGCCCTGATGAAGACGCCTGGCAGCTCACCGGTCGAAAAGATGACTTCTAGAAGTTTTCTTTATCGGCAAACTCCTAACCTAATCACGTCTGCGCGCTTGGCGCTGGTGCCAGTGGTTCTGTTTCTGCTGTTGGAATTTTGGTCCGATCCTTGGATGCGGCTGGTTGCGATGCTGATTCTGATTTTGGCCGCCTCGACTGACGGTCTCGACGGAGCAATCGCCAGAAAGCGTGGACTTGTTACAAACCTAGGCAAAATCTTGGATCCAATTGCAGACAAGGCACTTCTGAGCGGAAGCCTGATTGTGCTGTCGATTTTGGGCGCGGTTTCTTGGTTCGCAACAATCATTATTTTGGCCAGAGAGCTTGGCATCACGCTTTATCGACTGGTTGTGATTAGAAAGAAAGTTATTGCAGCTAGTGGCGGCGGAAAATTCAAGACAGTCATGCAAATTGTTGCAGTCTGTTTATTTATTGCACCATTTGGATTTTTAGGTGATTGGTATCTGGTCCTCTCGCAAATAGTTCTTTGGTTTACGGTTGCGCTAACTGTTTGGACGGGAGCGCGGTATTTATGGCCGAAGAAGTAATTGGGCTTGCGAGGGAGAAGGGCCTGCACATTGTTACGGCCGAGTCGCTAACTGCTGGTCTAATCAGCGCCAAACTAGCTGAGGTTCCAGGTGCTTCGAAGGTTTTTTTGGGTGGAATTGTTTCCTACCAAGACCAGGTGAAATCTCAGCTGCTGGGGGTTTCGCCAAGTCTTTTGCAGATGCAGTCAGCGGTTGATCCGGAGGTCGCGGCTCAGCTGGCAGAGGGGGTCAGAGCTAAGTTCGCCTTTGCCATGCAGCTTGAGCAGCGACTGGTAATCGGCCTGTCAGCCACCGGGGTTGCCGGGCCTGATTCGGTTGGCCAGCACGAGCCTGGAGAGGTGTATTTGGGGCTGAGCTCAGAGCGGGGGACCAAGGTTTTCGCCGAGCAGTTTGGCGGCTCTAGGGGCGAGATTCGGGCTAAGACGGTGGAGCGAGCGATCGAGATTTTGCGGGAAGAGTTAGGCCAGTTCTAGGTTTAACATCAGGAAACATTCAGCAGTTGGCCCTATCTTTGTCCCCAGCAGGGGGTAAATTAGAGCCCCAGGAGGAAACTTGTTACTACTGAGACAAGAGATTGGCGATGTTTTGCGCCAGCACCGTCAGGCACAGGGTCAGACCCTGCGTCAGGTTGCTGCCAAGGCATCGGTGGCTCTGGGCTACCTATCAGAGGTCGAGCGCGGCCAGAAGGAAGTCTCTTCGGAGATCCTGGCATCTGTTGCCGAGGCCCTAGAAGTCCCACTGTCGGTGGTTCTGCGAGACGTTTCCGAGCGAATGGCAACTGCTGAGGGTATCTACATCGATGACACCTTCATCCCAGACACCTTGCCAGATGACTTCGCGGTTGAATCTGACCTGTTTTCTAGGCAGTGAAGCTAAGCCGCTTTTTCGAGCTGGTTGAAGACGAGTTTGGCGATAAATTCGCCCAGGTAGTGCTATCTGACACTCGATTAGACCAATTTGCCGATCAGACCCCCAAGCAGCTGCTGGATGCGGGCGAGGACCCAAAGACTGTTTGGCTAGCCATTTGCCAGCAGCTGGCGGTTCCCCAGGAGCACTGGCAGGGCAGAAATAAGACCCCAAGACACGCCGACTGAGATTATTCGAAATTTTGTTCGAACGCTTAGAGTTTTCTCAACTTGAGCACCAAACGAGTTATCCACAGCGTGTTGGATTCCTCCCAAAGTGTCAGAGCCGCCAGCTAGCTTCTGGAGCATGGCTAAAAACAGAGGAAACGAGGACGCAATGCCAACAGCTTCAGAACGCGAAAAGGCGCTAGAGACCGCACTAGCTCAGATTGACCGACAGTTCGGAAAGGGCTCGGTCATGAAATTGGGCAGTGAAGAGAGAGCCCCAATTGAATCAATCCCGACCGGCTCGATTGCCCTGGATGTCGCGCTTGGCATCGGCGGGCTACCAAAGGGCCGCATCGTCGAGGTCTATGGACCTGAATCCTCTGGAAAGACCACCATTGCCCTGCACGCCATCGCCAATGCGCAGCGGGCCGGCGGAGTAGCAGCTTTTATTGACGCAGAGCACGCGCTTGATCCTGAGTATGCGAAAAAGCTAGGCGTCAACATCGATGAACTTTTGGTCAGCCAGCCTGACACAGGTGAGCAGGCACTTGAAATTGCCGACATGCTCATTCGCTCAGGTTCAATCGATGTGATCGTTATCGACTCTGTTGCCGCACTTGTTCCAAGAGCTGAAATTGAAGGCGAGATGGGCGATGCTCACGTTGGTTTGCAAGCAAGGCTTATGTCACAGGCACTTAGAAAGCTAACCGGCGCTCTAAGCCAAACCAAGACCACAGCAATCTTTATCAACCAGCTGCGCGAGAAGATTGGTGTCTTCTTTGGATCACCTGAGACCACCGCTGGTGGTAAGGCTCTGAAGTTCTATGCATCGGTGCGACTAGACATTCGCCGAATTGAGACTTTGAAAGACGGACAGGACTCGGTTGGAAACAGAACGAGAGTCAAGGTTGTAAAGAACAAGCTAGCTGCCCCATTTAGACAAGCCGAGTTCGACATTTTGTTTGGCGAGGGAATCTCTCGCGAGGGAGGCCTAATTGACTTTGGTGTCGAGCAGGACATAGTCAAGAAGTCCGGTGCTTGGTACACCTACGAGGGCGAACAGCTTGGTCAGGGCAAAGAGAACTCTCGACGCTACCTGAAGGAAAATCCAGCTGTGGCTGACACGATTGAGCAGAAAATCAAGATCAAACTCGGCGTGGGTGTACCACGCGCAGTTGCAGATTTGCCAGTCGAGGAGGAAGTCAAGCCAAAGACTGCCAAGGCTGCTAACGACGCTTAGTTTGTCCGATGCCGATCAGCGAAGAAAAGCTTGAAAAGCGGGCAAAGAACATACTGCTGCACCAGCTAACGCGAACTGCTAAAACCGAACATCAGCTTCGCGAAGTCTTGGTCAAGCGAGAAATTCCGCCGGATCTCATTGACTGGGCCATCGCTGACTTTCTACGCGCTGGACTAATTGACGATGCCGCATACGCACGCGGATTTTTGGCAGCTCGCCTGGCCAGGGGAAAAGCCGTCAAACTGATTGCCAGAGAGCTTCGCCAAAAGGGTGTTGCGAACACGATCATCGAGGAAGTCTGCGGGGCGGTTAGCCAACAGGAGCAGCAGGAGTTGGCCAATCAACTCGCCACCAGACGAATTCAGCGCATGTTGTCGCTCGCCCCAGATGTTCGCTATCGCAGGCTGAGCGGCTTTTTGATGCGAAGGGGCTTCCCATCGGCCGTAGTGACAGCGGCAGTGCGCTGGGCAGAAAAGCAGGGGTAAAATCCCTATGCAATGCCACTAACTTACGAAGTCCGCACCTACGGCTGCCAAATGAACGTTCACGACAGTGAGCGTATTTCTGGCCTGCTTGAATCGGCGGGTTATGTCCCGGCCAAAGATGACAATCCGGATTTGGTGGTGTTCAATACCTGTGCGGTGCGCGAAAACGCCGACAATAAGCTCTACGGCAATCTCGGCACAATGCTTCCTCGCAAAGAGGCGAACCCTGATTTCCAAATCGCAGTTGGCGGCTGTCTTGCTCAAAAGGACCAGAGCCTAATTCAGAAGAAAGCTCCATGGGTGGATGTCGTCTTTGGCACTCACAACATGGGATCTCTGCCGGTTTTGCTTGAGCGGGCTCGACACAATCAGTCAGCAGAGATTGAGATTCTTGAGTCGCTCGAGGTTTTCCCCTCCACCTTGCCTAGCAAGCGCGAGAATGCCTACGCAGGTTGGGTTTCCATTTCGGTTGGTTGCAACAACACCTGCACATTTTGCATCGTTCCTTCGCTGCGTGGAAAAGAGAAAGATCGCCGGCCCGGTGACATCCTCGCCGAAATCGAAGCGCTGGTTGCTGATGGAGTGATTGAGGTTACTCTGCTGGGTCAGAATGTGAATACCTACGGGGTTGAGTTTGGTGATCGTGGGGCATTTGCGAAGCTCCTGCGAGCCTGCGGCCAGATTGAAGGCCTGGAGCGGGTTCGTTTTACCTCTCCGCATCCAGCCGCTTTCACGGACGACGTGATTGATGCCATGGCGGAGACCCACAACGTGATGCCACAGCTGCACATGCCACTGCAGTCAGGATCTGATTCGATTCTCAAGGCAATGAAGAGAAGTTATCGATCAGATCGCTATCTGAACATTCTGGAAAATGTTCGCGCAAAAATCCCCAATGCCGCAATCACAACAGACATCATCGTTGGCTTCCCCGGAGAAACTGAGGAGGATTTTCAGGCCACAATCGACGTTGTCCGAAAGGCTCGGTTCGCGATGGCCTACACGTTCCAGTACTCCAAGCGTCCCGGAACACCCGCAGCTGAGATGCCAAATCAAATCGAAAAAGAAGTTGTCCAAGAGCGATACGAACGCCTGCTAGAGGTTGTCAATGAGGTTGCCTGGCAGGAGAACCAAAAGCAAATTGGTCGCGAGGTCGAGGTGTTAGTTGCTAATGGCGAAGGTCGCAAAGATAGCAACACCAATCGAATGACCGGTCGCGCCAGAGATAATCGCCTTGTCCACTTTGAAGTTCCTGCTGGAGAGCAAAGCCCTAGACCTGGTGATTTGGTCAATGTCCAAATCAGCCGGGCCGCACCATATTTCTTGATTGCCGATTCTGTTGCCGGTTCGAAGTATGACCTGCGCAAAACCGCTGGCGGTGATGCCTCAGATCGGGCAGCCGCCGAATCCTGTTCGACTGGCAAAGTAAATCTGGGCATTCCGATTAGAGCAAAACGTGTCTGAAATAGTTGCCCTGGTTGGGACAACGGCGAGCGGTAAATCCAATTTAGCGATTGAGATTGCAAAGTCGATTGGCGGCTTTGAGGTTATCAACGCTGATGCGATGCAGCTTTATCAGGGAATGGATATCGGAACAGCCAAGCTGTCTGCCGAGGAAATGCAGGGCATTCCACATCATCTCATCTCAGTAGTTAGCCCCACAGATGACATAACCGCTGTTGAGTACCGGGTGTTGTTTGACGAGGTCTTGGAGCAGATTAAATCACGGGGCAACAGGGCACTAGTAGTAGGCGGGAGCACCCTCTACTTGGCATCTGCGCTCGATAGCTTGGAGTTTGCCCCCACAGATCCGGCCCTGCGAGCCAAGCTTGAGGCTGAGTCAGATGAGATTGGGGCACTTGATATGCACCTGCGGCTCAAGAAACTCGATCCAGTTGCCGCTGAGAAGATTCCGGCTGCCAATCGAAGGCGGGTCATTCGAGCTTTGGAAGTGGTGATGCTCAGCGGCAAGAGTTTTGCTTCATCCCTGCCCGAGCCCAGCTATCGAAGACCTACTGTGCAGCTTGCAATTGACGTTCCGAAAGAGGATCTGGCACGCCGGATTGAGCGAAGAGTCGGGTTGATGTGGGAAAGAGGATTAGTGACTGAGGTGGATGAACTTCTGCAGCGCTTTGGCAAACTCTCTGCCACCGCCGCTGTTGCCATCGGATACAAACAGGCCATCTCCCAACTCAGGGGAGAGCTATCCGAAGAGCAGGCTAAGGAAGAGACTGTTTTCCTCACCACTCGATATGCCAAAAAACAAAGAACCTGGTTCAACCGAGACAAGCGAATCCATTGGTTGAACCCAGAGCAGAACCTGCTCGAGCAAGCGCTCAAGCTAGTTAGGCTGTAGAGATGAGTCTTCAGTTCACCAAGGGCCACGGCACTGGCAATGACTTCGTCTTGCTGCTAGATACCGTTGGCCAACTTGATCTGCGAGAGTCAGAAATTCGGAAAATCTGCGATCGCCACTTCGGGGTAGGAGCAGACGGCCTAATCATCGCAAGACCCACCAAGGGTAGTGAAGTTGAGGGTTTGCTCAAGGATGAGCCCGCTGCCGAATGGTTCATGGACTATCGAAATAAGGACGGCTCAAAGGCTGAGATGTGTGGAAATGGTATCCGCGTGTTTGCTCGCTACCTACTTGAAAACAACTTGGTTTCATTTGAGTCAGGCAGCACTCTGCCAATCGCCACTCGAGCCGGCATTAAGGATTTGACCCAGACCGCAAGCGGATTTGCAGTTGATTTGGGTAGGTGGAGAATCAACGAAGAAGAGGTTTTGGTTCGCAGCTTTGGCCTAAAAGTGGCAAGGCCAGGACTTAATGTCAATCTTGGCAACCCGCACGTAGTGGTTGCACTAGCGGACCTTGGCGAATTAGAAGAGCTGGAACTGCATAAAGCCCCAGACCTGGATCCGCAGCCGGCCGAGGGAGCCAATGTCGAATTTGTTGTTCCGAATGATCCATTGATTGATGAGGGAGTCGCTCGCTTGAGCATGCGAGTGCATGAGCGCGGCGTGGGGGAGACGCTGAGTTGTGGAACAGGTGTTGCAGCTGCTGCCATTGCGATTCGTCACTGGGCTGGCGGAACTCAAAACAATTGGCAGGTTAGTGTTCCAGGGGGCGAGCTCGCCGCGAAGATGTTCGCAGCTGAAGATGGTGAGCGAGTAGCCATTAGTGGTCCCGCGGAACTTAGCTTTAGTGGTGTGTGGGAGAACTAACCACTTCTATCACCCAGTAGCCTCTATCATTTCTAGCTTTGCTAATTTTCCAACTTGGATATTTCTCTTCTAGCCATTCA
>JBMSYD010000026.1:0-13094 GCA_049426345.1 Aquiluna sp.
TAAAGCGGCACGCGAGCTGGGTTCAGAACGTCGTGAGACAGTTCGGTCTCTATCCTCTGCGCGCGCAGGAAATTTGAGAGGACCTGACCCTAGTACGAGAGGACCGGGTTGGACGAACCTCTGGTGTGCCAGTTGTACTGCCAAGTGCACCGCTGGTTAGCTACGTTCGGGAGGGATAACCGCTGAAAGCATCTAAGCGGGAAGCCTGCCTCAAGATGAGATTTCCAAGACTTTATGTCGAGAGGGCCGCAGCTAGAATACTGCGTTGATAGGCGGGATGTGGAAGTGCTGAAAGGCATGGAGCTGACCCGTACTAATAGCCCGATAACTTGATACACACTCTAATTTTTGTGCACGCGTCCACTGTGTGGTTCTCGAGGTATGGTCGAGAACCGAAGAATTGATCTTCGAAAGACTAAAAACTCAATAGTGTTTCGGCGGCCATAGCGAGAGGGAAACGCCCGGTCCCATTCCGAACCCGGAAGCTAAGACTCTCAGCGCCGATGGTACTGCAGGGGGGACCCTGTGGGAGAGTAGGACACCGCCGGACTTACTTTAGAAATGGCCACCCGACTAGGGTGGCCATTTCTGTTTAAGGACAAAACATGATGGATAGACGACCACCGCGGAAAGCGGCAGCGGGGAAGACGCCGCGCGACCAAAAGTTCTCGCGCTCAAAACCCGATCGCAAATCTTTCTCTGGCGATAAAAAGCCATTTCGTTCCGGACCAAGACCCGATCAGCCTCAGCGTGAAAAGTTTGATTTCCCACCAATACCGGATGAGGTGAGCGCTGAGGATTTACACATCAGCGTTCGAGCACAGCTGAAGACACTCTCCGCGGAGAATCAAGAAATAGTTGCTCGTCATCTGCAGATGGTTGCGCTGCTGGTTGACACCGATCCCAAACTTGCTCACCGTCACGCTCTAGCCGCTTCCAAGAAGGCGGGAAGAATTGCGGTTGTAAGAGAGACTCTTGGCGTCACCGCCTACACAATCGGCGAGTATGCCCTAGCTCTAAGAGAGCTCCTTACTCATCGAAGAATTTCCGGTTCCAATGATCAGATTCCTCTGATCATCGACTCAGAACGAGGGCTGGGAAGGCCTGAAAAGGCACTGGCTCAAGCAGTTGGAATTGATCGAAGCAAACTTCCGGTTGGGGTGAGGATCAATTTGGCTATCGCACTAAGCGGCGCGAGGTTAGACCTTGGCCAAACAGAACTTGCAAAGCAGGAGCTCGAAATCCCCGAGCTATCTCCGAAAACGGTTTATGAACAATCGCCTTTGCTGTTTAGGTCTTATGCCGAGGTGTTACGCGAGCTCGGTCAGGATGGAACAAGCTGGGATTCACTGGCGGATCAAGCGGAAAAGGCTATGGAGCAAACAGAAGAAGAAACAGTTAGTTTGCAAGAAGAGAAGTAATGCTGATAGATCAGTTTGACTCACTGCTGCTTGACCTAGACGGCGTTGTTTACAGAGGCAAGCAGCCTATCGATGGTGCAGTCGAAGCCATTGGCAAGGCGCGATTGCTGGGTAAAACAGTTGGCTACATAACTAACAACGCATCCAGAACACCAGAACAAATTGCTGAGCAGCTGCGCGGCTTTGGAATTGAACTTGAGGCATCTGAGGTAATTGGATCTGCCGCCTCCGCCGCAAAACTTCTCTCAAGCAAAATCTCTTCGGGAAAGATTTTGGTGGTTGGCGGCGAAGGGCTTCGCTCTGAGATTAGAAAACTTGGTTTTGAGGTGGTTGATTCCGCTAGCGCCGAACCGGTTGCCGTAGTTCAAGGCTTTAGTCCAGAGGTCGGATGGCCACAGCTAGCGGAAGCGGCTTTCGCAATTCAAAACGGGGCTACCTGGATTGCTACAAATCAGGATTGGACTATCCCGCTGGAGGGCGGTATCGCACCTGGCAATGGAACGCTGGTCGGCGCTGTTCATACCGCGGTTGGCATTCTCCCGGAGTTTGCCGGAAAGCCATTCAGACCTATTTTTACTAGTGCACTTGAAACCCTGAAAATCACTAATCCTCTGGTGGTTGGGGATCGACTCGACACTGATATCAAGGGAGCAATCACGGCAGGTCTCAGCTCGGCCCTAGTGTTGACGGGAATTGCGGGAAACAAGGAACTACTGGGTGCTCGATCAGATGAGCGCCCCAACTTTGTCCTAGCTAACTTATCGGAGTTATTTGAGAGCTACCCGAGGGTTGAAATCAAAGGAAGCCAGTGCAGGGTAGGCGAGAGTGAAGCTTCAATCATCGGCGATCGACTTTTGCTAAGTGCAGGAAACCCAGCCTCGGTTGACTCAATTAGAGCAGCATCGGAATTAGTCTGGAGCAGCGGAAGACCAATATATGGTTTGCAGGTCGCCGCAGAATTAGTGGGTGTGCGTGGAAGAGTTTGAAGCAAAGCTTGCGGGCATTGACAGCTTGGACTTTCAAGAGCAGGTTGCAGCACTTAGTAATCTGATTACCGAGCTCGAGAACCTCCTCAATCAGTGAGGTTAGACCTCGCTCTGGTTCAGCGGGGGCTGGTCAGATCCAGAAATCAAGCCGCCCAACAGATCGCCGATGGCGAAGTAAAAGTAAATTCACAAATAGTCACCAAGGCCTCGCATGAGGTTTCCGATAGAGACAAACTAAGCGTTGTTGCGCAGAAATACGTTGCACGCAGTGCAAACAAGCTTGTTCAAGCTCTTGAGATTTTCAATATAAACGTCCCCATGAACTGCCTAGACATCGGCGCATCGACCGGAGGTTTTACCCAGGTTCTTCTGGAAAAAGGAGCACAGAAGGTTATTGCCTTGGATGTCGGGACAGATCAATTAGCGCCTGAGATAAAACAAGACTCCAGGGTGATTGAGCAATCAGAGACGAACATTCGCGACGTGAACCCGTCCGAGCTACCTATAAATCCGACAGAAATAGGCCTAGTCGTGGTGGATCTGAGCTTTATCTCTTTGCGCATAGTCGCGGGGCAAATCATATCTTGTGCACCCAGTGCCGAATTCGTGTTTCTAATCAAGCCTCAATTTGAACTGCAGAAGAACGATCTGAATCGGCAAGGTGTTGTGGTTGATAGTGCTGCGAGGATCAGAGGGTTGCAGAGCGCACTCGAAGGCCTTAGCTCTGCGGGTATGCGGGTGCTGGGTTTGGTGGAGAGCAAGACTGTCGGTTCAACCGGAAACATTGAGTATTTGGCTCATCTTCGCGTTGGTGAGCCAAGCAACTGGCAAGCACTGGTCGCCCAATTGGCTTAGCTGTGGAGCAGCCAAGCTAGGGCTCCAATTACTAGCTAATCTGGTAGGGGAAAAGGGAGGCAGCATGGAGCGAGTGCTAATTGTCAGCAGCGCAATTGATAAAAATGCTGCGACTTCAGCACTGGGTGTTTGTGAGCACCTCTCCGACAAGGGCGTTCAGTGCTTTTTTCCAGCGGACGACCTAAGTCGGATCAAGTCCTTGGTTTCCGATTCGTCGGGTTTGAACCAGTATGAAGATCAAAGTGTAGACATGGCAATTGTTCTCGGCGGGGATGGTTCAATCCTTCGCGCGGCAGAGGTTTTGAGAGATAGGCCTGCTCCAATTCTGGGGGTCAATCTTGGCCACGTTGGATTCATGGCCGAAGCTGAAAAAGAAGAGATTGATCAGGTGCTCGACCTGGTGGTGGCGGGTAAATACAAAGTTCGAGAACGCACAACTTTGAATGTGTCGGTCTGGCAAGGCGGCAAACAGATCTTCCAGAGCTGGGCTCTAAATGAAGTAGCCGTTGAAAAAAGTGCACGCGAGCGAATGATTGAAGTTGTCTTAGAGGTTGAAAAGCGACCTCTTTCGACGTTTGGTTGTGATGGCGTACTGGTTTCAACTGCCACCGGTTCAACCGCTTATGCCTTTAGTGCTGGCGGGCCAATCGTCTGGCCGAATGTTGACGCGTTTGTGGTGGTTCCCATCAGCGCCCATGCACTTTTCTCCCGGCCCTTCGTTATAGATAACGATTCCTCAGTTGCAATCGAGGTCCTGAGCCGATCTCCCGGAGCCGGAGTGATTTCTTGCGATGGCCGCAGAACTTTTGAGCTGCTGCCTGGAGCGAGAGTTGAAATAAGTCGCGGATCCCAACCGGTAGAGATGGTGAACCTAACCGATGAAGCATTTGCGGATCGATTGGTTAGAAAATTTAACCTGCCCGTTTCGGGCTGGCGTGGACCGGGGAGCGATGCTTGATAGAGACGCTCTCTATTAAATCTCTAGGCGTCATTAGTTCCGCCCAACTTGAACTAAAGCCTGGCTTCACGGCCATCACGGGAGAAACCGGTGCCGGTAAAACCATGCTTCTAACAGGCCTTGGCCTGTTGCTGGGGGAGAGAGCGGATTCATCGGTTGTTCGCTCAGGTGAGAAACAGCTATTAGTTGAAGGTCGCATTCTTTCTCAAGACAAAGAACTCCTAGAAAAACTTTCAGAGCTCGGTGCAGAAGTATCTGATGGAGAGATTCTCATCAATCGTTCAGTATCAACTGATGGCCGATCCAGGGCAGCAATCGGCGGCACAGCTGTTCCGATCTCGACCCTGAACTCCGTTTCGCAAGAGCTAGTTACGGTGCACGGCCAGTCAGAACAGATTCGTTTGAAATCGACAGCCAAGCAAAGAGCGGCCTTGGATGAATTTGCAGGCGATAGCCTCGCCGCTGCACTCACCACTTACTCGCAAATCTATGTCCAGTATCGGGAACTGCAGCAAAGACTTGAACGCATGCAGTCCTCCTCGGAGCAGGATGCCTTCCGAATTACCAAGCTCAAAGAGCAGATTTCAGATCTTGAGAGACTTCAACCAGAAGAAGGCGAACTGACAAAGATTAGTGATCAGCTCTCTCGTTTGACCAATGTTGAATCTCTTCGACTCGCTGCTTCGGAAGCCCATGAACTTTTAGCCGGTGAGGAGCTTGATGCTAGGGGACAGCTGGGCCGGGCGAAAAGGGTTTTAGAGAGCTCAAGCGATAGCAAGCTCCGAGAGCTTGCCGACTTGATCAGCGATGCAGCTGGCCTGGTCAATGAAATTTCCCTTCAACTCTCTGGTTATTTGAGCGATCTCGACGCCGATCCACAGACTTTGGATGAGCTTCAGAGGAGAAAAGCTGAGCTTATTTCACTTGAGAGAAAATACGGGACTTCGATTGATGAGCTAGCCAAGGCATTGCCCTCTCTACAATCCGAGCTGCTAGACCTGGATAGCTCAGATGAGCAGCTGGAGAAACTCGAGATCCAACTCGCTGCCACAGAGTCTCAGCTTTCGCTGGCAGCTAAGAAGCTCACCCAAGAGCGGACTAAGGCGGCAAAGGAGCTTTCTAAGCGAGTCAGTGAAGAGCTGGCCCAATTGGCAATGGGGGATGCACAGCTTGAGATCGCTATTTCCGAGCTGCCTGAATTCGAGGCTGCAGGAGTAGACAAAATTGAGTTCCTGCTAGCCAATCGCTCGGGCGCTGAACCACGGCCTCTTGCTAAGGGCGCCTCGGGCGGTGAGCTGAGCAGAATCATGCTTGCGATCGAACTCGTGTTAGCTGGAAATAGCCCGCTACCCACCATGATCTTTGATGAGGTTGATGCTGGAGTGGGAGGTGCTGCGGCCGTTGAGCTTGGGCGCCGCCTGAAAGCACTAGCCCGCTCAACCCAAGTAATAGTTGTTACACATCTTCCACAGGTGGCGGCCTTTGCAGACCACCAAATTCGCATTTTCAAAGACTCTAGCGGCGGGGTATCAGCTTCCAGTGTCAGCATCCTCAATCAGCTAGAGCGAGAGCAGGAGTTAGCACGCATGCTCTCAGGCAATGCCGAGTCTGACATTGCCCTCTCGCACGCGAGGGAACTACTCGAACTTCGTTGATTTCATGTCGTAGCCCACGACGACGCCAATAAGTGATAGATTGAAGTTCCATGGCGGTTAGCTCTGGAATTGTTCGACATGTGTTCGTAACCGGAGGCGTCGCCTCCTCATTAGGCAAAGGCCTCACCGCCGCCTCCCTCGGAAATCTCCTTAGAGCTCGTGGTCTGAGCGTTGTCATGCAGAAGCTTGACCCATATCTAAACGTCGATCCCGGCACAATGAACCCATTTCAGCACGGCGAGGTTTTTGTCACAGATGACGGGGCCGAGACGGATCTCGACATTGGCCACTACGAGAGATTTTTGGACATAAATCTGACCGCAGCAGCGAACGTCACCACCGGCCAGGCTTATTCAACCGTGATTGCCAAAGAGCGTCGAGGTGATTATCTGGGAGCGACAGTTCAGGTAATTCCGCACATTACCGATGAGCTAAAGCACCGAATGAGACTGCAGGCAAACCTTGATCCAAAACCAGATGTGATCATTACTGAAATTGGTGGCACGGTTGGAGACATTGAATCCTTACCTTTCATGGAAGCCGCTCGGCAGGTTAGACAAGCAATTGGTAAAGACAATGTATTTTTTGTCCACGTCACACTCGTTCCCTATCTGCAACCATCGGGTGAGCTGAAAACCAAGCCAACCCAGCACTCAGTTGCAACTCTGCGCTCACTTGGTATTCAGCCTGATGCAATTGTTTGTCGCGCTGACCGAGAACTGCCAGATTCCATAAAAAACAAAATTGCACAGATGTGTGACGTTGATCGTGAAGCTGTAGTAACAGCCGCCGATGCAGCAAGTATTTATGACATTCCAAAGGTTCTTCATAGCGAAGGCCTCGACAGCTACATCATCAAATCTTTAGATCTCAAAGCCAAAGATGTTGACTGGTCCAATTGGCAACCAGTTTTGGATGCCGTGCATCAGCCAAAGCAAGAGGTCAACATTGCCCTGGTTGGAAAATACATTGATCTGCCAGATGCCTATCTGTCGGTAACCGAGGCTTTGCGCGCTGGTGGATTCGCTCAGTCCTGCAAAGTGAAGATTCACTGGGTCAAATCTGATGATTGTGAAACTGAAGCCGGAGCGCTTGCCAACCTGTCCGAAATGGACGGAATTTGTGTCCCTGGTGGATTTGGTGTTCGAGGTATCGAAGGGAAGTTGGGGGCAATCAAGTTCGCTCGAGAGAACAAGATTCCTGTTCTTGGTCTTTGTTTGGGTCTGCAGTGCATGGTCATTGAATACGCAAGAAACGTTGTTGGACTAGATGGCGCAACTTCAAGCGAGTTTGAACCGAGCGCTAAACACCCAGTTATTGCGACAATGGCGGAGCAGGTCTCGAAGCTGGAAAACTCAGAGATGGGTGGAACCATGCGCCTTGGACTTTACGAAGCAAGCTTGCAAGATGGCTCCATTGTCCAAAGTCTTTATGGCGCAAAGTCGGCTAGTGAGCGTCATCGCCATCGCTATGAGGTTAATAATCACTATCGGGATCAGATCGCCGAAAAGGGACTGGTCTTTTCAGGAACCTCACCTGATGGACACCTAGTTGAATATGTTGAGCTGCCAAAGTCGGTTCATCCGTTCTTTGTTGGAACTCAGGCTCACCCTGAGTTTCGCTCGCGTCCTACCAAACCCAATCCCTTGTTCTTTGGGCTAATACAAGCTGCCATTGAAAGAAAACAGGCGCAGCGACTATTCAACGAGGGATAGCAGTGTTACCGATTGATCGGTATCTTCGGCATCTCTCCGTGGAACGCGGTTTGAGTAAGAACACCTTGGCCGCTTACCGAGGTGACTTAGCTCGCTACCAAGATTTTTTAGAATCTAACTCAACCGAACCGCTATCGGTGTCAGCAAATCAAGTTTCGGATTTTGCAAGCTCGCTACTGGTCGAGGGCTTGAAAGCGAGTTCTAACTCTCGAATTCTTGCCGCAGTTCGAGGTTTTCATAAGTTTCTGGTTTTAGAAAATCTCCGAGCAGATGACCCAACGGTGAAGCTAAGACCACCAAAACTACCCAAACGTCTTCCAAAGTCTCTCAGCCAGGATCAGGTGTTGGCGCTGCTGGAGGCAAGTGGACCAGAACCCGACGACGAGGCAGCGGATCCGATTCGTCTTCGTGACCGGGCAATTTTGGAATTGATGTATTCAACTGGAACTCGCGTGAGCGAAGTGGTTGATTTAGACCTAGATGAAGTGAACGACTCTGGGCTTCTTCGCGTTAGAGGCAAGGGTTCCAAGGAAAGAATTGTTCCCATTGGATCCTTTGCTTTCAAAAGTTTGAACGCTTACCTAATTCGAACTAGGCCAATGCTGGCAAGTCTTCGTGGCGACTCAGCACTTTTTCTCAATAAGAGAGGCGGCAGATTGAGTCGCCAGAGCATCTGGGAAATCATTCAGCGTTCCGGGGAGGTTTGTGGGATCGACGTTTCCCCGCACTCATTGAGGCATTCGTTTGCAACCCACCTAATTGAAGGCGGGGCAGACGTTCGAGTGGTGCAGGAGCTTTTGGGCCACGCATCCGTTGCAACCACCCAGATTTATACCCTCGTCACCATCGACACGCTTCGAGAGGTCTACGCTCAAGCCCATCCTCGCGCTCGAGGGTAGGCTAGAGGCGAATCAGGGAGGTCATGGTGGAAATAACCGGCAAGTCTTTCCCCACCCCACCCAAACTGGCAAGTCACGGACCCGCTCGGGTCATTGCAATGTGTAACCAAAAGGGTGGCGTTGGGAAAACCACTACCACCATATCTCTGGCTGCAGCTCTAGCGGAATATGGAAGAAAAGTCCTGGTCGTTGACTTTGATCCGCAAGGCGCACTCTCTGTCAATCTGGCCTCGGAGTTTCAAGATGGCCCGACGATTTATGACCTAATTATGGATTCGTCCAAGGATCCCAAAACGGTTATTCAAAAGACCGAGGTTAAGAACTTAGACATCATTCCTGCCAACATAGATTTGTCGGCTGCGGAAATGCACCTGGTAACCGAAATGGGCCGTGAGCGAGTCCTCGACAACATCTTGAAAAAAGTTAAAAATGATTACGACGTAATCTTCATTGATTGCCAACCTTCGCTGGGACTCTTGACTGTGAATGCACTTACGGCTGCTCATGGCGTATTGGTTCCGATGGCTACCGAGTTCTTTGCTTTGCGCGGCGTTGCCCTGTTGATTCAGACCATTGAAAAAGTTAAGGCGCGTACAAATCCACTACTTGAGCTTGATGGTTTGATTGCAACGCTGCATGACCCAAGAACTCTGCACTCAAGAGAGGTACTCGAAAGACTGCAAGAGGCGTTTCCGGGGAAGGTTTTCGATACAGCCGTCAACAGAACTGTAAAGTTCCCTGATGCGACTGTTGCTAAAAAGCCAATTACTGTGTTCGCTTCCTCGTCTGAGGCAGCAGATGACTACCGTCGAATTGCAAGAGAGCTGATATCACGTGGCTGTGCAGCTTGAGTCTGAAGTTGATTTTCAACTTCAACTAGACAATTTCGAAGGTCCATTTGATCTCCTCCTGACCCTGATCGGTCGACATGAGCTTGATATCACTCAGGTTGCCCTGGCCAAAGTCACCGATGAGTTTTTGCAGTATGTGAAGCAAATCGACGCGAAAAAAGAACTCGATACTGCCAGTGAGTTTTTGGTTGTGGCTGCGACACTGCTGGACCTGAAGCTTGCAAGTCTTTTGCCACAGGGTGAATTGGTCGACAGCGAGGACGTTGCGCTTCTAGAGGCGCGCGACTTGCTATTTGCAAGACTGTTGCAGTACCGAGCATTCAAGGAATTATCCGCTTGGTTTAACACCGCATTTGAATTGGAAGCGAAGCGCGTTCCGCGAGCAGTACGACTGGAAGAGCAGTATCGAAACCTTCGACCAGAGTTAAAGTGGGATACGACGCTGGATGAGTTCCACATGCTCGCTTTGCAGGCCTTCACTCCAAAGGAGATTCCGAGCGTTGGCTTGACTCACCTGCATGCATCCAAGGTCTCTATTCGCGAGCAAGTTGGCATCATTGTAGATAGACTGCGGTCTGCAAAAACTCTTACTTTCCTACAGCTGATAGCTGACACTAAGGAACGTGCAGAGTTTGTTGCTCGGTTCCTTGGAATCTTGGAGCTATACAGAATTGGTGCAATTGGTGTTCAACAGCCAACGCCATTTGGAGAAATTACTTTGAGTTGGGAAGCAGAAGCCTTTGACTTCCATCAGATTGATGGCCTGGGCGGTGAATATGACCAGTGATTTGGCGCTACGTGGCGCACTTGAAGCAATCCTTACTGTTGCCGAGACACCACTTTCTATGGTCACACTCGCTGGTGCAGTTGAAGCACCGATCAATGACGTCAAGCGCGAACTAGATGCACTCAAAGAGGAATATGACCAAGCGCACGAAGGGCTTGGCCGCGGGTTTGAACTTCGTGAAGTTGGCGGTGGCTGGAGATTTTATGTTCGACAGTCACACGACTGGGGCGTAAGACAACTAGTAGCCAATGAAAATCCAGCAAAACTTTCTCAAGCTGCCCTGGAGACCCTCGCTGTCATCGCGTATCGTCAGCCAATCTCACGTGGTGAAATTTCGTCAATTCGTGGTGTAAACGTTGATTCAGTGGTTAGGACACTTCTGTCCAGGGGGCTGGTCACGGAGCTTTACACCGACAACGAAACTGGTTCCGTCATGTTCGGAACAACTGAAACGCTCCTTGAAAACTTGGGCATAAACTCCCTGTCCGAGTTGCCGCCAGTTAGCCCGCATCTTCCAAACCAGGATCAGATTGACTAGCGAAGAGATCCGCCTTCAAAAAGCCCTCTCAATTGCTGGTATTGCCTCACGCCGCAAGGCAGAGGAGCTGATGCTCGCAGGTCGAGTCAAGGTCAACGGCAAAGTAATCAGAGAACTTGGAAGTCGTATTGATCCGACCAAGGATTCGGTAATGGTCGATGGAAGGCCCGTTCAACTGGATCCAGACCGGGTCTACTTAGCCTTCCATAAACCAAAGAACATCATTTCAACCATGAGCGATGAATTTGATCGGCCTTGCTTGGCCGACTTCTTCCAAGGTTTTGATCGGGTTTTCAACGTTGGTCGCCTGGATGCCGAGACTTCAGGTTTGATTTTGATGACCAATGACGGAGAGCTCGCCAACCAGCTCGCGCACCCTAGTTTTGGTGTTGAAAAGCTCTATGTCGCAAAAGTCCAGGGCCGCATTCAACGCCCACAACTTCAGCAGCTCTTGGATGGGGTGGACCTGGAAGATGGTCGTCAAAAGGCTGATCGCGTAAACCTACTTGACCAAAATGCCATCGAATCTTTGGTCGAAATCGTCCTGCATAGCGGAAAGAATCGGATCGTCCGCAGAATGTTTGAGGCAGTGGGTCATCCGGTTATTGACCTCACCCGCAAGAGTTTTGGCCCGCTACGCCTAGGAAACTTGAAGCCTGGCCAGTACCGGGAGCTTAGTAAACTCGAGGTCAGCGCCCTTTTGAGTGCTGCCAGCAAGAAACAGGATTGAGAAGCCAATGGCCGTTCGTGCAATTAGAGGAGCGATTCAGCTCGACAGCGACGAGCGCGAACACCTTCTTAAATCAACCGCTGAGCTGGTTACCAAGGTCATGCATGAAAATGGCCTTGAAACTGGAGATCTAATTTCAATTTGGTTCACGGCCACTCCTGACGTTGTGAGTGAGTTCCCGGCTTTGGCTGCCAGGGAATTGGGGCTAGGTGATGTGCCTCTAATGTGCTCAGTTGAAATGAATGTGACAGGCGCCATGCCAAGGGTGATTCGATTGATGATGCACGCTGAGAGCGACAAGCCCCGAAGCGCCATAACTCACGTTTATTTGCGTGGCGCTGCCGCATTGAGGACTGACCTAGCACAGTGAAAGCCGGCACAATAAAAATTGTCGGGACTGGTTTGATTGGTACCAGTCTCGGTCTTTCGCTTGCCCGCCACGGCATCAAAGCACAACTCTCTGACAGCTCAAAGGCTAACTTGCGACTAGCAATTGAATACGGCGCCGGGGTTGAACAATCAAGCGAGCCAGATCTGGTTGTGGTTTGTGTACCTCCAGATATCACGGCTGAGGTTGTAGCAAAAGAGCTCAAGCAGCATCCAGCTGCAGTCGTTACGGACACAGCAAGTGTGAAGTCTGAGATTTATTCAGAAGTAAAAAAACTTTCGGGGCCGGATGCAAAGAGGTATATCGGTTCTCATCCGATGGCTGGTCGGGAAAAGGGCGGACCAGGAAGTGCAAGAGCAGACTTATTTTTTGCAAGACCGTGGGTTCTAACCCCAGCAGAATCTTCAGAAGAGTCTGCCGTTGAGTTTATAAAGGACCTAGCATTTCAAATTGGAGCGCTTCCAATCGTTATGAGCGTTGCCGAACACGACGAAGCCGTTGCTCTTGTTTCGCATCTTCCTCAGTTGGTTGCATCTTCGCTGGCGGCCAGGCTGGTGGAGGGCGAGGAAAGTCAACTTAATCTAACTGGCCAGGGACTACGCGACACCTCCAGAATTGCAGCCAGCGATCCAACTCTGTGGCTGCAAATTCTCTCTCAGAACGCCGATGCAATTTCTCCACTGCTTTCAAAGCTGCGTCAAGACATTGAAGTTTTGGAAAAGGCCTTTCTGAATCTATCCGAAGCCGGAGCTCTAGCAAAAATTCATAGCCTGCTCGAGCGAGGAAACAGTGGAATTGCAAAAATCACGGGCAAACATGGCGGGAAATTTGTCGATTACCAGCAGCTAACAATCGTCATTGACGACAGCCCAGGTGCACTGGCATCTCTTCTAACCTTCATTGGCGATGTCGGAGTGAATATTGAGGACTTGAAGCTCGAACATTCACCCGGAGCACCAATAGGGCTGGTAGAAATTCAGTTGCTGCCGGAGTCGGCTGATCTACTGGCAAAACAGCTCACCGAAAATGGCTGGCGGATTGTCTAATGACCGATTTCATTGTTGCGGTCGATGGTCCAGCGGGTTCGGGAAAATCGAGTGTTTGTAGGGAAGCCGCTCGTCGGCTTGGCTTTTGCTACCTCGACACAGGCGCTGGCTACAGAGCTATGGCCCTCCATGCAAAGGCATCTGCCGACATTCCAACCGCCATCAAGACCTTTGACTACGAGATTTCATTGGATCCCGACCATCAAGTGGCGAGCCTTCATGGAGTCGACATCACAACAGATATCAGGAGCGCAGAAACTGCAGC
>JBMSYD010000027.1:0-12339 GCA_049426345.1 Aquiluna sp.
TCGAGACCTGAAGTTCGAAATGCATTTCGACCACAAACCGTTGATGAGCTCTATCGAGCACTAGATCACGCTCGAATAACTTCCGATGTTGGAGTGGTTCTACTAACGGGCAACGGACCATCACCAAAGGATGGGGTTTGGGCTTTTTGTTCTGGTGGCGATCAGAGAGTTCGTGGCGATAGCGGCTATGAATACGAACCAGGCTCTGCCGGCAGGCTGCACATTCTTGAGGTGCAAAGGCTTATTCGCTTCATGCCCAAGGTTGTGATTGCACTGGTTTCTGGTTGGACCGCTGGCGGTGGACACTCGCTAAATGTTGTTTGTGATCTATCAGTTGCATCCAAAGAACACGCTCGATTTAAGCAGACAGATGCTGATGTCGGATCTTTTGATGCTGGCTATGGCTCTGCACTCCTTGCAAGGCAGGTCGGTCAGAAGTTTGCAAGAGAGATCTTCTTCTTAGGCGAGGAATACAGCGCAGATCGCGCTTTCGAAATTGGAGTTGTTAACCGGGTTGTCAAGCATGCTGAATTAGAAAAGACAGGCATCGAAATGGCAGAAAAAATCCTTGCCAAATCACCGACTGCAATTCGCATGCTGAAATATGCCTTCAACCTGCCAGATGATGGCATGGTCGGACAACAGTTGTTCGCCGGTGAGGCAACTCGTTTGGCCTATGGAACAGATGAGGCTAAAGAGGGCCGAGATGCTTTCTTGCAGAAGAGATCACCAGACTGGTCTGGCTTTCCCTGGCATTTTTAAATGAAACCTCTTCGCGTCGTTAGTGCAACTGACACCTTTGCAGCTTTGCAATTGATGGTGGATGTGCTGGATGGCAAAGTAGCTGGCTTCATTTCATCCAGTGAGGATCCAGTTGACTTACCTGAATTTGTTGACGATCAGGTAGCGCTAGTTGTCGAAAGTTCTGGCTCAACCGGCATTCCCAAAAAAATTGAGCTGGGCCTGGATGCTTTAAAGCATTCCGCAAAAGCAAGCTCAGAGAGATTGGGCGGCGATGGGCAGTGGCTCTTGGCACTACCAACCAATTTCATAGCTGGAGCGAATGTTCTGATTCGTTCGGTGCTCTCTGACACCCAGCCCATTCTCATAAATACGCGCGTTCCCTTTACGACCGAAGCATTTGTTCGAGGAGCGTCTCTAATGGAGGAGGGTAGAAAGTACACCTCTTTAGTGCCTGCCCAGTTGAGCAAACTAGCATCAGCAGCAGAAAACGATGCTTTCACTTTTTCGATCCTTAGAAAATTTGATGCGATCTTGGTTGGAGGCCAACAGCCCAACTGGTCAGAGGTGGAGCAGATGCGTTCGCGGGGTATCAACGTGGTCGTCAGCTATGGAATGACGGAGACGTGTGGCGGGTGCGTTTATGACGGGGCTCCTCTCGATGGCGTTCAAGTTGAGCTCATTGACGGGCTAATTTCGATTTCGGGTCCCGTGCTTGCACTCGGTCTCGGCGAGAAATATCTGACCAACGATTTGGGCGAGATGTTCGATGGAAAACTACAGGTTTTGGGTCGAGCAGATCGCGTTGTGATTTCTGGTGGATTGAAAGTTTCGCTAGAGCGAGTGGAGCAGGCTGCTCTGAACATCGCAGGAGTTGAACAGGCGGCAGCAGTCGCTGTTGATTCAAGCTGGGGCCAGTCAGTAGGAATTGTTTATGAGGGAAGCCCGGAAGTTAATTTTGCAAGCTTGGCCGAACAGATCTCCGTTGCAGCAAAACCAGAAAAGACGCTTTGGGTTGCAAAACTTCCACAGACACCTACGGGAAAAGTTGATTTGCGGGA
This sequence comes from Aquiluna sp., assembly GCA_049426345.1. Taxonomy (GTDB): domain Bacteria; phylum Actinomycetota; class Actinomycetes; order Actinomycetales; family Microbacteriaceae; genus Aquiluna. The sequence goes on from JBMSYD010000027.1 coordinate 1,803, forward strand.
ATGTGCCCGCTTATTGGCAGATTAGTCTTTGCTGATGGGAATCAGAGCCTGGATTACAGGGGCGAGAGTTAGAACTCTGCCACTTGCCGTCGCACCAATTCTGTTGGGCAGCGCTACAGCATCGACCATCGATCGCTTTGACTTAGTTCTCAGTTTGCTCGCGCTTGCCGTTGCTCTTCTGCTTCAAATTGGCGTGAATTACGCAAACGACTATTCGGATGGTGTTCGAGGAACTGATGCATTCAGAGTTGGTCCACAAAGAATCACAGCATCAGGGATGGCGCTTCCCGCACAAGTAAAAAGAGCAGCCTTTATAAGTTTTGGCTTAGCTGCACTTGCTGGCTTGGCAATTGTGATTATTACTCAGCAGTGGTGGTTGATTGCAGTTGGGCTCCTTGCAATCATCGCAGCATGGTTTTACACCGGAGGAAAACAGCCTTACGGTTATCACGGACTCGGAGAGCTTGCCGTCTTTGTTTTCTTTGGCCTTGTTGCAACAATCGGCACAAACTACATTCAGACTCTTGTCCTAGATCCCCTAGCAGTTTTGCTCGGTGGCACGTTTGGTCTTTATGCATCAGCGGTTTTGATGGTGAATAACATTCGAGACATTGAAACCGATAAGAAAGCCGGCAAGCGAACACTGGCTGTCATCCTGGGCAACAAGCCGAGCAAAACGCTATTCCTATTGATGATCTGGTTGCCAGTTCTGATAAATCTGCTTTTGGTGCTGTTCTATCCGGCGACACTTCTGGGAATGCTAAATCTTTTGCTGCTTTTGCCGATCACGTTGATAATCATGGAAAGTCGAAACCCTGGTGAGCTGATTACGGCCCTAAAGCTAACTAGCCTGGCTGGCTTAGGCTTTGCTGCTTTGGTCGGGCTGGGTATCTACCTGGTTAGCTTCTTTTGATTCCAAAATTGCATCCTCAACCTCGCCCTGCTCATCCTGGTATTTGCCCATCGAGTCGCGGGCTAGCTTCTTAGCTACCTGTTCGCTCATAGCATCACGCTGACGGTCGAGAATCAGTAGCGAGATAGCGAATGATATTCCTGCGGCAATAATTGCTGCGAAATAAGGGTTGAACTGAAGTACTAGCAGGATGATAAACAGGCCAAAAAACATGCCCAGTCGAATGAGCGTGTATGCAAGCCAGGGGTTTTTCACTCCTCCAGTCTAAGAGCAAGCGAAGTGAACTAGGGTTGAAGTTATGACAAGAGTGGCCATCGTAACGATTGGTTTTTGGCTGATATGGACTGTCTTCACGACTGTCTTTGCGGCGAGTGCAAACAAGCACGAAGTTAGATCTTTGCCCAAGTGGGTCTGGGTGCTGCTGTGTTTGTTTGTTCCATTCTTTGGTGGACTTCTATATCTAATGGTGGGACGTCCACTACGCCGAGGCGATGGTGGGGGACTGGGTGGCCGTGGAAAAACCGTTGCTCCAGATGACGACCCAAACTTCCTGAAAGACATTTCAAAGAAGCTTCGAAAGAAAGACGAAGACGACAAGAAGTGAGTTCTCAGTCAATTGCTGCTCAAGTAGTTGCAACTTTGAACGCCAATGGCGTTACTGACTTTTTACTTTCACCAGGCTCTCGCTCACAAGCGCTAGCAATCGCGGCTCAGCAACTTGAAAAGGCGGGACTTGCGAAGCTAACAGTTCGGCTGGATGAGCGCAGTATGGCCTTCACTGGCTTGGGCATCGCTCTCGCGAGTAAAAAACCTGTGGCACTAATTGTTACTTCAGGAACCGCGGTTGCGAATTTGTTTCCGGCGGTGCTGGAGGCAAATCATGCAGGAGTGCCACTTATCTTGCTCACGGCAGATCGACCCGCACGACTTCGCACCAAAGGTGCCAATCAAACTACCAATCAGGTAAATATCTTTGGTTCAGCAGCCCCTTGCTTTGATCTTGGAACAGAAATTTCAGAATCCTCCGCGGCGGATATAACTGTGAAGGCTTTGCAATCGGCCCTAACCAAACCCGGCCCTGTGCAACTAAACGTTCAGTTTGACTTGCCACTAAGCAGCAGCAAGCCTGATGCTATGTCACTTGTTTCCTCTGCACCAAAGATTTCGTTGGAACCGAAACAACTTTCTGAACTCGAAGTTCCAGTCGACGATCACACCATTGTTATTGCAGGAGCAGGTGGCGAGCGGGCAAGAGCTTTTGCTGAAGCGGCAAATCTTCCACTTATAGCGGAACCGAGTTCAGGGGCAAGAAACGGAGCAAACGCCGTTCAATTCCCAATCGCCTCGCTAGAGAATCTCAGAGAATCTATCCGTAAAGTCGTGGTTTTTGGAAAGCCAACTCTGTCTAGGTCTGTTCAGCGGATTATTTCTGAGACTTCCGTATACGTCGAGCAGAGCGATCGTTACGGAGAGTTTGATCCGTATGGAAATGTGATTGCCAAAGCTCAAAGACTTATTCCAGAGGGGCAGGCCAATAAAGCCTGGCTTGAGCAGTGGAAAATTCAGCCTCCTATTGATGAGAGAGCAAAGTTTGTTCAGTTTGTTTGGGAGAAAAGTGAACGTCTTGTCCTTGGCGCATCTGATTTGATTCGCGTTCTAGATGCCAATGCCAAGACGAGAGAGATTGAAGTTTTCTCGAATCGAGGACTTTCGGGCATTGATGGAACAGTCTCGACGGCTATCGGCGTGGCCATGTCACAAGGCCCAACCGTTGCATTGATTGGCGATTTGACGCTGCTGCATGATGCTAATGGCCTGAATAAGACGGATTTACCTGACATCGAACTCAAGCTTGTGGTCGGAAACGATCGGGGTGGGAACATCTTCAAAAAGCTTGAAGTTGCCAACGAAATTGACGAAGACGTTTTCACAAGACTCTTTAGAACTCCACAAGAAGTCGACATAGCCAAACTTGCTCAGTCCTATGGCTGGAAGTATGCGTCTTGCGAGAATCTAGAAGAGCTTGAGAAAGCGTGGGCCCTTCGAGGAACTGTTCTAATCGATTATCAATTGGCTGACTGAAAAGCCCAGCGGACTGCTCTGAATTTGAGCTCAGTCTCAACTAGCTCTGCTTCAGGAATAGATTCAGAAACCACGCCAGAGCCTGCAATTGCTCTAATGCAGTTTTTTTCAATCACGCCGCCTCTAAGCGCAATCGCAATTTCTCCGCCACCATTTGAGCTCAACCATCCAACTGGTCCTGCATAACCGCCACGATCAAATGGCTCAAGCTGCTCGATTAATGTCATCGCTTCTTTTCTTGGTGTGCCGGCAACTGCTGCGGTTGGATGCAGTTTTTCAATTACATCGAGGAGAGAAACTCCTGGCAGGAGTTCTCCAGTTACATCAGTTGCAAGGTGCCATAGATCTGGAAGAACTAGCGAGAACGGCTACTTTTGATATTCAACATTTGAGCAGAATGGTCTCAGCTCAGTAACCAGTGACTGAACCGCATAGTCGTGCTCGTGCTTATTCTTCAGTGAATGTGAAAGCCCATCAGCAATTGCAACATCAACATCTGGGTCCGTCCCTCTAGCAGCTGTGCCTGCTAGAACCCTTGCCGATACTTTGCCATTTTTTGCACGAAGCAAAATTTCGGGAGTTGCCCCAAAAACATTTCCGATTTTGTAGGTCCAGCAGTCTGGATAGCGCTCGTGAAGTCTGCTCAACGCAGTTCCAAGATCAGGCTCTGCAGATATCGGCAACACAAGATCGCGAGCCAGAACAACTTTTTCAACTGAACCGGATGAAATTGAGCGCAGAGCCGACTCAACACTTTTTGTGAATGATTCCGAAGTTTGTAATCCCTCAGCAAAGTTGCCCGTCGGAGCTTGCAGGCTCGGCTTTTTAGCTATCTCTTCAACAACTACTTCGTAGCTTGCGTTATCGGTGTGAACCTGGGCTATGGAAGGAATAATTAGGACTGACTCGTAATCGCTAGTCTCTGAAAAGGCGATTGACACCAGTCCGATTAATCCAGCATCTTCAACTGCCGAATTATTCGAAATTTCAGCTGTTCTAAGTATTTCTTGCCATGCGGCAGACAGCTCACTGATGCGATTGACACCTTTGGCGCTGATTCGAACCGCCTCCCCGGCGGCGACAATCTTTTGGTCTCTGTGCAGAAAAACGCTTTTTCCGGATAGCTCAAGACCGGCAGGTTCAATGCGCCTGATTTGCGCGGATAACGACATGCGGACCTTTGCTCTAAGTTGCCTGAGAAGATTCGGGAGATGCGAGTTTAGCTTCTAGGCTTTGTAATGAAAGTTTAGGCGTTAGGAGTGGGCATGCGAAAACTAGCAGCTCTTACTCTGCTATTTAGCGCATTTGTCTCACCAGCTTTTGCCAACGATCTTGAAAACAATGGCGAGGAAACTGAGCAGGTTATTCCTCCAGCAATTGTTGACGGCCAGGTGAATCAGACCGAGCCGCTGGACCTGTCTGAGATAGAAATAACCACCAAGACTCCAGCAGATGAATTTATTTCGGCCACAACGCCCCTGCTCGTTGCGCTCATGTTGGGCTCAGTGGGGCTGGTGGTCTTCACTTTAGTGAGCCAATCGAGGAAAGAATCTGCGCGGTTAGACTAGCCGGGTGACCAAAGCCGACCTAAACAAAGCACCTGCCGACGTATCGGCAATGTTTGATCTGGTTGCAAAAAATTACGATAAAACTAACGACCTACTCTCCTTTTATCAATCGAGAATTTGGCGAAGAGCTGTAAAGAAGGCAGTTGCTCCAGAACCTGGCAAGCGCATTCTTGATGTCGCCGCCGGAACAGGAACCTCTTCAAAAGCACTGTTGGTGCCGGGTGGGGAAGTGGTCGCAGCTGACTTTTCGAAGGGAATGATTGAGCAGGGCAAAAAGCAGCACCCTGAAATCAGTTTTGTCTACGCCGATGCTATGAAGCTTCCATTTCAGACTGGGGAGTTTGATGTTGTCACTATCTCTTTTGGGCTTCGCAATGTGCAGAATTACCAAACAGCTCTGAGCGAGTTTTATCGGGTGCTAAAGCCTGGTGGGAAACTCGTGATCTGCGAGTTTTCCAAAGTTCGAGGACTGCTTGGCGCTTTATACAAGTTCTACCTCCGAGGCGTGCTACCTGTAATTGCCAAGCTAATCTCCAGTAACCCTGAGGCCTACACCTATCTATCTGAGTCAATCGAGGCGTGGCCGGATCAAAAAGAGTTGGAACAAAAAATCACCGATGCTGGTTTCAAGTCAGTGAGTTACAAAAACCTCAGTTTCGGTGTTGTCGCTCTGCACACAGGAGAGCGCTAATGTCACTACCTAAATACTTCCAGGGCGTCCAGGACAAAGCCCTGCTTGATTCCTTGCAACAAAAACTCGACGAAGTTGAAAGTCGAATTCAAATTGCAACTCGTCACACCGAGGAGGTTGTCGATGTCATGTCAAACCACCTCGCGAAGGCTGGCGGCAAAAGATTAAGACCTGCGCTACTTCTTCTAACGGCGCACCTTGGTGATCCAACAAAGCAGGATGTTCTGGATGCTGCTGTTGTGATGGAAATAACTCACTTGGCAACTCTTTATCACGATGACGTGATGGATCAAGCCGAAACAAGAAGAGGCGTGACTGCAGCACAGAAAATTTGGGGAAACAACCTAGCGATTCTTACTGGAGACCTTCTTTTCGCACGTGCATCAAACATTGTCAGCAACTTAGGTGAGCGAGCTTTAAAAATGCAGGCTCAAGTATTTGAGCAACTAGTTTTGGGTCAGCTTCACGAATCCATCGGAAATCAAGAGCAAGATCCAATGCAGCACTATTTAGATGTAATCAGAGATAAGACTGGTTCCCTGATTGCGCTCTCCGCCCAGCTCGGCGCTTTGTTGTCGGAAGCGGACGAGAAGTATCAAGCGCCGCTTCGCGAGTATGGCGAACTAATGGGCATAGCGTTCCAGCTCTCCGATGATTTGATTGACATTCGCTCAAGTGCTGCGGAGTCTGGCAAGGATGCTGGAACTGACATCTTGGCTGGAGTTCCAACCTTGCCGGTAATTCTGTTGGCTGAATATGAAGACGCAGAATCTAAAGCTTTGCTAGCTCGGATCAAGTCAGCCTCTGGGGCAGACATCCAGCAGGTATTGGAGTCTCTGCGTGCCCATCCAGTCATGGCTCAGGCTGAAGAATTCGCCAATCAGTGGGGAGAGAAGGCAATTTCTGCCATCGACTCTTTGCCAACTGGTAGCGTGAAGTCCGCCCTAGAGAGCTTTGCCAGGGCGATGGTAAATCGACAAGGATAGTTCCGAAAGTATGTCCAAGCTACGTCTCGCTGTCATTGGTGCTGGACCAGCTGGAATCTATGCATCAGATTTAATTATTAAAGCTCAGCGAGATTTTGATGTCTCGATTGACCTATTTGATCTTCTCCCAGCTCCTTATGGCTTGGTTCGATACGGCGTAGCGCCTGATCATCCGAGAATAAAAGGAATCATTAAGGCACTCTATGAGGTGCTCGACAGAGGCGACATTCGCTTTTTTGGCAATGTTCAGTATGGAACTGATATCAAGCTCTCAGACCTAAAAAAGCACTACAACGCAGTGATCTTTGCAACTGGCGCAATCAAGGATGCCGATCTCAACATCCCTGGCATTGACCTGGATGGTAGTTATGGCGCTGCAGATTTTGTGAATTGGTATGACGCGCACCCAGACTTTCCGCTCACTTGGCCACTCCACGCCAAGCAAATCGCAGTAATCGGAAATGGAAACGTTGCGCTCGATGTAGCTCGAATGCTTATTAAGTTGCCGGAAGACTTGCTCTCCACCGATATACCAGAGCACGTTTATGAGGGTCTCAAGTCCTCACCGGTAACTGACGTGCATGTTTTTGGAAGAAGGGGTCCTGCTCAGGTCAAATTCTCACCGCTTGAGCTCAGAGAGGCTCTGCATGTAAATGGTGTTCAAGCGATTGTGGATTCGGAAGATTTCCAATTCGATCAAGGTTCGCAGGAAGCAATTGATGGCAATAACCAAATTCGTGTAATGGTGAAGACTCTCGAGGATCTAAAAGACAATCCTCAGCAGGCTCAGGAAAGAAGACTTCACCTTCACTTCTTCCACTCTCCGCTAGAAGTTGTTGGAGAAGACGGCAAGGTTTCGGCAATCAAGTTTGAGCGAACCAAACTTGATGGCACTGGAAACGTGGTTGGTACTGGCGAGGTCGTTGAGTATCCAGTGCAGGCTGTTTATCGAGCGGTTGGCTACTTTGGAAGTGAGCTGGATCAAATCCCATTTGATTCCAAAGCTGGCGTGATTTCAAACGAAGAAGGTCGAGTTCTTGACAAATCCGGAAATCACATCCCAGGTGTTTACTGCACCGGCTGGATCAAGCGTGGACCGGTTGGACTGATTGGCCATACCAAAGCCGATGCTATTGAAACAATTGGCCATCTGATTGAGGATCGGGCAAGCTGGTGGAGCCCAGAGCAGCCGGATGAATCAGCAATTGTTGAAACGCTTTCTAGGCGTGGGGTTGAATTCATCGACTGGTCGCACTGGCTAAGGATTGATGCCCAAGAGCGAAAACTGGGTGAGAGTGAAGGTCGAGAGAGAATCAAGCTCTTTGACCGTAACCAAATGCTCAAAGTTTCCAAGGGGCAGTAGTGGAAAAGCTCCCTGCACCTCGACTTCGCAAAGCCCAAATCGCTTCACTTTTAATCTTTATTTTGATGGGCCACTCTGCGCTCGCTTCTGTGGCTTGGGTGCCTGAGTTCATCGATCGCCTCGGAGTTTCATTCGTAACCTGGGGAACCATCATTGGCTTCAGTGTTATCGGCTCCATCACACCACTCCTATTCGCATCACGGCTGATTATGCGCTTTGGTGCAAGACCAATCATCAGATTTGCCAACTACGGCGGCATGTTCTTCCTGATTTCGTTGGGTTGGTCCAACGATCCAGCTATCTGGATGATTTTCAACATCTTCTTCAACTTCTTTATGTCGCTTCTTGGTGTTTCTGTGAATTCCGCGGCGGTGCTGCTTCAGAAGCAAATCACCAAGAACATCATTGGCCGCATGCACGCAGGCTGGTCGTTGGGTGCCGTGGGTGCAGCTATTACGGGTGCTGTTTCAACCGTCTACATCTCACTAGAGCTGTTCTTAGTCATAGTTGCCATAGTGACAGTTATCTTGTTTGAGTTCTTTCTGCGTTGGCTTCTCAATCCATCAGAAGATGGGCATATTGAAGAGCGGGCAACAGTTGTAAAGCGCAAGTTTTATCAGATGCCCTCACAGTTGTGGCTACTCGCCTTTGGACTTTTCGCGGCCATCTATCCTGAAGTTGCTGTCATTGACTGGGCAGCGGTATTCGCAAGAGATGTTCTTAATGCAGAACTGGCTTTGCGATCAATACCGTTTGGTGTCTTCATGGTTGGAATGATCATTGGCCGCTTATCCATGACAAGGATGGCTGAGAAATATCATCCGCACACACTCGCATCTCGCGGCGCACTCCTTGCAGCAGTTGCCCTTGCAATTGCCGCACTGTTTGCAGGACCAGTGGCCGATTCAAACGCAACACTCGGTTTGCTTTTTGGTTCGGTCCTTTGGGGTCTCGCTGGTTTGGGTCTTGCTCCAGCTTCGCCGGCTTTCTTCTCTGCTGGTGGCCATGTTCCGGGAGTATCAACCGCGTGGGCGGTCAGTCGACTTAGTTTGTTCAATTCGAGCGTTGCAATCTTCGCCAAGGCCTTCATGGGAGCTCTTGTTGAGGGAGTCGGTCTTTCCAATGCCTTCTTCTTCCCGGTTATTTTGGCTCTGATTTCTGCTGTAATCGCAGAGCAATTTGCCAAGCGCGCAAAGAAGAGTGAATTGGAAAATGCAGCACCTCCTACCGGTCCTATTTCCATCATCCCCAGCCCAGAAGATGCTCGGTAGTCTGAGCGCATGACACTGCTGCGAATCACCAACACTCCCCGCGATTATGCGTGGGGATCGCTGGACTTGATTCCTGATTTGCTTGGACAATCACCAACCGGCTCCCCGCAAGCGGAGGTATGGTTCGGGACGCATCCTGATTCGGATTCTCAGGTCCTAGATGAACAAAATGGGACACTCTCATCGAGAGTTGGGGAGCTGGGATTCTTAGTCAAATACTTAGCTGCAGAAAAACCACTTTCCATTCAGGCGCATCCAACCAAGCAGTGGGCAGCTAAGAGATTTGCCGAAGGCTACCCTGGTTACACCGATGCCAATCACAAACCTGAACTAATTGCGGCAGTTAGTGATTTTCGTGCACTCTGCGGATTTAGAAGAATTTCTGAAATCACTCAGGATCTAACTGCGCTACTTCAAGCCAACCACTCCTTTCAGCCGTGGCTGAATGCATTGGCTGCTGATGGTCTGCGAGGTGCAACAAAGTGGGCCTTGGAGCAAGACAGTTCGGTAGTTAGTGAATTCCTTCTGGCCAGCAAAACAACATCCAGAGCAGAGCTGATATCAGAGATATCAGATCATTTTCCAAATGACGTGGGGCTCCTGGTAAGTCTGCTCTTGAACTACGTGGAGCTAAAGCCCACTCAAGCGCTGTTTTTGCCAGCAGGAAACATCCACGCTTATCTCTCAGGTCTGGGAGTCGAGGTGATGGCCTCTTCAAATAATGTTCTCCGCGGAGGGCTGACTGTAAAGCCAATAGATATTCCGGAGCTGATGGCAGTTGCGGACTTTAGGGAACTAATGAATCCAGTTGCTAATCAAAAGCTCTTGATGGCCGGTTTGACTGAGTATCTAACGGACGTGCATGATTTCCACGTCTACCGAGTTGAACCTAGTGGAAGTAATTTGCTGGTGGATATTCGTTTGACGGGCAAGGCAATTCTGACTTGCGTGGCAGGCGAGATTGCCATTTCAACTTCCAAAGAAGAGACGTTGGTTCTGAGCAAAGGACAAGCGTGCTTTTTCGAAGCAGCCAACTACTTCTCTATTTTGGGAAGTGGAACTGGCTATTTGGCTTTGGGCTAGCGATAGTTTTCAAACTGCAGATCAACCGGCAGGTCTTTGCCTTTCAGAAGGGTAATGGTGTCCTGCAAATCATCGCGGCTCTTTGAGCTAACTCTTAGTTCGTCCCCTTGAATTTGAGCTTTGACGCTCTTCGGGCCCTCTTCGCGAATAATCTTGGCAACTTCCTTGGCATGCTCGCTGCTGATTCCGTTCTTTAGCTTGCATGTGAGTTTGTATTCTTTTCCGCTCGCTACCGGCTCGCCAGCTTCAAGGCTTTTTAGAGAAATGCCTCGCTTAATGAGTTTGGACTGAAAGACATCGAGGATTGCGCGGACTCGCTCTTCAGAGTTGGCCTTGATGACCACGCTCTCACCGCTCCAATCGATTTCTGCTCCGGTGCCCTTGAAGTCGTAACGCTGAGCTATCTCTTTGGCCGCCTGGTTGAGAGCATTGTCAGCTTCCTGCTTGTCAACTCTGCTGACAATGTCGAACGATGAATCTGCCACTATTCCTCCCGGGCTCGCTTGGCTGTTGATGAGCGGACTTCTAAATCTATTGGCCAGGTGTTCAATTGCTCGATATTTGAAAGCTCTCTTTCGTC
>JBMSYD010000028.1:0-11962 GCA_049426345.1 Aquiluna sp.
AACAACAGCCTGGCAATGCTCGGAACCATTGCTGCGGTTGGAATCTTGGCTTGGTGGATTGGCTTTTTTGACCCAACTACTTGCACCCCAGGCAATGAACAAGCCGGCTGGACATCTTGTGAGGCAATTGCTCAAGAGCGCCAGATTGCCCTGTGGCTTCTAATTGGAATCGTTTTAGTCTCTGCTTTTGTTTGGCTCTTTAGGAAGCGGAAATAACTTCGCCTGCTCCTTTATAGCTCAACTCAGGAAAAGCATGCTGAACGGCAGGGTGAGTAACCGTTCCCTCGTGGGCATTCAGTCCTAGCGCTAGCGCTGGATCATCCTGCAATGCTTTTTTCCAACCCTTTGTTGCAATTGCTAGAACGTAAGGCAGAGTTGCGTTGGTTAGAGCAACTGTGGAGGTTGCAGGGACAGCACCTGGCATGTTTGCAACGCAGTAATAAATTGTTTGGTGAACCGGATAGGTCGGGTTGTCGTGAGTGGTTGGTTTTGATCCTTCAAAGCAGCCGCCCTGGTCAATTGCAATATCAACTAGCACCGCACCTGGCTTCATGGTCTTCACCATTGCATCGGTGACCAGCTTTGGGGCCTTCTCTCCGGGAATCAAGACGGAACCGATTACTAGGTCAGCATCTTTCAGCTGAGCTGAGATTTCATATCCCGTGGAGACTCTGGTTTGAACTCCAGGCAACATGTTTTCAATTTCTCGCAGTCTAGGAAGAGAAACATCAATCACGACAACGTCTGCCCCCATGCCGTGGGAAACCCTGGCGGCCTCCGTGCCAGCAACACCGCCACCAATCACAACCACTTTTGCTCTTGGAGTTCCAGGTACGCCGCCCATCAATAGTCCTCGACCACCCATGGTCTTCATGAGTTGGTTAGCTCCAATTTGAGCACTCAGTCTTCCAGCAACCTCGCTCATAGGTTGCAGCAAAGGAAGTGATCTATTTGCAAGCTGAACTGTTTCGTAGGCGATGGCTGTGGTGCCTGATTTCAAAATTGCATCGGTGCAGTCTTTCGATGCTGCCAAATGTAGATATGTGAAAAGAGTCTGGCCTTTTCTCATCAGTGGATACTCAGCAGCAATTGGTTCCTTCACCTTTACGATGAGATCCGCAGCAGCCCAGACCGCCTTGGCATCTTTAGCGATGTCTGCGCCGGCTGCTTGGAAGTCGGAATCTGAAAAACCAGAACCGACTCCGGCCAAAGTCTCAATGAGGACTTGGTGTCCCCTGGCAACTAGCTCCTGCACACCCGCTGGGGTCATGGCAACGCGGTTTTCGTTGTTCTTGATTTCTTTGGGAACTCCGACCAGCATTTTCTCTCCTTGGCTAGAACTTGGTTGATTCTGGCGCTTTCTGCGGCAAAAATCACTAATTGACGAAGATTCTTCAAATAGTTAGCCTGAAAGCATATATTGATTCGAGTAAGTGAGCCATTTCGATGCCTACAACGAAGAAAGTGCAGCCAGTCAGCCTGGATGAGCAAGACAAGGCGATGCTGAAGATTCTCTCCAGCAACGGCCGAATTTCCAATGCCGACCTGGCGGCAGCGCTGGACCTGGCTCCCTCCACCACACTGGTTCGGCTCAGGCGCCTGCTGGACCAAGGTGTCATTCAGTCTTTCTCCGCCGACATTTCGCCAAGTGCAATTGGTCTCGAGCTGCAGGCTCTAATCTCGGTGACGCTAAGAGCCGGTGCTAGGGCGAATCTGGCCACTTTCATGAAAACCATGCAGGAGCACCCACAGGTTGTTCAGGTTTTCTTTTTGGGTGGCCAGGAGGACTTTATGGTTCACGTGGCCGTCCGAGACTCAGACGAGGTCAGAGAGTTCGTCCTGGAACAGCTGAGCAACAATCCATACGTAGCAAACACCAGAACCAACCTGGTCTTCGACCATTTTCACAAGGGTCCAATTAGCTAGAGTGGTCGGCGGAGCAAAGGAGCCGCGAGTTGACCTCTGAGATGCATAACCCTCAGTCTGCCAACAGTCTGCGCAAAGCAATTTTTGACTACGCCTCTGAGCGCTTCGACTACAACCCACCCCCACTCGATGGCCCCGCCTCGCCGGAGCAGTTGGCAGCAGATGTCGGCCAGACAATTACCGAAAATGGTCTAGGCGGCGAAGTAGCACTGAAGCTTTTTGCCGACAAACTTGCACCAGCAACCATTTCAACTGACCATCCCGGGTTTCTTTCATTCATTCCGGCTGCGCCAACTGAAGCTGCAAGCTTGTTTGATTTGGTAGTTTCAGCCAGTTCGATCTACGGCGGATCTTGGTTAGAAGGATCTGGTGCGGTCTATGCGGAAAATCAGGTGCTGTCATTTTTAGCTAGAGAATTTGGGCTACCTGAGAAATCTGGCGGCGTTTTTGTGCAGGGAGGAACTCTTGGCAATCTTTCCGCTTTGGCAGTCGCTAGAGAAGTAGCCATCAAGAAAAAAGGAAACCAGGACTGGACCATTATCTGCAGCGAGGAATCGCACTCCTCTATTCAAACCGTGGCGATGATCCTGGGAGTAAAGACAACCAAGGCTGAAAGTGGCGAGGCTGGTCTAATCGATTATGTTTCGGCTTCAAGTGCCGTTGCAGAGGCCAAAGCTTTAGGACTTGAGCCAATGGCCATCGTCGGAACCGCTGGCACAACCAATTTTGGAATTATTGATGATCTTGCAGGACTCGCCAAGCTTTCCAAAGAGCTAGGAATCTGGTTCCACGTGGACGGCGCTTATGGTTTAGCCGGAGCCCTGGTTCCAGAATTGCGAGAACAGTTTGCCGGGATAGAACAGGCAGACTCTTTTATTGTTGATCCCCACAAATGGCTTTTTGCGCCATTTGATGCTTGCGCTTTGGTCTATCGAAACCCTCAGCTCGCGAAAGCAACCTTCTCTCAACACGGTGAATACCTAGAGCCGATCAACAAGTCAGTTGAGTGGAATCCCTCTGACTATGCATTTAATCTCTCTCGTCGCGCTCGAGGTCTTCCGCTTTGGTTCTCACTGGCCACCCATGGCGCTGGAAAATATAGATCAGCCCTTAAGCAAAATGTCGATTTGGCGATGGAAATTGCTAAAGAAATCGAGAGTCGGCCAAACCTGAAACTGGTTAGAAAGCCGCAGCTTTCGGTAGTGGTATTTGAGCGCGTGGGCTGGGAGATGGCCGATTACGAAAAGTGGTCAGAGGGGCTGCTGGCTGACCAGGTCGCATTTGTCCTCCCCTCTTCGCTCAGAGGTAAACCACACACCAGATTTGCGATTGTCAATCCGCAGACTAGTTTTGAACTGCTTGTAAAAATCCTAGATTCGATGAACTAATGAAAATAACTTTCGCACCTGCTCCTAAATCACTCTCGCGGATTCGTCCGCCGCAGCGCGCAATCATTACAGTCGCCGCACTCCAGTTTTCCTGGAAAGAAGATCCAGCCCAGCACGCTGAGCAAATTGAGCAAGCCGTGAAGCAGGCTAAGGCGAAGGGTGCTCAAATCATCTTCTTGCCAGAGCTCACACTCTCTCGCTATCCAGCTGATGTCTGCCCAACTGCGGTGCCAAATCAAACAGCGGAAAAACTCGCGGATGGACCAACCGCTACTTTGCTAAAGCGTTTGGCGAAAGAGAATCAGATTTTTGTTCACGGCTCATTATTTGAGTATCAGCCTTTCGAAGATGGTCGTGGACTAAATACTGCGATTTTGATTGATCCAAACGGTGAGGTTGTGGGACGCACACCAAAGCTTCACATTCCAGTAACCGAAGGCTATTTCGAAGACCAGTACTTCCAACCTGGTCCGAATCAAGACCCCTATCCCACCTACACGTTGGAGCTCCCAGGAAACCCATCAGTTGGTCTACCAACCTGTTGGGATGAGTGGTTCCCAGAAGTTGCTAGAGCATATGGTCTTGCCGGAGCAGACATTCTTTGTTATCCAACCGCAATTGGATCCGAACCTGATCACCCCGATTTTGACACTGAGCCGCTGTGGCGACAGGTGATTGTTTCGCACGCAATCGCCAATGGACTTTTCATTGTGGTTCCCAATAGATATGGCCACGAGGGAATCTTGAACTTCTATGGCAGCTCATTTATCGTCGATCCATACGGCAGAATCCTCGCTCAAGCATCGCGCGATCAAGATGAGCTGCTGATTGCCGAACTCGACCTGGACCAGCGCAGAGACTGGCTGGAACTCTTTCCGTTCTTTGCGACCCGCAGACCTGACACATATCAATCGCTCACTGAGCCAGTTGTGAATAAGAGAACCACAGGCGGTCAGGGCGAGCTTGGCGGCATTCCAGGACTAAAACTATGAGAATGCCTGCTGAGTGGGAAAAGCACTCCAGAACCTGGGTGGCATTTCCTCACACCGGTTACACGCTTGGTGAAACAAAGGAAGAAGTCGAAGCCGCCCACCAAACTTGGTCCAATGTCGCCAATCAAGCTTCGGACTTTGAACCGGTGAGCGTGGTTGTTCATCCGCAGGACATAAACACTGCCAAGCAATACCTTTCATCTGCAATTGAACTGGTTGAGATTGAAATTGATGATGCCTGGATTAGAGACTCTGGTCCAACCTTCGCGGTAGACGGAAATGAGCTGGTTGCAATTGATTGGGTTTTCAACGGTTGGGGTGCACAGCAGTGGGCAAAGTTCGACCAGGACGCGCTCCTAGCATCCAGAATTGCCAAAACAATCGGCGTCAAAGCCATTTCCTCCGAACTCACCAATGAGGGCGGAGGGATTCACGTCAACGGCTCTGACACGGTGCTGCTGACCGAGACGGTTCAGCTAGGCAAAGAAAGAAATCCGGATTGGACCCGCGAGCAAGTTGAAAAAGAGATTCACGAAAAGCTTGGAACGAGCAAAGCGGTTTGGTTAAAGCGAGGTCTGACTCGCGACTACGAGGAATTCGGCACCAAGGGCCACGTTGACATAGTCGCCTGCTTCACTCCCGATGGCAGAGTCATGTTCCACGATCAAACTAACCCGTCACACCCTGACTTCGAGGTTTCACAAGAAGTGAAGAAGACCTTGGAAGATAGCAAGCTAGAGCTCATTGCAATCCCGGCTCCCGAGACTCTTAAAGATGCCGAAGGCTTTGTTGATTACAGCTATATCAATCACTACGTGCTGAATGATGCGGTGTTGCTGTGCAGTTTTGATGACAAAAAAGACAAAGAAGTGCAGGCGATGCTCAGAGATGTTTATCCCGGCAGAGAAATTCGACTAGTTGATGCAAGAGAGCTGTTTGCTCGCGGAGGCGGAATCCACTGCATCACCCAACAACAACCGCACGTTTAGGAGAGAAAAGTGAGCAGAAAACCAACTCCAATCGACCAGCTGTCCAATGAATGGGTAAAGCACCTTGCCAAGAAATACCCCAGCTATGCCACCTACCTAGGTTTTCCAGGTGGCGAGCGGGACATGGATGATCACTCACCCGAAGCTCTCAAGCAATCTAGGGATGATGCCAGCGAACAGATTCGAAAACTTGAAGCACTGAATCCGCAAGATGAGGTGGACGAAGTAAGCAAGGATGCACTCCTGCAGGAGCTTCAAAAGGAAGTAAAGACCTACGACGCTGGGCTCTACTTCAGAGACCTCAATAACATCGCATCTCCAGCGCAGGGCATTCGCGACATCTTCGACCTCTCCGCCACCGCCACCGAAACCGACTGGGACAACCTAGCTGCACGTATGAACAAGGTTGCTGAGTCACTAAGGGGTTATGCGGAAACCCTTCGAGTTTCGATCAAAAACTCAGATGCTCCAGCCAAGCGGCAAGTTGAAGAAGTTATTGGTCAAGTGAAGCAAATCACTGCCGTCGATGGATTTTTCAGAGAATTTGCCAAGAATGCCAAAGCTGAAACTGGCGAGTTACCAGAGAGTTTGAAGCAGGAGCTTTCCAAAGCAGCTGAAGTAGCAACCGCAGGCTATGCAGAGTTTGGAGAGTTTTTGAAAAATGAGCTCCTTCCAAACGCATCAGCCAAAGACGCAATCGGCAGAGAGCGCTATGCGCTACTGAGCGAGAGATTCCTTGGAGCTGTAATTGACCCCGATGAAACTTACGAGTGGGGTCGAGAAGAGCTTGCGCGGATTGTTGCTGAGCAACAAGAAGTTGCGAACATCATTAAGCCTGGGGCAAGCATTGAAGAAGCATTTGAAATCTTGGACAAGGATCCTAAGTCGAAGCTGAATGGAACAGCAGAGCTTCAGAAGTGGATGCAGAACCTCTCTGATCAGGCTATTGAGAAGCTGAACGGAGTTCACTTCGATATCGCTGAGCCAATTACCAAGCTCGAGTGCATGATTGCACCGACCAAGCATGGCGGCATCTACTACACCGGTCCAACAGATGATTTCTCGAGACCAGGCAGAATGTGGTGGTCAGTACCCGAGGGCGTCACAGAATTCAACACCTGGCGCGAGACGACAACTGTTTACCACGAAGGAGTCCCGGGTCATCACCTGCAGATTGCGCAGTCTGTTTATGTTAAAGACCAATTGAATGATTGGCGAAGACTTGCTGCTGGCACCTCCGGCCACGCAGAAGGTTGGGCACTCTACGCAGAGCGCCTGATGGAGAAATTTGGCTTCCTGGATGATCCAGCAGATCGAATGGGAATGCTGGATGGTCAAAGAATGCGAGCAGCCAGAGTGGTTTTGGATATCGGTGTTCACACCGAGAAGCAAAAGCTGACTGGCGGTGGGGTTTGGGATTTTGACTATGCCCTCGATTTCATGACTAAAAACGTAAACCTCAGTCCCGAATTCGTTCGGTTTGAAGTAACCCGCTACTTCGGATGGCCAGGGCAAGCGCCGAGCTACAAGGTCGGACAGCGAATCTGGGAGCAGATTCTTGCTGACTACCAGGCTCGCAAAGGCACTAGCTTCAGCTTGAAAGAATTCCACCGAGTAGCACTAAACCTAGGTGGCCTGGGTCTCGATACCCTGCGCCGAGCAATGGAAAGAGCCTAAATAGCTTTTTTTGGTTACGCTAAAGCTCGTGTCCAAGGTTCTTTCTTCTCTGCCAATTGGTGAAAAGGTAGGCATTGCCTTTTCCGGTGGGCTAGACACGTCGGTTGCGGTTGCATGGATGAAAGAAAAGGGTGCAATCCCCTACGCCTATACCGCCAATCTTGGTCAATACGACGAGCCGGACATTGATTCCGTTCCTGCCAGAGCAAAAGAATACGGAGCGCAAGGCGCGAGACTCGTGGATTGCCGCGAACAACTTGCTGAAGAAGGTTTAGTTGCAATCGCCTGTGGTGCATTCCATATCAGAACTGGCGGCAAGGTTTACTTCAACACCACTCCCCTTGGAAGGGCTGTCACTGGCACTTTGCTAGTTAGGGCCATGCGAGAAGATGGCGTCTCTATCTGGGGCGATGGCTCCACATATAAAGGAAATGACATTGAGCGTTTCTATCGATATGGGCTTCTCGCAAACCCAGACCTAAAGATTTATAAACCATGGCTTGATCAAGAGTTTGTTTCAGAGCTTGGCGGCAGAGCTGAAATGAGCCAGTGGCTCACAGCTCGGAATCTTCCATATCGGGCATCATCTGAAAAGGCCTACTCAACCGATGCGAATTTGCTCGGCGCAACCCACGAAGCCAAGAGCCTAGAGCTTCTTTCAACCTCGCTGTCAATTGTCGAACCAATCATGGGCGTTAAGTTCTGGGATGAATCGGTCCAGATTCAACCTGAGAAGGTAACAATCGAGTTTGTTCAAGGAAGACCAGTTGCTATCAATGGCAAGAAACTAAAGTCCGCTTTTGAAGTCTTGAGCGAAGCCAACGCAATTGGTGGACGTCACGGCCTTGGCATGAGCGACCAGATTGAAAACAGAATTATTGAGGCCAAAAGCCGAGGCATATACGAAGCGCCGGGCATGGCCCTACTTCACGTCGCCTACGAAAGACTAATTAGCGCCATCCACAACGAGGACACCATCGCTAGCTATCACGAGCAGGGTCGCAGGATGGGCAGACTTCTATATGAGGGCCGCTGGCTTGACCCACAAACACTCATGCTTCGGGAATCCCTAATGCGCTGGGTTGCCTCGGCAATCAATGGCAGTGTCACTTTGGAACTAAGACGCGGAGACGATTACACCATCCTTGACACCACTGGAGATCTTTCCTACCACCCGGAAAAGCTTTCGATGGAAAAAACCGAAGACGCAGCCTTTGGTCCAGCTGACCGAATTGGCCAACTAACTATGAGAAACCTTGACATCGCTGACACCCGAAGCAAGCTTGACCTTTACCGCAAGCAGGGACAAATCGACAAAGGCAATTTGGAGCTAACTTAAATTGAGCACTCACATTGCCGCCAAACCAGGCGAAATAGCAGAATCGATTCTTCTCCCAGGTGACCCCCTAAGGGCTAAGTGGATAGCAGAAAACTTTCTAGAAAATCCGGTTCAGTACAACTCGGTTAGAAACATGTTTGGCTACACCGGCACTGTCAACGGAAAGAGGGTCTCGGTTCAAGGAACCGGTATGGGCGCTCCATCCATTGGCATCTACGCCTATGAGCTGTTCAATGACTACGGTGTCCAAAAAGCAATTCGAGTGGGAACCGCAGGGGGCCTTGCCCCAACTCAGCTAAGAGACGTAGTAATCGCAATATCCGCCTCCACCGACTCAAAGATTAATCGAAGAACCTATGGAGATTTAGATGTCGCTCCGGCTGCCAGCTATGAGCTTTTGGAAAAAGCAGTTGCCAAAGCTAGAGAGAAGAGCATTGCCCACCACATCGGAATGGTTGCATCTGGAGATCTCTTCTACGACGAAACTGATTCGCTAGAGCACTGGAAAAGGCTGGGTGTCCTTGCACTTGAGATGGAAACCAGCCAGCTCTATACCCTCGCGGCGAAGTTCCGACGTCAAGCCCTGAGCATTGTTACGGTCTCCGACATGATGGACGGATCAGGCCATACCTCAGCAGAGGAGCGCGAGTCCGGTTTTAGAAACATGGTCGAGCTTGCTCTCGCTGCTCTTTAGAAAGAACCTAATTGCCATCCACATCTAACCTGCTGGGATTTCTTGTCCTAGCGATCGTGATAATCGTTGTTCCTGGGCCGAGTGTTCTTTTTGCAATCGGCAGGGCATTGGTTTTGGGAACGAAACTGGCCGTTCTGTCGGTTCTTGGAAATGCTCTGGGGGTTGGACTTCAGATTGTTGTTGTTTCCCTTGGGCTGGGAGTTTTGATTCAGCAAGCGCCCGCTTTATTCTTCGTGATCAAAATAGTCGGAGCTCTAGTAATTGCCTATCTTGGTATCAAGGCGGTTATCGACAGAGGCAAGCTCGAATTAGCTGATGAGAGATCAAGTTCATCGAGAGCTGTAATCCAGCAGTCGATTGTGGTGGGAATTACAAATGCAAAGACATTCGTTTTCTTTGTCGCAGCGCTCCCCTCATTTGTCTCTCCGGCAGATGGGAACCCAATTATTCAAATGCTCTTCTTGGGTCTAATTTTCAGCATCATCGGCATCGCCAGTGACATGGTCTATGCCGTGGCAGCGGGCAAAGCTAGAGACTGGCTGTCAACGTCAGAGAAAAGACTTGCCAATTTCAGGGGTATTGGTGGACTTGCCCTCGCACTGCTTGGAATCTACATGTTGATCGATTCTCTGGTCGGGCAGTTTTGACTCTTGGGTATCGCAAACAAGAGCAAACGAAAGCTCTTTGCAATTCCAGACTTTCCTCGAACACGAAATCATAGTGTGGCCAATTTGGGAAACTAAACCAGAAGCAGCGCTGACCCAAGCTGGGAAATTCTTGTGTTTTTTAGTCACTAACGAGTAAAAAGTCGGCAAGGCATTAGAGTGCCTGTGTGTCCCTGACTGATGTCCTCCTGGTTTTAGCTGGTCTTGTTGTGCTGATTACTGGTGGCGAGTCACTTGTTCGAGGTGCCTCAACACTCGCTAGCAAGCTCGGTATTTCTAATCTTGTGATTGGGCTGGTTGTTGTCTCGGCTGCCACATCTGCCCCGGAGTTAGCCGTTACATTGGGCGCGGTTCTTGGTGGCGAACCAGGTCTGGCTGTCGGAAACGTAGTGGGCAGCAACATCGTCAACATCCTTTTCATTCTTGGCCTGTCTGCAATCTTTTTACCTCTTCTGATCCAGCGCCAAGTGGTCCGCTTCGATATGCCTGTAATGCTCTCCATGGCCCTAGCGCTCTTATTTTTTAGCTTTGACGGTGAGATATCTCAGATTGAAGGTGTGCTGCTATTTGCGGGGCTTTTGTTTCACACAATCGCAAGCATACGAATTGGCCGCAAAGAAGTCGTAACAGAAAACATTACGCCGGCTCAACCAGCATTGAACGCAAAGCCCGTCAAGCTCTGGTTGGCACTTATTCTTCTAGTAGTTGGAATTGGCGCTTTAGCACTTGGGGCTCAACTGCTTGTTACTGGAGCGGTAAACATTGCAACCTCGCTTGGAATTAGCGGACTGGTAATTGGACTTACGGTCGTTGCCATCGGCACATCCCTGCCAGAGCTTGCAACCTCCATAATTGCAATTCGCCGCGGCGAGCGAGACATGGCGGTTGGAAACATTGTCGGATCAAATATTTTCAACATTGGCATGGTCCTAGGCCTTCCAGCAATTCTTTTCGCAGAAGGTATCCCTATTCCACCAGCTGCCATCGCCGTTGATTTACCACTGATGGTCGCTGCCTCGTTAGCCCTGGTTCCGATCGCGTTTACCGGCTTCTCGATTGCTCGGTGGGAAGGTGGTCTTTTCGTTGGTCTCTACGCTGCCTACATAACCTTCGTTATTCTCGATTCAACTGGCCACGATGCCGCAACTGGTTTCACAGCTGTCATGCTTTGGTTTGTCATGCCGCTGATTGCAGCAACGATTGTGGCCTTGACGATTTTTGAGATAAGGCTCATTCGAAATCGAAAAAAGTCAAACCCTGACTGATCGAGCCTATGGGCCTGCAAAACAGGGCGCCCTCGGCAGGAATCGAACCTGCGACCAAGAGATTAGAAGGCTCTTGCTCTATCCACTGAGCTACGAGGGCAACGACTGAAGAGTTTAGTCCAAGCCCACTCCCCAAGCCACTGAGCTAGTAGTTCCTATCTATCTCGCATATTTGGCAGGACTTCGATGATGCTATTCGCGGCCATTTTGAGTGGCTTAATCACAGTTACTCGCGGATGCTCTTGCAATAAAACGGCAGTTGGTGCGTCCATTGCTGTTAGGCAAATCTGACCCTCATACCCATATCGATCCAGGGTCTCTAGCAAAACTAAATTGGTGCTTCGCTCTTGAGCCGTGCAGATAACAGCATCTGCCTCATTCAGAGGCAGGGAATATGCAAATTCCGGATCACTGATATCGCCATAGAGCGTTGAATAACCTTCGGCGGCAAGCTTGCTCAGCGCCTCGGGGTTCTGATCAACGATTAGCAAGTTAGCTCCCTTTTCGGCTAGGCCGCCGATCACATTGGAGCCAAGGCGACCGGCGCCAATGACAATCGCGTCATAACGAGCCTCGATTGCTTCTTCGTCGAGCCGATTTTCTGCTGGGACGTCAAACCTCTTAAGCAGCGGCTGAAAGAATTGATATAGCCGCTCGGAGTACAAAATGAAGTAGGTGGAGACTGTGAAGGTAATTACAGCCACCAATGTCACAAGGCTCAACGCGGATTGCGTTACTTGACCCAAAGAGAAACCGAGAGCCATAAGGATTAGTGAAAATTCACTTATTTGGGCAATAGCCATTGAGGTTCTAAAGGAAACCTGGTTTCTGTAGCCCAGCCAGCGCATGATGACCATCACTATCAGTGGCTTAGCTACTAAGACAAAGACTGAGATGATAATCGCCGGCACAATCTGCTGGAGTGCGCTTGAGAGACTAAGCGACGAACCAAGTTGGATGAAAAAGAACAAGACCATGATGTCGCGCAAGCTAACCATCTTGCTGCTGAGGCTCTCACGGTAGGGAG
>JBMSYD010000029.1:0-11461 GCA_049426345.1 Aquiluna sp.
CACCATCTAGCTGCAGTCCTCGAACTTTCGCTTTTGAGTATCGGGGGGTTTTATGCCATAGACCAGGCAGAGACAGGCAGCCCTCATCCAGTTCAACTAGTTCCCCACTGAGTTCTACAATTTCCGGATTGATTAGGTAGCCCGCTTTGCCATCCACAAAATATGCAAATACAGCCAGGCCAATGCCAATCTGATTAGCCGCAACACCGGCGCGACCGGGTTGGGAGGTTGTTTCGATGAGGTCGTTGACCAGATCTTTCACCCGAGCCGGGTCATCAACCTTGTCGCAGACTGTTTTGAGAATTGGATCTCCAAACAGCCGGATTTCTCTTACGCTCAAGCCACCAAACCGTCAACCACTAGTGCAGCGAGATCGCGTGCGGCTTGCTTGGTAGCGGGGTGAAGTTTGTCGAACTGCACAGCAGCACCCGCTGCCAGCATTGGGTCATAAGGGATTCTCACTACTGCTCGCACGCGAGTCTTGAAGTGATTCTCAATTTCATCAAGCTTCACAAGCTGTGTGCCGTAGGTAGCGGTGTTTAGAGCAACCACCGAATTCTTTACCAGCTCACCAAACCCATTTGATTCAAGCCACGTGAGGGTCTCGCTGGCCAGCTTTGCCTCATCAATGCTGCCGCCCGATACAACTACCAGTCCGTTTGCTCGTAGCAAGATAGCGCGCATAACGCTGTGAACAATGCCAGTACCGCAGTCGGTAAGACAGATGCTGTAGTAGCGAGAAGCTATGTCAGCAACAACGTTGTAATCACCCTCATTGAAAGCTTCCGACAGCATTGGGTCAGTGTCAGATGCTAGAACGTCAAGTCGTGTGCGATCGCGTGAAACAAAGTCGCTGAATACAGTGAAGCTATTAATTCCACCTGCTCGGCGAACCACATCGCGAACTGTTCGGTCGCTCTTTTGTTCTACTCGCTCAGCGAGGGTTCCACGATCCGGGTTAGCATCGATTGCCAAGACTCTGTCCTCGCGAACTAGCGACATCGCCATTCCAATCAGGGTGGTGACCGTAGTCTTACCCACTCCGCCCTTGCGGGTCAGTACTGGAACAAACTTGGTTTCACCTCGCAGATCTGCCATGATGCGAGCGTCTAGTGCGCGACGAGCTCGAACTTTCTTGTTATCACCCGGATTGATTCGACCAAATGTGATGCGATAAACCAGTCGTCTCCAAAATGTCTCAGGCAAGACCAGAGGTCTTGCCTCGTCCTTCAGAAGACGGTCCGCTGTCAGCATGCTTGCAGGCTCAGCCTCTTCAAAGATATTGGGGCTGACTGGCACAGCTTCGGTCTGGGCGACGAGCTGGGTAAGTTCGGTTGGCTCCGGATCTAGTTCAAGATCAGCGAAGTTGGTCTTTTCCCCCGATGAGTAATCGTCTTGCGATTGCGACATGTTCCTCTATTCAATAACAGCTATCAAATCGCCGCCCTCGACCGGAGTCGGGCCAGCAATTCCCAGCCGTACAATCTTGCCACCAATTGGAGCAGCTATTGTCGCTTCCATCTTCATGGCCTCAATTGAGGCTATTGGTTGGCCCTGCTCCACCTGGTCCCCCACCGAAACCTTTGGGGTCACTACGCCTGTGAAGGGGGCAGCCGCATGCCCGGGCTTGGTCTGATCAGCCTTCTCTGCCGAGGCTTCAACAATTGCGACCTTGTGATCTCTAACTGTGACAGGCCTAAGCTGACCATTCAGTTTCGTCATTACAGTGCGGAAACCCTTACTGTCAGGCTCACTAATTGCCTCAAGTCCGACCAGTAGCTGCAGGCCTTTCCTGAGTTCAACGACATGCTCGTTTTCCGGATCCAGACCGTAGAGATAATCAATCGTGTCAACACTGTCGAGGTTGCCGTAGGTGCTGCGAGTTTTCTCGAATTCTTTTTGTGGACCAGGGAAGAGCAGCTGATTGAGCTTTTGTCTTCTTGCAGCTGAATCTTCTCCGCCCAAGACTGCTTTGTCACTGTCGCTGACAGGCTTGATAGAAACGTCGACTTTTCGACCCTTCAGAACTTTGCTCCTAAATGGTTCTGGCCAACCGCCCGGCAGATCTCCTAGCTCACCAGCCATGAATCCAACCACCGAATCAGGAATGTCGTATTTATCTGGATTGGCTTCAAAATCCTTCGGATCTGCACCAACCGCCACCAGGTGAAGTGCTAAGTCCCCCACCACTTTCGAACTCGGAGTTACCTTCGGTGGTCTTCCGAGAATCAAGTTAGCCGCGGCATACATTTGCTCGACGAGCTCAAACCTGTCGCCAAGACCTAGTGCAATTGCTTGCTGTCTTAGATTAGAAAGCTGACCGCCTGGAATCTCGTGTTCATAAACTCTGCCGGTTGGACCAGGAAGACCGGACTCAAATGGCGCGTAGACCCTACGGACCGCTTCCCAATAAGGTTCGAGATCGCAGACTGAATCTAAGTCAAGCTGCGTGTCACGTTCGGTGTTGGCAAGAGCAGCAACTAATGCTGACATCGATGGCTGTGATGTTGTACCGGCCATAGGAGCACTTGCAACGTCTACCGCATCTACGCCAGCGTCAATCGCTGCCATTAGTGTTGCCAATTGACCGCCTGCGGTGTCGTGAGTGTGCAGGTGCACTGGCAAGTCAAATCGCTCACGCAAGGCTGAAACGAGCTTGCTCGCGGCAGCTGGTCTGAGAAGGCCAGCCATGTCTTTGATGGCCAGAATGTGAGCGCCAGCTTTCACCATTCGCTCAGCCAGCTTTAGGTAGTAATCAAGTGTGTAAAGCTTCTCCGCTGGATTATTGAGATCAGCGGTGTAGCTAATACCAACTTCAGCTATCGATCCCGTTTGCTCTCTGACCGCCTTGATCGCAGGGGTCATCTGATTTACATCATTTAGCGCGTCGAAAATTCGGAAGATGTCAACGCCAGTCTGCGCAGCTTCCCTCACAAAAGCATCGGTTACCTCGGTTGGGTATGGGGTGTACCCAACGGTGTTTCTTCCCCGAAGAAGCATTTGAATGTTGATGTTTGGTAGCTCTTGCCTGATAGCAGCAAGTCGATCCCAAGGGTCTTCTCCCAGAAAACGAAGTGCTACATCGTAGGTGGCACCACCCCAAGCCTCGATTGAAAGAAGTTGCGGAGTCATTCTTGCAACATAAGGAACCGCTGCGACTAGGTCCTTCGAACGAACTCTCGTAGCCAGGAGAGATTGATGGGCATCTCTAAAAGTCGTGTCAGTGACTAGGACTCTTTGCTGCTCACGCAGCCAGCTGGCAAACTTCTCAGGTCCGAGCTTGGTGAGAAGCTGCTTGGTCCCCTCTGGTGCCGAGACGCTGAGATCAATCTTTGGCAGCTTGTCTTCTGGATTTGGTTTGTCGCCGCGCTCACCATAAGGACGATTGACTGTCACCTCAGCTAGCCACTGCAGAACCTTGGTTCCGCGATCTTGCGAAACCTTGGCCTGCATCAGCTCTGGTCTTTCATCGATGAATCTGGTTGACAAATCTCCACTGGCAAACGTGGCATCGTCGACAACTGCTTGCAGAAAATTGATGTTTGTTGCGACACCGCGAATTCTGAATTCCGCCAGAGCACGTCTCGTTCGCTGAACGGCGGCTGGAAAATCTCTTCCGCGCGCAATCAGCTTCACCAGCATTGAGTCGAAGTGTGGGGAAACCTCAGCACCGGTGGTAACCGTTCCACCGTCCAGGCGGATTCCTGCCCCGCCTGGTGATCGATAGGTCGTAATCATTCCAGTGTCAGGTCGGAACCCTGCTGAAGGGTCTTCAGTAGTGATGCGGCATTGAATTGCGAAGCCGTGTGGGGTGAGGGTTTCTTGGCTAAGGCCAAGCTGCTTGAGAGTCTCCCCTTGGGCGATTCTAAGTTGAGATTGAACCAGATCGACATCGGTTATCTCTTCGGTGACAGTGTGCTCAACCTGAATACGCGGGTTCATTTCAATAAAGACGTGCTTGCCGGCGTTTGGACCTTCAGTCTCAATTAGAAACTCAACGGTTCCCGCGTTCTGATATCCAATCTCCTTGGCAAATGAAATCGCATCTGCAAACAGCTGCTTCCGGAGGGAGTCATCTAGTTTGGGAGCAGGGGCAATCTCAATAACTTTTTGATTTCTTCTTTGAATTGAGCAGTCTCTTTCAAACAGATGCATCACGTTTCCGTGCTGATCGGCAAGAATCTGAATCTCAATGTGTCTTGGCCTTATTACCGCCTGCTCGAGAAAGACTCTGGAGTCACCGAATGCTCCGCCGGCTTCCTTCATCGCTTGCTCTAGTGCTGCTGGCAGATCAGCTGCCTGGTCAACTTTGCGCATTCCGCGACCACCGCCACCGGCAACCGCCTTCACATAAAGTGGAAAGCCAATCTTCTTCGCCTCGCCAATCAGCTTCTTGGTGTCACTAGAAGACTCGGTTGAGTTCAGAACAGGAACGCCGGCTCGAATGGCAGCTGCCTTAGCATTTACCTTGTCCCCTGCTAGTTCTAATACTTCGGCACTGGGGCCGACAAAAACAATTCCGTTTTCTTTGGCGGCGCGAGCCAAATCAGGGTTCTCCGAAAGAAATCCATAGCCTGGATAGATAGCATCTGCCCCGCACTCTTTTGCCACTCGAATGATTTCGCTGACGCTGAGGTAGGCGCGAATTGGCGAGCCATCGGCTTCAATTTCATAAGCCTCATCCGCTTTTTGACGGTGAATTGAATTTCGGTCCTCGTGCGGATAGACCGCGACCGTCTGATAGCCCAGTTCATAGGCAGCGCGGAATGCCCGGACCGCTATCTCGCCTCGGTTGGCGACAAGAATCTTCCTAAACATTGGGCTCTCCGCTGAAACTGGCGCTAGCTAAATGACTAGCCACAGATAAAAAGGTAGCCTATTGCAATGCATGTGCTTAGCGTGAGCTCCCTAAAAGGTGGGGTGGGTAAAACCACCGTAGCCCTGGGTCTAGCTTCCGCAGCACTCAATCGTGGACTGAACACCCTTGTCATTGACCTGGATCCTCAGTGCGATGCCACCAGCGGCTTGGCTGCTCCGTCCGATCAAGGGTTCTCAGTCGCAGAAGTTCTCCAAACCGGCAAGGTCGCAACGCTTCGCAGGGCCATCGTACCCTCCGCCTGGTTCAGAGAAAGCAAGATGGATGTCTTGGTTGGATCACCGCGTTCGCTGCTACTAGATAACCCAGCTCCATCGGTCAACGATGTCTGGAAACTGGAAGAGGTCTTGGTCCGCATTGAAGATGACTATGACCTGGTCATCATTGACACCCCGCCATCGATCAATGCTCTAACCAGAACAGCCTGGGTGGCCTCGGACCGGGTAGTCCTAGTGACGGAGCCTGCTCTCTATTCCGTGATTGCTGCCGATCGCGCTAGAAAGGCGATCCAGGAAATCTCAGCCAAGCTCTCTCCTCGCCTGCAACTATTAGGTGTTGTTGTAAACAGGTTCCGACCACAGTCACATGAGCACGACTATCGAATCAAGGAGCTAAAAGAGCTCTTTGGCGACCAAATCCTGATGCCCTACTTTGAAGAGCGGGCTGCGGTTCAGCAAGCGACCGGAGCTGCAAGGCCAATTCACTCCTGGCCAGCTGAAGGCGCAGCTGAAATTGCTCGCGGATTTGATTGGCTGTTGGCTGGTGCGCTCAGTGAGTTGGAGCAAGCTCAAGGTAACCGCGACAAAGTTGGTGCGGTTGGTAGGTCAATCCGTGGAACTGGCATCGACGAAATAATTGAAGTTCAAGAGCTAAAGCCCAAGAAGAAGCGCTGGTGGTCTAGGAAATCTTCCTAGCGCGGCGAGCTGCTAGCTCGTCTTGAATCTGGGCTTCCTCAGCAGCAAAGTCAATCAAGGTTGCCTCAACCTCACGCACAAGACGTCCTACCGCAATTCCAAATACACCTTGGCCCTGCCCAAGCAGGTCAATTACCTCATCCTGTGATGTGCAAAGGTAAACCCTTGCTCCATCGCTCATCAAAGTGGTGTTAGTCAAATCGGCAATTCCAGCAGCCTTTAGCTGCTCAACTGCAATGCGAATCTGCTGTAGAGAAACACCTGTATCTAGAAGTCGCTTTACCAACTTCAAAACCAGAATGTCGCGGAAAGAATAGAGTCTTTGAGAGCCAGATCCGGTTGCGGACTGAATCGAAGGAACTACCAGTCCTGTTCTGTCCCAATAGTCGAGCTGACGATATGAGATGCCTGCAGCTGCGGCAGCAGAGGTTCCTCGATAGCCCAGCGGTGTTGCCGGCACGCCATCGTCAAACAAAGTTGGTGATTGAATCTCCAACGCATCTCCTTTTTTCAAGACGAGATAAAAGTTTGCCTTCAACCAAGACTTTAGGGTTTATCTGCCCCGCGTGTCGCTAACCTTCGATTTTGTCGATTGCGCCAGCCACTAGATGTGCCCTGATTGCGCCAAAACGTTCCGCTATTTCGCGTCCGAGGTGAGCAGCCTTTGCAGCAGAATCTGGGGCCTTCTTTCGAACTACTGGTTCGGTGACGCCTGTAATGATTCCGACCTCGCGCTCAGCAGCCGCTTTGAGGCCTCTCAGGTGCCGCGGCTGAAGTCCAAATTGTTCTAAACCAACTAGAGCAAATGCAATCTCAACTTCGTGAGATGAGTGAGGCTGCGGACCGAACAGTCCCAAATCTGCCGCTTCCTTGAAGGCTGTGTCGGATAATCCAGTTTCGCTCTTCAGCTGAGCAGTTGAGAATCTTTGACCCTTTCGAAGACTTACAGAATTAGCGCTGGGCAATAGCGGCTTTCTACCTGCATCCAGCTCCGCCAGGTATTCCTTGATCACTTTGAGTGGAAGGTATTGATCTCTTTGTAGTGAAAGCACGACTCTCAGTCTTTCAATCTGCGCCTCAGAATACTTTCGATAGCCAGCATCAGTTCTCTCTGGTGTAACCAGTCCCTGGTCTTCGAGAAAGCGCAACTTGGACGGGGAAAGATCGCCAAATTCAGGCTTCAAAACTGTGAGAACCTGTCCAATTGTGTAGAGCTTCCGATGATCTTGAAGCTTGCGGACTGCATTGTCCATTTAACGATCCTTGTCTGATGAGTAGAAGGTGAGCCTGAACTTTCCAATCATGATTTCCATGCCATTGATAAGACGCTGCTTATCGACGCGCTGTGAATCAACATAGGTTCCATTCATAGAACCCAGATCAGAAACTGTGAAGATGTTGCCTGCCCTGTCAAAACTTGCGTGACGACGAGAGACGGTAACGTCATCGAGGAAAATGTCAGCATCTGGATGTCTGCCCGCAACAGTCTGATTTTGATCAAGCAAATAACGAGAACCAGCACCTGGTCCGCGATGAATGATTAGAAGAGCCGATGATGCAGGGAGAGCCGCAAGAGCTGCAGATTCCTCTGGGGTCAGTGTCGGAGGCTGTCCGGCAACCATGTCGGATGAAAATTTAGCGGTGTCTTCTCCGCTGAATTCCTTGGACATTGAGCCTCCCCTAGAACCTAAATGCTAGAGGATTTTTGCCTTTCACGCGAAATCAGATTTCGCAGCTGGAACAGGTAGACAAACCCAGCTAGCCAATAAAGCGCTATCCCCCACCAGGCGAAGGCCCAGGCCAGCGGTTGAATCAGCCATGCGGCAGAAGTCCAGACGTCTGCCATTAGCAAAAGCGGCAGAGCATACAAAAGAGCAAAGGTTCCGGCCTTGCCCACGAAGTGCACGGGCAAAGATTTATACCCAAGTCGTCTCAAAACAGGTAGGCCGGTCAAAAGCAAAAGATCCCTCGTGACAATCACCAGGGCGAACCAAGGCGGGATAATTTCGTGCCAGGTAAGTCCAATCAAAGTCGCCAGGATGAATAGCCGATCTGCCGAAGGGTCCAGCAGCTTGCCCAGTTGGGTCACCTGATTGAACCGGCGGGCAATAAAACCATCCAGCCAGTCTGTGAAAGATGCAAAGGCGAGGACAGCGATGGCCCAGAGAAATCTGTCATTGACCAGCAGTAACAAAAAGACCGGTACGAGTAGAAGCCGCAAAATGCTGAGCATATTTGGGACGCTCTTGAGCTCTTGGCTTAGCTTCATAGCCAAATTCTACTTAGCGGCAGAGAAAGCCAAGGTAGCTAGCAGGGTAAGGTTAAGCGCATGGAGCTCGTAGTCGCCAATCACCCTCTGATTTCCCACAAAGTAACTCTGCTCAGAGATAAAACCACCCCAAGTGCGCAGTTTCGCCAACTGGTAGAGGAGCTAGTAGCGCTGCTCACATTCGAGGCTACCAAAGGCCTAAAGACGGTTGATAAAGAGGTAGAGACTCCCCTCACCAAGACAATGGGTAAGCAACTTGCAAAACCTACCCCTCTAATCATTCCGATTCTGCGGGCGGGTCTAGGGATGCTGGGTGGAATCACTCGCCTCCTGCCCGATGCCGAAGTTGGCTTTCTTGGCATCAAGCGCAACGAGGAAACGCTGCAGCCCGTCACCTACGCGAATCGCCTGCCCGATCACCTTGATAACCGTGAGGTTTTTCTCATTGACCCAATGCTGGCAACCGGTGGAACGCTCATCGATTCAATCGATTATGCATTTGAACGCGGCGCAACAGCTGCCACCTGCATTTGCCTGTTAGGTGCACCGGAGGGTGTTGCCGCCGTGAAAAATCACGTTGAAAAAAAGTGGCCTAACAAGCCAGTGACTGTTCACCTTGCTGCACTTGACGAAAAGCTAAACGAGATTGGCTACATCGTTCCTGGTCTTGGTGACGCTGGAGATCGCCTTTACGGCAACTCTGGAAATTAGTTTTCCGCGCTGCGCTTTCTAGCGGAGGCTAGTCTCGCTCTGACGTTTGGATCTAGTTCCACTTTTCTAATTCGAATTGCATCGGGAGTTACCTCTACGCACTCATCTTCACGCGCAAACTCCAAGCTTTCTTCGAGGGAAAGCTTTTTGGGAGGCGTTAGGCCAACAAAGCTGTCAGCGGAGGCAGCTCGCATATTCGTCAACTGCTTTTCTTTGGTGATGTTGATATCCATGTCTTCAGGTCTGGAGTTTTCGCCAACCACCATGCCGCCGTATACCTCACTGGTGGGCTCAACGAAGAAGGTCCCTCTCTCTTGCAGCGCGATCATGGCAAATGGTGTTGCAACTCCTGCTCGGTCCGCAACCAAAGATCCGTTCTGACGGGTAACAATGTCTCCCGCCCACGGCTCATAACCCGCAGCAAGAGCATTTGCAATTCCCGATCCCTTGGTAGTGGTTAGAAATTCAGTTCTGAAACCGATTAGTCCTCTAGATGGAACTTTGAATTCCATTCTGACCCAGCCGGTTCCATGATTAATCAGATTTAGCATTCTGCCTTTTCTGGCAGCCAATAGCTGCGTCACAGCACCTAAGAATTCCTCTGGGGTGTCAATAGTTAGATCTTCGAATGGTTCATGCAGCTTGCCTTGAATGGTCTTAGTGACCACCTGAGGTTTACCAACCGTAAGTTCGTAGCCCTCACGTCGCATCTGCTCAACCAAGATTGCGAGAGCGAGCTCCCCTCTACCCTGCACTTCCCAGGCATCTGGCCTGTTGGTCGGAAGAACCTTGATGGAAACATTTCCGATTAGCTCGCGATCAAGTCTTTCTTTCACCAAGCGAGCGGTTACTTTGGCACCCTTGACGCGACCAGCCATTGGGGAGGTGTTAATTCCAATAGTCATGGAGATGGCAGGCTCGTCTACCTGAATCAGCGGAAGCGGTCTGACATCGTTTGGATCACAGAGCGATTCACCGATGGTGATTTCCTCAATGCCGGCAACCGCAACGATGTCGCCAGGTCCTGCCTGATCAATTGGGTGTCGATCTAGAGCCTTAGTTCCCAGCAGCTCGGTGATCTTCACCTGTTGGGTTGTGCCATCCTGGCGAACCCATGCAACCTGCTGACCTTTTTTGATTTCGCCGTTGAAGATTCGGATCAGCGCCAAACGACCTAGGAAGGGCGAGGCATCCAGGTTTGTAACGTGCGCCTGCAGCGGAGCTCCCTCTTCAAAGGAAGGCGCTGGCACATACTTCAAAATCGTTTCAAATAGCGGCTCTAGATTCTCTGAATCTGGCAAAGCTCCATCGGCCGGCTGAGTTAGTGACGCTCTTCCTGCGCGGCCCGATGCATAAATCACTGGCAACTCAAGGATTGAGTCAACATCCAGGTCAGGAACCGTGTCGTGTAGATCCGAGGCCAATCCCAGCAGAAGATCGTGGCTTTCTTCAACCACCTCATCGATTCGAGCATCTGGTCGATCTGTCTTATTGACCACCAGAATCACCGGCAGTTTAGCTTCTAGCGCCTTGCGAAGGACAAACCTTGTTTGTGGCAGTGGTCCTTCTGACGCATCAACGAGTAGCACCACGCCGTCGACCATCGAAAGACCGCGCTCAACCTCACCACCAAAATCGGCGTGGCCAGGAGTGTCAATTACGTTGATGCGAATCTCTTTGCCACCGGCCGCTGGGCCCGAGTAGGTCACCGTGGTGTTCTTGGCCAGGATGGTGATTCCCTTTTCCTTTTCCAAGTCGCCAGAGTCCATCACCCTCTCGCCGACAGCAGCGTGAGCTGAGAAGGCTCCGGTTTGTCGAAGCATGGCATCAACCAAAGTGGTTTTGCCGTGATCTACGTGCGCGACAATCGCGACATTACGAAGCTGTTCGTTGGAGGCCATGAATTTTCTCTACCGTTAGGGTCTGTTGAGCAAAAGGCAATTCTAGGGGTTAGCGCTAACTTCCCGGCTGATTCCGAATAAATGATCGAATAAATTCAGCTTTTATCTTGCGGGTTGTCCGATTCAATGTCCGGGTGGGCTTGCAGCCCATACTTGAGATTGAGCGGATCGACAAAGACATCGGGCTCCTTTGGTGGGTGCAGGGTAAACACTAAAAATGCCGATAGCAAGGCAATCAAGAACAGGCTTGAAAGGATGATTGTCGATATAGAGGGGCTTATGTCCACTAACAAACTTGTAAAGATGACCTGCGAAACCAAAATCACGACGAAAAAAGTTGCTATGTCAATCCATAAAACATTGCGCTTGAGAAAAAACTTATACAGAAACACAATGCCAACCATCGTTATCGGAATGGCATAAAGAGAGATGGTTGCGGCGGGAAGAAAAGACGGATACTTGAATCCACCGACTGAAAATAGGACACTGTGCATAAGGAAAGTGGGCCAAACCGCAATCTTTATGTGCTCCCAATAACTTTCATTTACCGCAGCAAACACCGCCACAAATCGATTGTGCTTCGACCAGTCAAAGGCAAAGTGCAGAAGGCTACCGACAATTCCAATTGGAACAATCATCCAAAGAGCTACTGCCGCAATCAAACTCATACTCATCGGCTACTCCGATTTCTAATGTCTGTCTAAGCGATGTTTGTCGGACTGGCGGGATTTGAACCCGCGACCCCTTGACCCCCAGTCAAGTGCGCTACCAAGCTGCGCTACAGCCCGTC
>JBMSYD010000030.1:0-11380 GCA_049426345.1 Aquiluna sp.
ACAGACAACATGATTTCTAGTCCCGAAGCCCTCATTTCCTATGTCTCACAAAACCTCACCCTATTTCCGGGCGATGTAATTCTCACTGGCTCACCAGCTGGCATCTCTGGAATCAAGAGCGGGGATCTGGTTGAGTGTGAGATCGAGGGAATCGGAGTTCTTTCTAACACTGTGGCCTAGGCTTACTTTCGCTATGACTCAACTTTCCGCCCCCGTAACTTCTGCACAAGGCAGTGACATTGTTGTGCGCTTTTGCCCTTCTCCGACTGGGACTCCTCACGTTGGTCTTGTTCGCACGGCTCTTTTCAATTGGGCCTATGCAAGAAGTCAGGGTGGAAAATTCGTTTTTAGAATCGAAGACACCGATGCTTCTCGCGACAGCGAGGAGAGCTATGAGCAAATCGTTGAAGCTCTTCGCTGGCTTGGTCTCGATTGGGATGAGGGTATCGATGTTGGCGGGCCCAACGAACCCTATCGCCAGTCTCAGCGAGGCCACATCTATCAGGAAGTGGTCGAGAAGCTCAAACAATCCGGTCATCTCTATGAGAGCTTTTTGACTGCCGAGGAAATCGAAGAGCGAAACAAGGCAAATGGCCGAGCTGTCCAGCTCGGCTATGACAACTCGGAGAGAGACCTCTCCGATGCTGATCGCCAACGATACTTGTCCGAAGGTCGACAGCCGGCTCTGCGCCTTAGAGTTCCAGATGAAGAAATTAGTTTTGTGGATTTGGTTCGCGGCGAGATTACCTTTCCAAAAGGATCTTTTCCGGACTTCGTGGTTGTTCGCCCAGGGGGAGAGCCGCTCTACACCCTTGTGAATCCGGTTGACGATGCGCTGATGGGAGTTACCCACGTGCTCCGAGGAGAGGACCTTCTATCTTCTACCCCGCGCCAAATTGCTCTCTATAACGCACTCTATGAAGCTGGAATTGCAAAGTTTGTTCCTAGATTCGGTCACCTTCCATTCGTAATGGGTGAGGGAAACAAGAAGCTCTCCAAGCGCAATCCGGAGAGCAATCTATTTCTTCACCGCGACAGAGGATTTATTCGAGAAGGCCTTCTCAACTACTTGGCTCTTCTGGGGTGGTCCATTTCAGCGGATCGAGACATCTTTACTCTGGATGAAATGTGCAAAACATTTGATGTCGCAACTGTTAATCCAAACCCTGCTCGGTTCGACCAGAAGAAGGCAGATTCAATTAACGCCTCCCACATTCGGCTTCTGTCTGATGAGGAGTTCCAAGAGCGAGTGCTTCCATACCTTATTTCAGCGGGGACTCTTCCTGCGAGTCCCTCCCCGCAGCAGCTTTCAGACCTAGCGAAGGCGCTTCCACTGGTGAAGGAAAGAATTACGGTGTTGAGCGAAGCCAGTGGAATGCTCGGCTTCCTTTTTTCAGATGAGCTGACGTTTGAAGAAGAGGCGTTGAAGCAATTGCCAACCGAGGCAGGAAAGATTGCATCTTTAGCGCATGAGGCGCTAGCAGCTCTGCAAGATTTCAGAACCGAGGCCATCCAGCAAACTTTGAGCGACGCTTTGATTGAAAAGCAGCAACTAAAGCCAAGGGATGCTTTTGCGGTTGTGAGAGTGGCAGTATCTGGAAGAAGGGTCACACCACCTCTTTTTGAGTGCTTAGAAATCCTCGGCAAACAGCGCTCATTAGCTCGGCTAGAAGCCTTCGCCCAGGCACACTAAGATAATCCGAGCGACGTAGCGTCCCTGATGGGGTGTGGTGTAATTGGCAACACGAAGGTTTCTGGTTCCTTTGTTCTTGGTTCGAGTCCAGGCACCCCAGCAAAGAAAGGCCCAAATTGCTTGATCAATTTGCGGCCGGATTCCTGGTTTTCTCCTTTTTTGCCCTTGCGCTGTTTCAGCTGGCGATTGTCCTTGGCGCCCCGCTAGGCGAATATGCCTATGGCGGTCAACAGAGCGAGGTACTAGCAAATCCTTACCGCGCGGCAAGTGCGCTCACATTCTTGATTGGCCTAGCAATCGCTGGCCACTACTTAGCTCAGCTTGGTGTTTTGCCCCAGCTGCTTCAGCCAGATCTCAATCAGCTGGTGAACTGGGGGATTGTTGTTTTCAACGTTCCTGCGGCGATTTTGAACAACATCACAAGAAGCGAAAAAGAGAAGCGGTTGTGGGGCGGGACCACGATTGCAAATCTAATCGCATCCGTGATTGTGGCGATCTAGACTTCCCAGCTATCTCCAATTTGCAGGTATCTAAACTCCCCGGAGTGAGATTCGACAACCTGTTGAATTCGGGAGTTCTGAAGAGCGTTCCCTTGGTCAGACAGCAGAACATTGTGGGTCGGAAAACAACGTTTTGGTCTAACCAGATTTAGAAAATCAATGACATCAGAAATTCTCAGCCATGGCGCACTAGAGGGACAGGCTAGAACATCAACTTTGCCTTCTGGAAATGTATAGCTATCACCTGGGTAGTAAAGCTTTGAATTGACCATGACCCCGACGTTTTGAACTAGAGGAATCGAACGGTGAATCACCTGGTGCAAATCACCATAGAAATCCATTGAAAAATTGCCAGTTTCATAGTGGTCCCCGTGATAAACAACCTGGACTGGGTGTCCACTAAGTTTTTCAGCGACCTCTTTAGGCCCAAACAATTTGGCCGAAGGAAACTGTTTGCGAATTGTCTCGACGTGAGACGCGGACGTGTGATCGTCGTGGATGTGGGTGAAAACTACCGCCTCCACATTTGTCAGTGGCGGGAGGGTCGAATATGCGCCTGGATCTAGGACGAGCTGGGTGCCGCCCTCTTCAAGAACCAACAAAGCGTGCTCATATTTGGTGATTTTCATAGCGACACCTCAATTCAAGGTCTATCTTTGTCGATATTAGGAGGTGGCAATGAAGCCACTAGGAGTAATCATCAACCCGGCCGCCAATCGCGGTCGTGGCCAGCTGGTTGGAGACCAGGCCCTTGCCGCGTTTCGCGAAGTTGGAATCCCAACCATCAATCTCAGCTCTACCTCAGCCAAAGCAGCCCACGACTTGTCTCTCGAGAAAGCAAGTGAGCTTTCTGGAATAGTCGCAATCGGTGGTGATGGAACAAGCCAACTCGGAGTAAACATTGCGATGGAAACATCACTACCAATTGGACTGGTTCCAGCGGGCAGTGGCAATGATCAGGTGCGTGAACTTGGGATTGCTTTGAATGATCCTGCCGGTGCCGTTTACAACATCGCTGAAGGCATCAAGAGCCCAAGAAGAGTGGATGTGATGTGGGTAGAGACTTCCTATCGCAGTTTCTGGTCCTTTGGATCCATCTCTGCCGGGTTTGATGCACTTTGTGCAGAAAGGGCAAATGGCTTGAAGTGGCCGAAGGGCCCCAATTCCTATGTGGCGGCAATGCTGCTGGAGCTACCTAAGTTCAAGCCCATTTCCTATCGATTGATCGCTGATGGAGTTGAGCGAGAGTTCAAGGCAATGCTTTGTGGGGTAGCGAATGTCAAAAACTTTGGCGGGGGAATGAAAATATCTCCCTCATCAGAAATGAATGACGGTGAAGCGGAGGTTTTCATCCTGCATGAGGTGTCTAGGCCTCAGCTACTTCGCATCTTTCCGACTGTCTATCAAGGTGAGCACGTGAAGTTCAAAGAGGTTGAGATCTTTAAAGCCAAAAACATCCGGATTGAAAATGATGGATTCCCAATGACATGTGATGGCGAAATCATCGGCCCCGCTCCCTTCAGCGTCAGTCTTCGACCAGCCGCACTCGGCCTTCTCAGCCGGTAGATTGCTCAAGCGGGGTATCTGTGGCATGATTTCTAGGTTGCAATTCGGCCCCATCGTTTAGCGGCCTAGGACGCTGCCCTCTCACGGCAGTAGCGGGGGTTCAAATCCCCCTGGGGTCACAAATCTCGCTTCTGATGACAAAATCTCGGAAGCGGGATTTTTTATTGCCAGCGTCTTGAATAGCCGGCAGCCAAGACAATCATGATCACAGGCAGCAGTGCAGCTGCGTTGAGTCCACCAAAGCCATAAAGCGTCAAGATGGTTCCTGAGATTGCCCCACCAAAAGCACCGGAGAGACTCATTAGTGAGTCACTAAAACCTTGCACCACTGGTTTTTCCTCGGTTGATAGTTCTTGGCTTAGCAGCGCGCTGCCTGCAACCGTGCCAGCCGACCAACCAAGACCGAGCAGAAACAACCCAATTACAACAAGGGTGAAGTTGTTTGCTCCAAAACCTGAGACTGCGAGAGAGATTAGAAGAATCAGCTGACCGGTCAGAATGGTTGGCCGAGCCCCAAACCTGTCACTAATGATTCCAAATACAGGTGAGAATGCATACATGCCGGCAACGTGCAATGAAATTGTGAAACCAACATCAGCCAACGAGTGCCCCTCGCCACTTAGGTGAGCTGGGGTCATTGACATCACAGAAACCATCACCATGTGACTGAGCGCAATGCTCACCACTGCGAATGCCGCAATCGGCTTGGTGCGAATTATTGATGCGGCTTCCTTGAACTTTCGTTGCGGAATATTCCCGTTCCCTCCACTCATTTGCTGAGCAAGTAAGAGCGGATCGGGTTTGAGTCCAAACCAGAAAAAAGCTGTCGAAAGAGATTGCGCAATGATGGTCAGCACGAAAGGCCCGGCTAAATGAGGAAGACCAAGACCCAAACCAAGCGCTTCGCCTGGTGCAATTAGGTTCGGACCAACCACCGCACCCAAGGTGGTTGCCCAGACCACAATTGAAATGTCTTTTGCTTTTGGGCGATTAGTAGGAATGTCGGCAGCTGCAAACCTTGCCTGCAGTCCAACCGCGGTTGCTGCGCCAAGTAGAAAGAGAGCGCCAAGCTCGATTGGAAATGAGCGCAGAGTTGCGGCAAGAATCATTCCGATTGCACCAAAGATTGCAAGACCCGCTCCGGTTGCAAGGGCATATCTGCGACCGCGTTTGGCGGCGATTTTGGCTAGTGGAATTGCCACGAATGCAGAACCAAGGGTGCTTAGAGTCGCAGCTGCCCCAGACCAGGCAGCAGAACCAGAAAGTTCGGTAGCCATAATGGCGCCAACTGAAAGGGTCGAGCCAAACCCGAAACCACCTAGAGCCTGACCGATTGCGAGAGTTCGGACCGTTTTGGCCTGTATTTTCGCTAGTTCTTCGGTCCTAATTTGTTCCACCTTGCCACTCTAGCGGTTGCTCTAAACTTGACTTTCGCGCACTTCTGAGGTGAGTAAATGAGCAAACCCCTAACCCTGGCTGAAAAGCTATGGAACGACCACATCGTGGTCAAAGGGGAAAACGGTGCACCCGATTTGCTTTACATCGACCTGCACCTAATTCACGAGGTGACTAGCCCGCAAGCTTTTGATGGTTTGCGCTTAGCCGGCAGAGACATTCGCCGAAAAGATCTGACCATTGCAACCGAGGACCACAACACTCCGACAATCGATATCCATCTTCCTATCGCAGAGCCAACTTCCAGGACTCAGGTCGAAGCCCTGCGGACAAACACCAAAGAATTCGGAGTAAGAATTCACTCCTTGGGGGATAAGAACCAGGGAATCGTTCACGTGGTAGGTCCGCAGCTGGGACTGACCATGCCGGGCCTCACAATTGTCTGTGGCGATTCACACACCTCGACCCACGGTGCATTTGGTGCGCTGGCAATGGGAATTGGCACAAGCGAAGTTGAGCACGTTCTCGCGACCCAGACCCTTCCCCTAAAACCATTCAAGACCATGGCGATAAATGTCGAGGGCACGCTTCGCCCAGGGGTAACCGCAAAGGACATCATCTTGGCCGTGATTGCCAAAATCTCCACCGGTGGTGGACAGGGCTATGTTCTTGAGTACCGTGGCAGTGCCATTCGCTCTCTTTCCATGGAGGGCCGCATGACAATTTGCAACATGTCAATTGAGGCAGGGGCTCGAGCAGGAATGGTTGCGCCAGATGAAATCACCTTTGAGTACCTCAAAGGTCGCCCACACGCCCCAGAGGGCGAAGAGTGGGATCGTGCCATGGAGTATTGGAAGACTCTCAAAACTGATGAAGGTGCAGTTTTTGATGCAGAAGTTTTCATTGATGCGAACACTCTTGACCCGTTTGTGACTTGGGGCACCAACCCCGGACAAGGCGTCTCACTTCTAGAGAGCGTTCCTAATCCAGCAGACATGGAAGATCCAGCCGAGCGAGCAGCAGCCGAGCGAGCACTGGAATACATGGACCTTAAACCTGGAACCAAGATGAAAGACATTGCCGTTAACACTGTCTTCCTAGGCTCCTGCACCAACGCCCGTATCGAAGATCTTCGCGCAGCGGCTGCAATCATCAAGGGCAAGAAAAAAGCCGACGGTGTTCGAATGATGGTTGTACCAGGCTCACAAAAAGTTAGATTGCAGGCTGAGGAGGAAGGCCTAGACAAGGTCTTCAAGGAATTTGGAGCGGAGTGGCGATTTGCTGGTTGTTCAATGTGTCTGGGAATGAACCCTGATCAGCTTGGCCCGGGGGAACGTGCCGCATCGACCTCCAACAGAAACTTTGAAGGACGCCAGGGCAAGGGAGCTAGAACCCACCTCGTATCACCGGTGGTAGCGGCGGCAACTGCAATTAGAGGAACCCTGTCCTCACCAGCGGATGTGGAGAATTAATGGAGAGAATTTCAGTTTTTTCTGGCGTTGGTGCTCCGCTTCGCAGAAGCAATGTTGACACCGATCAAATCATTCCTGCCGTTTATCTCAAGCGCATCACCAAGACTGGTTTTGAAGATGGGCTTTTTGCACACTGGCGAAATGACGAAGATTTTGTTTTGAATCAAACTCCTTATAAGAATGCTCAGGTGCTCGTTGCGGGAAGTGATTTTGGTACAGGCTCATCTCGTGAACACGCTGTTTGGGCTCTTCGCGACTACGGATTCAAAGCAGTTTTCAGCTCCAAATTCGCAGACATCTTCCTTGGCAACGCTGGTAAGCAGGGTCTGATTGCTGGGGTTATTAGCGAAAGCGACACTGAACTGTTGTGGCAGGCTATGGAGGCAAATCCTGGGCTGGAATTACAGGTTGATTTGCCTGCCCAAGAGGTTCGATTCAGCGACACCGTAGTCCCATTTGAGATTGACGAATACACTAAGTGGCGGCTGATGGAGGGCCTCGATGACATCGGGATTACTCTTCAAAACGAAGCGGCGATAGCCGAGTATGAGGCCAGACGAGAGTCGTGGAGACCCACCACTCTCCCTGCCAAAGGAGTTTGATTGAGCCAAATCACCATCGAGGGCGGCAAACCCCTAAAGGGTCGCGTAGATCTAAAGGGTGCCAAGAACCTGGTGACCAAGGCGATGGTCGCATCGCTACTTGGTGAAACTCCGTCCAGGCTCTTAGACGTTCCTCACATTTCTGATGTTGAAGTTGTTTCTAATCTTCTCAATTTGCATGGCGTGACAATCACGCACGATGCAGCAACTGGAGATATGGTTCTGGACCCATCCAACGTCGAACAAGCTCGAATGGTTGACATTGACGCATTTGCTGGATCATCCAGAATTCCAATTCTTTTTTGTGGACCACTACTGCACCGATTGGGTGAGGCATTCATACCAGGTTTGGGTGGTTGTGAAATTGGTTCAAGACCGGTTGATTTCCACTTCGATGTGCTCAGGGAATTCGGTGCGGTAATTGAAAAACTTCCCGGCGGCACCAGACTTAGCGCACCAAATGGACTGAAGGGAACCAAGATTTCTCTTCCATACCCTTCGGTTGGTGCAACCGAGCAGGTGCTGCTCACAGCAACTACAGCTGAAGGAAAGACGGAACTCACCGGTGCGGCCATTGAGCCGGAGATCATTGACCTGATTTCAATCTTGCAAAAAATGGGTGCCATCATTTCCGTCGACACTGACCGAACAATCCGCATTGAAGGCGTCAAGGAGCTCAAGGGTTTCACCCACCGCTCCATCATGGATCGTAACGAGGCAGCCTCCTGGGCAGCTGCAGCGCTCGCAACTGGCGGAGACATATTCGTTGGCGGTGCCAACCAGGTTGACATGATGACCTTTTTGAATGTCTTCAGAAAAGTCGGTGGACAGTTCGATATCCAAGAAAATGGAATTCGCTTTTATCACCCTGGATCTGAACTTCAGCCAGTAGTTATCGAAACCGACGTTCATCCAGGTTTCATGACTGATTGGCAGCAACCACTAGTGGTTGCTTTGACCCAGGCCAATGGCCTATCGATTGTTCACGAAACTGTTTACGAGCAAAGGTTTGGTTTCACAGAAGCCCTAAGGAAGATGGGTGCCAACATTCAGATCTATCGAGAGTGTCTTGGCGGACACCCTTGCCGATTTGGTCAGCGCAACTTCAACCACTCAGCCGTTATTTCGGGACCAACCGAACTAATTGGAGCAGACATCGTTGTGCCAGACCTCAGAGGCGGCTTCTCACACGTCGTTGCTGCTTTGGCGGCTAAGGGAACCTCGCGGGTAAGCAATGTTCAGCTGATCTCTAGGGGATATGAGAAATTCCTAAACAAACTTGAGGACCTCGGCGCAGAATTCGAGTTTGAGGCCTAGCGTGTCAGACCTAACGGTTCCCAAGATCCCCAAACGGGAAAACAACCTTCTGTTTGTTCTCGTCGCGATTATCTTGGCCCCACTTCTTCGGCTAACCATGCGCATCAAGACCGAGGGAGTAGAGAAACTGCCAAAGGGTGGTTATGTTCTGGTTGGAAATCACCTGAGCTACCTGGACCCACTCGCATTCGCCTATTCGGTTTACTTGCACATGAAGCGCGTGCCGCATTACCTAGCAAAGGCATCCCTCTTCAAGGTTCCCATCTTGGGTTTTCTACTTCCAAAGGTTGGGCAGATACCGGTATTTCGAGGTGGTAAGTCAAATGAAGAGCCACTTAGAGCAGCCAAGGAATTCATCAAGGCCGGGCAGGTGGTAGTTGTCTTTCCAGAGGGAACTCTCACGCGTGATCCAGAGCTTTGGCCGATGCGCGGTAAGTCCGGTGCTATTCGCATGGCAGCTGAACTTGGTGTTCCGATAGTTCCAGCCGCTCACTGGGGAGTTCACAAAGTTCTTGGAAACTACAACCTTCGTTTTCGTCCGAATCCGTTTCACCTTGTAAAGGTGAAGATTGGAGACCCGATTCAGCTGAGCATTGGCACTAACCCAACGACCGAGCAGGTGAATCAAGCTACCGAGATGGTGATGAACAAAGTTGCTGCCTTGGTTGGCGAAATGCGAGGAGAGACTCCACCTGCCAAGCTCTGGGACCCAACTGAGCATGAGCAAGACGAAACAGGAAACTTCAGGAAAAAGAAGTGAGCAAAATAGTCGTCTTAGGCGCTGGAAGCTGGGGAACCACCATCGCCAAAGTTATTGCTGATGGCGGCAATGATGTTTTGATTTGGGCCAGACGCAGCGAGCAAGCCGACGAGATAAATCAGCACTCAACCAATCATGAATATCTTCCAGACATTGAGCTGCCCAAAAACTTGACCGCAACATCGGACATTGGTTTTGCCCTTGAACAGGCGGAGCAGATTTACATCGCAGTTCCATCCCAGCAGCTCCGCTCTTCTCTTGAGCAGTGGAGTTCACTTATCCCTTCAACTGCAATTTTGATTAGCCTGATGAAGGGTCTGGAATCCGGTACCGGAAAAAGAATGAGCGAGGTAATTTCTGAGTCCACCGGAATACCGTTAGAGCAGATTGCAGTTTTATCCGGTCCAAACCTT
This sequence comes from Aquiluna sp., assembly GCA_049426345.1. Classification (GTDB taxonomy): domain Bacteria; phylum Actinomycetota; class Actinomycetes; order Actinomycetales; family Microbacteriaceae; genus Aquiluna. The sequence continues at coordinate 9,719 of JBMSYD010000030.1, forward strand.
GCTCTCGAGATAGCGAGGGGCGAGCCCGCTGCAGCTGTTGCGGCTTGTTCAGATCCGAATCGGGCAAGTGAGGTAGCTCGCATTTGCTCCAGTGAATACTTCACGGTCTTTACTAATACCGATGTCATTGGAACCGAATTGGGCGGTGTTCTAAAGAACTTAATCGCCGTGGCGATCGGAATTGTTTCGGGTATTGGCTATGGTCAAAACACCAAAGCCTCCATTATGACCAGGGGTCTGTCCGAAATCACAAAATTTGCTGTCGCTCACGGAGCCAGAAGAAGGACCATGTTTGGGCTAGCAGGACTGGGGGACCTAATTGCCACCAGTGAGTCTTCCCTTTCCAGGAATTTCCGGGCCGGCGAAATGCTCGGTCAAGGAATTGAAAAAAGTGAGATTCTGCAAAGACTAAAGCAGACTGCCGAGGGATTGAGCTCTGTTGAACCGGTTCTAGCAATTGCAGATCGACTGGGAATAGAAATGCCGATTGTCAGCCAAGTCAGCGAAGTAATTGAGGGCAGAATGAAGCCAGCTGACTTTGGTAAGCAGCTGAATTTGGCAGATGATGTTGAGGTTGAGTAATGAAGAAGCTGGCGCTTATCTACGGTGGTGCATCACCTGAACACTCGGTCTCTTGCGTCACTGCTCTAGGTGTTCTTTCGGCGATTGATAAAAAGAAGTACCAGGTAATCCCTGTCGGAATTACCCCAACGGGTCGGTTTGTCCTACAAAACATCTCGCCAAGTTGGAAACTCGCTGATTATCCAAAAGTTAGTGAAGCATCTCCGGAATTAGTAATGCCCCTAGGCGGGGGAGAGCTCAGACTGGCAAGTGGCGAGTCCCTGGGTACCATCGACATCGCATTTCCAGTGCTGCACGGAGTCAACGGCGAAGACGGAACCATCCAAGGGCTTTTGCAGTTATGCGGCATTCCTTACGTTGGAAACGGCGTTTTAGCTTCTGCTCTCGCGATGGATAAGGCTTACTCCAAGAGCATCTTCCAACAGGCTGGTCTAACAGTGGCCGAAGGGTTTGTAATTGAAAAAGCTGACTGGGACAAAAAGCACAATCATTTTCTAGCGAAGGCTGAGCTTCTGTTATCTCCTGCTTGCTTTGTGAAGCCTGCACGCTCGGGATCTTCCGTAGGAGTTACCAAGGTAAAGCAAGCAGATGATCTGCAGTCAGCCATTGAGTCGGCTTTTGAATTCGATGACAAAGTGCTGGTAGAGAAGCAGGTAGTTGGTCGAGAAGTTGAGTGTTCTGTTTTGCAACTTCCGAGTGGAGAGCTCAAGGTGTCACTAGCTGGTGAAATCAAGATCACTACTCGAGAGTTCTACGACTACGAGGCCAAATACATCGACAACTCAGCTGAGCTACTGGTTCCAACAGAGCTCTCTGATTCTGAGCTTGCTGAGATGCAAAGGGCTGCAATTAGAGCCTTTGAGGCAATTGGCTGCTCCGGCCTAGCCAGAACTGATTTCTTTTTGACCGAGGATGGTTTTGTAATTACGGAAATCAATACCATGCCCGGCTTCACACCAATCTCGATGTATCCATCTTTATTTGCTGCCAGTGGGATTGACTATCCAGAGCTAATTGAAACTCTGATTCAAACTGGATTTGCCGCCAGGCGCTAGTTTGTGATCGTTGTGCAGCGCTTAG
>JBMSYD010000031.1:0-10951 GCA_049426345.1 Aquiluna sp.
TCCGTTCCCTCACTTCGATGGGGAGTGATTGGACCAGGAAAAATCGCAAGTTCTTTAGTTGAAACTAGCCTGAAGAACACACGTCAAAAATTCAGCGCTGTTGCCTCAAGATCGCCAGAGCGCGCAAAGGCATTCGCTCAAAAATTTGGAATCGAAACAGTTCTTGAAAGCTACGAACAGCTAGTCAATTCAAAAGATGTTGACGCTGTTTACATCGCCAGTTGGCAATCAGACCACTTCGAACACGCAATGCTTGCGCTAAATGCAGGAAAGCATGTCCTCGTTGAAAAACCAATTACATATTCCCCTGACCAAGCGAGACAGATTTTTGAACTAGCCAAATCAAAAAACTTACTGGCCATGGAAGCGATGTGGACGAGGTACTTGCCTCAATCCACAGTTATTCGCAAACTTTTAGCCGAGGGAGAGCTCGGACAGCCGAGGCTACTTTCTGCGAACTTCTGCGTTGACAATAGCCACAGCGCAAGACTTTGGACCAAGGGTGGCGGTGGAATCATTTATGACATGGGCATCTACCCCATAGCCATAGCTCAGCAGTTCATGGGAAATCCTGTCAACTTAATTGCCACAGGCAAGGTCGATGAGAATGATTTGGACATGGAGACATTTGCAACTCTGGAATATGCGAATGGAGCCCGTGCCCAGCTAATTTCATCTGGCATTTCCACCATTCCTACAACTGCTAGTTGCGCATTCGAGAATGGGGTTGTTGTTGTGGACGAACCGTTCTTTGTTCCTTCTGGAATCAAGCTGCGCGATAAGAACCTGTATTTCAAAGAACAGTCATGGCGCGACGAATCTTCAATTCAAGGCCACGAAGGGCTGTGTTATCAAGTCAACTACTTTGCGAAATACGTATCTGAGGGAAGAGTTGAATCACCCGTTCACACCGCAGCCGACACTGTTGCAAACATCGAGGTAGCTGAAGAGATTTCTCGTCAGATTGGCGCAAAGCCCTTCTAGTCTCTAACGCCAATAATCATTGGTGTGTGGAAGCTGCCGCCAAATGCCTTTTGACTTGCTCCGCAGCGATCTAGGTATGGAGTGATGCCACCCAGGTGGAATGGCCAGCCTGCTCCCATGATCATGCACAAATCAATGTCTTGCGCTGTTCCAACGACCTTTTCATCCAGCATCAGTTTGATCTCTTTCGCAAGACCAACTTGAACGCCTTCAAAGATCTGCTCGGCAGTTCTTGGGCTGTTGCCACCAGAAACAATTGCAATGGCCTGTTTGTCATAGCCCTTGATCTTGCCCTTGCCGTCGCGCTCTAACAGTTTTCCGTGTTCAGCCAGTTTGTGAAGGTTCGCACTCGCATAGAAACGATCAGAATTGAATGCGTGCATTGAGTCAAGAACGTGTGCTCCAACCTTTAGCCCCACGAGCTCCAACAGATCAAATGGATTCATTGGTAGACCAAGTGGTGCAATTGCGTTTGCAACTTCCTCGAAACTCGCGCCTTCATCAACAGCTCTCATCGCCTCACCCAGGAGATACCCGAGCAATCTGTTGACCACAAAGCCTGCTGAGTCGGAGGTGATCACCGCAGTCTTCTTTAGATTCTTCGCAACCTCCATGGCAGTTGCCACTGCCTCATCGCTGCTCTTGTTAGCTCTTACAACCTCAACCAGCGGCATCACGGCTACTGGGTTGAAGAAGTGGAAGCCAACCAGGCGCTCTGGATTTTTCAGACTGGTTGCCATCGCATCGACTGATAGGGACGAGGTGTTGGTAGCCAAGATGCACTCAGCTGAAACATATTGCTCCAGCTTCGAAAAGACTTCCTGCTTAATCTTTAGCTCTTCGAATACAGCTTCAATTACCCAATCGCAGTCTGCGAATGCTGAGTAGTCAAGCGAACCTGAGAGATTTCCGATGAAGCGGTTTCTGTCGTCGGTTGAGAGTCTTCCCTTGTCAACCAGCTTCTGCAACTCGTCCTTAATGTATTGAATTCCCTTATCAATTCGATCCTGCGAAACATCAGTAATGACAACTGGCACCTGCAATCTTCTTAGAAACAGAAGAGCAAATTGAGAAGCCATGAGTCCCGCACCAATCACACCAACCTTGGTCACCTTGCGAGCTAACGACTTATCTGGCGCTCCGGTTGGTTTCTTGGCGTGCTTCTGAACCAGGTTGAATGCATAGATTGATGCTCGGAACTGATCTGAAGCAATTAGTTCTTCGATTGCATCATCTTCGCGCTTGAATGCTTCTTCTTTGCTTCCGCTCTTGGCGGCAGCAATTAGGTCAAGGGCCATATAGGGAGATAGTGGAACTTTGCCAAGCTTCTCTTCAACCATGGAGCGGGCAATGGAAACAGCAGGTCCCCAAATGGTTGCCTTCTCGATGGCGTTTGGCTCGTGCTTGCGCTTGACCTTGGCACCGTTGATTACCTCATCCGCCCACTGAATCGATTGCTCCAAAAAGCGAGCTGAGTCAAACATCACATCGGCAATGCCAAGTTCCATCGCGTCATCCGGGCTGAGCATGCGATTTTGCTTGAGAGGGTTCTCAATGATTACCTTCAAAGCGTTTTTGATGCCGATTAGGTTTGGAAGTAAATATGCTCCGCCCCAACCTGGAATCAAACCGATGAAAACCTCTGGCAGTGCAACTGCCGGAGCTGTCTTGTTGATTGTTCGGTAATCGGCATTCAGGGCGATTTCTAGTCCGCCACCAAGTGCAAGACCGTTGATGAAAACAAAAGATGGCACGCCAAGCTCGGAAAGCTTGCCAAGCGAGTAGTGACCTAGCTCGCCAATCAGTCTTCCGATTTTTCTGTCGCGAATATCTTGAACGTGGGTGAGGTCAGCACCAGCTGCGAGAAAGTATGGCTTGCCTGTTACAGCTACGCCGTGGATTTCCTTTTTGCTTGCTCGCTCTTTTAGCTGATCGAGTTTTTCTGCCAACTCAAGAAGAGTCTTCGGGCCAAGTGTGTTTGGTCTGGTGTGGTCCTTGCCATTATCAAGTGTGATTAGTGCAAGAACTTTTCCAGATGGAAGGGTTATGTCGTTGACATAGGAATGGGTTACTACTTCATCGCTTTCCAGCAGTGGTGCGTACTTTTCCATTTACTTGCCCCTGTAAGAAGTGTTTTCCCAGATGACAGTTCCGCCCATTCCAAGGCCAACACACATCGTTGTCATGCCGTAGCGGACGTCTTTGTTTTCCTCGAACTGTTTTGCAAGCTGAATCATCAGTCTTACTCCAGATGCGGCGAGTGGGTGACCCATCGCAATCGCTCCACCGTATTGGTTGACCTTCGGATCATCATCGGCAATGCCGAAGTGGTCTAGAAAGCTCAGCACCTGAATAGCAAATGCCTCGTTGATTTCAATCAGTCCGATGTCATTCATCGACAAGCCGGCTTTCTGAAGCGCCTTCTCTGTCGAGGGAATTGGACCGATGCCCATGATCTCCGGCTCAACACCAGCGAATGCAAAGGAAACCATTCGCATCTTTGGCTTCAGGCCATACTTCTTTACTGCATCCTCGCCAGCGATCAAAGCCATGGTTGCACCATCTGTCAGTGGTGATGCGTTACCGGCTGTGACTTTGCCGTGTGGGCGGAAAGGTGTTTTTAGATCCTTCATTCCCTCCAGAGTTGCATCGGGCCTGAGGTGTTCGTCCTTGCTTACAAGCTTGAATCCCTCTGGGCTCGCGGCACTCACCGGAATCAAATCGGGCTGAATCTTGCCGTTCTCGTATGCCTTGGCCGCTTTCTTCTGGCTGGCCAGACCGAGTAAGTCAGAGCGCTCTTTGGTGAGGTGTGGGTAGCGGTCATGAATCTTTTCCGCGGTGTTTCCCATGTTGAGCGCTTCTGGGTTCACGAGCTTCTCTGCTAGAAAACGTGGGTTGGGATCCATCCCATCGCCCATCGGGTGGTGACCCATGTGTTCAACACCACCTGCGAGTGCAACATCGTAAGCACCGATTCCGATTGCGCTAGAAACAGTTGTGACTGCAGTCATTGCACCTGCGCACCATCTGTCAATGGCATAACCAGGAACAGTGGTTGGCAGTCCAGCAAGAATGCTCACCGAGCGACCAAGCTGTAATCCCTGGTCTCCCTTTTGATTTGCTGCAGCAATTGCAACATCATCAATTGCTTCCTTTGGAAGATTTGGATGACGCTCCAAAAGTCCAATCACCGTCTTGACAGAAAGATCATCGGCCCTGGTGTTCCAGAAAACGCCCTTCTCGCCGGCTTTACCAAACGGAGTTCTGACTCCGTCAACAAAATAAACTTCCTGCGATTTCATTTAGTTCCTCACTAGGGTTTGACGATTCATTTGACGCTCTCTCTCATCCCGAGCGAGTGTGGTGCGGACAAGCTCTGGTGGTAGCAAGAATGCATCAACCAGACTCTCTGCGTGTGGACGAAGTCTTGGCAGAAGTCTGGTGTCGATGTATTCGGTGATTGCCTCAGCTCTCGCGCCGGAGAGTCTTCCGTTGATCAAATACCAAGAAAGGTTCTCTTCCAGCAGCGTGAAACCGTAGAGGTCTCTTAGCCAAGTCAGAATCTTTAGTGAGTCAGCATCCTTGATTGTTTTCAGTGCTGAGGTGAAGGCCTCCCACATAATCAATTCGCCGTGTGCTCTAGCAGCTGTGATCAAATCATTTTGGTGACGGTTGAACAGCTCGGCTTGTTTTTCCTTGTCACTACCAGCAGCCTTCAACTTGTTTGCGATTGAGGCAATCATGGTGTGAACACGGTCAGTGAGAAGTTGGTGCTGGTGCTCTTCGTCTTTTACGAATCCAACGGCGCGAGCGGTTGAACCGAAGTCGGTGATTGACTGAGCGAGTCCGCGAAGTCCTCCGCGGTTGATTGCAGTCTCCCCAACTTGCCCGGCAACGTATTGCGCGAGTGTTCCAAAGTCTGGTGACTTGAATGCCTTTGCGTAATCGCTCAGAAGTCTCTTTGCAACAAGCTGCAGCATGACGTTGTTGTCGCCTTCGAAGGTGACGTAAACATCCAGGTCTGCTCTGAGTCCAGTGAGTCTGTGCTGGGCCATAAAGCCCTGTCCGCCACAGGCCTCGCGGCACTGCTGGATTGTGTCTAGGGCATACCAGGTGCTCAGGGCTTTGCTGGCTGCAGATACAGTCTCAAGATCCGAACGAGTTTCCTCGGTGTCATTTTCTCCGGTGAAGACAGCGTGGAACTGGTTGAGCAGTTCTTGGTGAGTGAAGATCTGCGCATAGGTTCTTGCAATGAGCGGCAAAAGTCTTCTTTGGTGACGACCGTAGTCGAGCAGCGTTACCTCTTTGCCATCAACGCCTGGAAACTGCTTACGCTCGAGTGAGTAGCGAACAGCAATATCTAGTGCGAGCTTTTGTGCATTGGTAACCGCACCGGTGAGGGAAACTCTTCCCTGCACAAGTGCGCCTAGCTGGGTAAAGAATCTTCTGCCCGGTGATTCGATAGAAGAGGTGTAGGTTCCGTCTTCACTGACATCTGCATATCTGTTTAGAAGATTTGCTCGAGGAATGCGAACTTGATTGAAGAAGAGTCTTCCGTTGTCGATTCCGTTTAGTCCACCCTTGAGTCCATCGTCCTCTGCTCCAACTCCAGGAAGTAGTTTTCCGTTTTTGCGAATTGGAACAAAGAATGCGTGGACACCGTGGTGTTCACCTCCGGTGTAGAGCTGTGCAAATACAACAGCAGCTTCTCCGTGAAGTGCTGCGTTCCCTAAATAATCTTTGTAGCTGTGTCTGTCTGGTGTGTGAATAACAAATTCTTTTGTTGCTGGATCATAGGTGGCGGTGGTTCCAATAGATGCAACATCAGATCCGTGACCGGTCTCTGTCATTGCAAATGCACCAGGGGTGTCGAGGTTAGTTGCACCTGGCAAGAAAGTTTTGTGGTGATAGTCGGTTCCTAAGTAAAGAATCGCTGAACCGAATAGTCCCCACTGCACGCCAAACTTAATCTGCAGCGAAGCATCGCCAAATACCAATTCTTCAAAAGATGAAAGAGATCCACCTGGGTTTCTTTGTCCACCAAGTTCTTGTGGGAATCCGTATTGCGTCGCGTTTTCTTTGACAAGAGTCTTGAGCGCTTTCAGCACCCATTCGCGGTGCTGATCCATCGGAGCACCTTCGGGCTTAAACAGCTCATTTTCAATAATGACTTTGCGGGTGTGGCGACGAATGTCCGCCCACCGTCCCAAAATTCGCTCGCCTACTTCGGCGACATCCAGCTTTAGATCGTTTTCACTCATGGTTCACCTCAACCACTAGTCAAAACCAAGTAATTGGCGGCCAACAGGGGGTGTTAGCAATTTCGTGACTGGCGACAACTACAAAATGGCTATTTTCGGGGTTTTTGTATGAAACCTACAAATTCGGATGGTGTTCTTGGAACTAAACCGACAACTAATTGCCCTCAAATTGGGCTGGTTGCTTCGAAATGAAGGCCTGCATCCCTCGTTCGACGTCTTTGGTTGCCATCAATTTGCCCAGTCTCAAAAACAACTGCTGCTTTTCGTTTTCAGTGTCTGAATTTCTTGCCGATGCCAAGGTTGCTTGCACTGCAAGTGGTGCTTGAGCTGCGATTTTTTCTGCAAACTCAGTTGCTCTCTTCAGTTCTTCACCGGGCGAAACAATTTCATTGATCATTCCCATTGCGAGAGCTTCTTCTGCGCCAAATGTGTCACCGGTTAGCAAATACTGCATCGCTTTGGCGTGACCGGCAACTTTAGGAAGTCGAATTGTTCCGCCACCAAACGGCAGGATTGCTCTGGCAACTTCAAGTTGTGCAAACTTTGAATCACTCGCTGCAATCACAATGTCTGATGCGAGTGCAAGTTCAACTCCAAGAGTGAAACACGTTCCACGTGTTGCCATCACAACTGGTTTTGAAACTTGCTTTGTTTGAATTCCCCAAGGATCAATTCCGCCCTCAGGAACAAGTTGCAATTTTCCTGTTTGCATTTTTGGTCCAACATCAAAAAGATCAAGACCTGCGGTGAAGTGGTCGCCGTGTGCAAAAACTAATCCGACTCTTAGGTCTTTATCTCGTTCTAATTCGCCATAGGCAAGTGCGAGGCCATGCAACATCTCTTCATCAGCTGCATTCATTTTGTCTGGACGATTGAGTCCGATTTTTAAAATATGTCCAACTTTTTCAGTTGTTACCTTCGACATCACTAAACGCTCTCTGCCAGTTGGGCAACGCGCTGCGGGGAGATTCTAAGAAGCACTCCGATGTCGCGCATGCTCAGTCCTTCGCTGCGCAATCTCGAAACAACATCACGAATTTCTTTGGAGGCTTCCTCTTGCATTTTCAAGGAGACGCGCATCTTCTCTTGCGCTGCGTCCAAGTCGCGCATAATCCCAGGGATTGTGGTTTCAACTTTCAAGATGACATCGCAGCGCTCAACGCCTTCGCGCTCAGACACCAGATCTTTGATCTGCTCTGCGGCTAGGTCGAGACGTTTGCTGGAGATCATTAGGTCATCCAGTTGTGGCACCTTCACCCACCACTGGCCAGCCTTACGCTCACACTCTGCTTTTACTTCCACGCCTAGAGCCTAACAAGAGCAAATCAGGTATAGTAGACAATACTTGTCTAGTCCCACTTTACTTATTGGAGAATCATGGATCTGCTCATCATTGCCATTGGCTTTGCAGTGTCTGGCTACACCGCCTTCAGCTTCTATAAAGCAGGCGAATTCAAACTCAAATCCAGCAAGGAAACCATGCTGGCAGCTGGCTTTGGCTGGCTCGAGAAGCAGCCGGTTGGTGTTGCCAAGACCATTGGACTACTTGAAGTCCTGGGAGCAGCAGGGTTGATCTTGGCCCCAATTGGCTATCTGATTGGCCTTGAGTGGGCAATTTGGTTCGCTGTCGCGGCTGGTGCTGGCCTTGCACTAACCATGGTTGGAGCGATTCTGGTTCACGCTCAACGAGGTGAGCTGAAATACACCTTGAAAATGAACCTGCGACTGCTGGCCGTAGCTGCTATCAGCGCAGCTGCCTGGGCGGTTTTGCCTCTGATCTAGACAAGACTTGACAATCTGTTTTAGGGAAATAAAATACTGGTAATTTATTTCTACTAATAGCAGTTCTTGAGTAATCAGGAGAAAGAGAAATGAGCAAGCACTGGACTTTTCTTTCACACCACGCGCACGTTCTACTTGCGCTGACTGAAAATCCAAATCTGACCATTGAAGAAATGGCAAAGATTGCCAACCTCACAACCAGATCCATCGTCAATGTCCTCAAGGATTTAGAAGACGGCGGTTATTTGCTGAAGACCAAAGAGGGTAGAAACAATCGGTATGAGATCAATCTCTCGGCCAAGCTTCGTCACTCAACCTCTGGTGGTCACACAGTTGGCGAGCTGATCAAAGCACTCGGCAGCATCGGTAGGTAGTGGTGGACGGCCTGCAGCTAGCACTTACCAACCTGACCTCACCGCCAGTGTTGGCATTTGCGCTGGGCCTACTTGCAACAGCACTTCGCTCGGACCTGCGTCTACCAGATGCCGTCTATCAAGCGCTCTCCATCTATCTGCTGCTCGGAATTGGAATCAAGGGTGGAGTTGCTCTTAGTGAATCAAGCTTTGAGCAAATTATTGGTCCGCTAATTGGAACGCTCTTTTTGGGAATCGTGATTCCAATTGCTGCTTTCTATCTGTTGGGTCTAACCAAGTTAGACAAGGCAAATCGTGGAGCACTCGCGGCTCACTACGGATCAACCTCGCTTGTCACCTTCACCGCCGGCATTGTCTTTCTTGAATCACTCAGCTTGCAGGTGGAGGGTTATGTCAACACGTTGCTGGCGGTTCTAGAAATCCCGGGAATCATCATTGGTCTTGCACTAGCCGCCAGAGGCATCAGCCGAGAGATGAGCTGGGGGGAATCGCTTCGAGAAATTCTGACCGGCAAGTCGATCTTCTTGTTGGTTGGTGGTGTTGCGCTTGGTTTTCTAACTGGCTCGGCTGGTTACGCAAGAATCGACGATTTCTTCACCGGTCTATTCACGGGAGTTCTCACCTTGTTCCTACTTGAGCTTGGAATGGTTGCAGGCAGAAGAATCAAGGATCTGAGGCAAGCTGGGGTTGGGCTAATTGTCTTTGGCACCAGCTTCCCCATTCTCGCCGGCTCGCTTGGCGTTTTAGTTGGTCAACTCACCGGCATGAGTTTGGCGGGCAGTGCTGCACTTGGGATCTTGGCTGGCAGCGCTTCTTATATCGCAGCGCCAGCTGCTGTGAGGTTGGCATTGCCTGAAGCGTCGCCAGGTATTTATCTCTCAGCGTCGCTGGGAATTACCTTCCCATTCAATCTGACCATTGGAATTCCTGTCATGCTTGCTGTTAGCCAATTCTTTGAAGGGGTAGGGCTTTGATTCTCAAAAAGAGAAAACTGATGACGATTGTGATCGAGGCAAGCCTTGCTCACCGTCTCGAGGAAGACATTGTCAAAGCCGGAGCCAAGGGCTTCACCTCTTCAATCGCCCATGGCGAAGGACCCCGTAACCAAAGAGTCTCTGACATTGAAGGCGGCAATGTTCGAATTGAAACAGTTGTCTCAGAAGAAGTCTTGGCGAAGATATTGGAGAAGCTAAAAACCGATTACTTCCCGCTCTATGCAATCAGCTGCTGGGTGAGCGACGTTGAGGTTGTTAGGGACGAGCGCTACTAGTTCTTCTTGGGCAGGGTCAGAATTATTGACCCAGCCAACACAGAGATAAGTGGAGCAGCACCGAGCGCCCAAGCTCCACTAATTCCAAAGATTGCAGCAATGCCCGTGATGGTATTTGAAACTATTCCCACCCAAAGCTTCAGCTTGCCCCGGCGGGTAAAAATGACCACAATCAGATTGACCAGGGCAATCAGGATCATGCCAACAAAGATTGTTGCTACTACAGCTGCCAGCGATTCCATTGAAACTTTCTCCTTAGGTAAAGAGTAGATTGGTTTTTGGAGGTGTCAATTGTTTATAACCGCGCTTGGTCTTCCAATAACTATTACCTGGCTAGTAACTCTTTTTGGTGGCTTATTCCTAGTCAAACAGAAGCCGGAATTCAGGAGATGGCTAATTGCAGTGTTGATTGCAATTCCAGCTATTGCGATTATTTTGGGATTTCTGTTTCAGTAGCGGGTTTGTTCAGAGTTTGTTTTTTGCTCTGAAGTAAGCAACTAGCGCATTGGCATGGCCGTGACCCAACTCGTAATCGCTCTTCAAGACAGCGACCATATCCATGTGCGCCTTTGATTTGTGTTTGTTCAGGATCTTGAACCAGTGCTCAACTGACTTGCCATACTTGGCCTCAATAGATGGGAAATAGCTCTGAGGGCCTTTTACTTTTTCGCTCACTGGTCAAAACTACTGCACACATATCTAAACCAACTCGAAGGCATTGCTATGTTTGAAAGCGGCCAGCGAAGAAGGAGAGTGGAGTGGCGTCGGAACACCTGCCAAGCAAGCAAATCGATTCAATCATCAAATCCCAACGAAATTGGAAGGGTGAGATGCTTGAGGAGTTGCGCGAGACAATTCTTTCGTCCTCGAAAAATATCCAAGAACAAGTCAAATGGAAGATGCCATCAAAGCCATTAGGTTCTCCGACCTGGGAAGCTGAGGGGATATTATGCGTAGCCGACTACCTTAAGAATGCGGTGAGGCTGACTTTCCCCAAAGGTGCGTCTCTCGATGATCCCAAAAACTTATTCAACACTCGCCTTGACAGCAAGACAACTCGGGCCATTGACTTTTCTGAGGGCGAGAAAATCAATAAGACAGAATTGAAAAAACTTGTAAGGCAAGCCATTCAGCTGAATTCCAATGAATAGTTTTTTCGGATCCGAAGAAATTGCCCTGCAGCCAGGTGCAAAAACAAAAACTCCCCCTATTTCTAGGAGGAGTTTTTTGTGGAGACTAGGGGGGTCGAACCCCTGACCCCCTGCTTGCAAAGCAGGTGC
>JBMSYD010000032.1:0-10873 GCA_049426345.1 Aquiluna sp.
GCACAGGCGGCAGAAATGTCGTAGGCAGCTGCACCTTCCGCGCCGACTAAGTCCGCTAGCAGTGTTGCACCGGAGGGGGTTTGGTAGGGAAAAGAAATAGTTGCCAATATCACCGCATCAATCTCAGCCGGGTTCACTTTAGATTTTTCAATTGCTTCTTTAGCTGCCCTTACTGACATGTCCATCAAAGTGGTGGAGGTGCCAGCTCGTTTACGAGTGATTATTCCGGTACGTTGCCGAATCCATTCATCTGAAGAATCGATTGGACCCGCTACATCATCATTACTGACAGATATCTCTCCGCGGGCTGCTCCTAGTGAATAGATTCTGGAATAGGGAACAGGCGAGGTTTGATTCAGTTTTTTCACGCGCTTACCTTCTCCACATCCGCTGGCGACTTGATCGCTATGCCCAAAACTTTATCGGCTCCGCGTTTGATTAGCCCTGCCAGCGCACCAGCTGGTGGAAGCTCAACCACCTTGCAGCCTTCAATGTTGATGCTATCCATGCACAAATCCCAGCGGACCGGCCGGGAAATCTGCCTAACGATAAGTTCTAGGAACGCCTGGCCTGAATCAATCTTTGATCCATCAAAGTTCGTCCAGATAGCAGCCTTGGGATCGCTGGTTTGGATGGATAAGGCAAATTGCTCGACTTCATCAACTGCTTCTTGCATGAAAGAGGTGTGAAAAGCTCCCGCCACCTTCAACTCAATGACTCGGGTCTTTTCTGGGGGAGAGGCGACCAGATTCGAAATGGAATCTTTCCTTCCGGCAGCTACGACTTGTCCACCACCGTTGAAGTTTGCAACCTCAAGACCAAAATCTGAAATGGCTTTATTTACGGTCTCAGCTTCTCCGCCGATTACCGCAGCCATCGAGGTTGGTACTTTGGCAGCGGCGGCCGCCATCGCATCGGCTCTTACCCCAACCAGTTTCATCGCATCCTCATCCGAGATCACGCCAGCAATTGCAGCAGCGGCTATTTCGCCAACTGAGTGGCCAACAGCACCATCCAACGCAAAACCAGAGAAAACTTCGCGATAGATAGCAAGCGAGGAACCCACGATTAGACGCTGAGCAACTGCAGTATCACGAATAGTTTCCTCATCAGCTTCAGTGCCGAGTTGAATTAGGTCTTTTCCGCAGTAATCCGAGAAAGTATTGAGACGGCCCAACAAATTTGGAAAAGTCTCTAGCCAGGGAGCTAGGAAACCTGGGGTTTGCGAACCCTGACCAGGACAGGCAAAGATCAACAAGTTATCTCCTAACCCCGCTCTCGGTATCACTGATTAGTCCCACCACAATTGCTGTTTGCACCACAAACGCCACTCTTGGATCTGTGACATCCTCTCCGATAATCTCGGCCATCCTGCGCAGTCGATAACGAACAGTATTGGCATGCACGAAAAGAGACTTGGCGGTGGCCTCTAGTGACCCTCCGTTTTCAAGATAAGCACGGAGTGTCTGCAGTAGCTCAGTTGAACCCGAAACAAGTGGCAGGTAATAGGTGCTGATCAGCGCCTGTTTTGCCAGCAGGTCTCCTGCCAACACTCGCTCGGGTAGCAGATCATCTGCCAGTGTTGGTCGCGAGAGATTATCGCGGCTTGCCGCGACAGACAAAGCTGCCAGTGCAGCTTTTGCTGAACGCGCAGAATCTGAAACGGCAGCAACCGTTGGCCCGAGCATCAGATCGCCTGGACCAAATAGTTCCTGCAGTGATTGAGCGGTGTGAAGAATCTTTTTGCTGGCAGCTGGATCTTGGGCAAGCAGTCCAATCACAACCACCTGTCGACGCCCCTGCACACCAATAAGGACGTCGCAATCGAGCTTGCGTGCAATTTTGCGAATTTGATCTGGGTCGGGATTCTCTAGCCGTGTGCCGAGCAAAACTGCAACCGGTCCATCTGCTCGCCACCCGAGGGCTGCAACGCGAGAGTTTATTTCTTGAGAAGTTTCGCCACTAATGATGCTGTCAACAACTAACGCCTCAAGTCGCGCATCCCACAAACCTCTGGCTTCGGCAGCTCTTGCATAAACATCAGCCGCAGAGAAAGCAATGTCTCTGGAGTATCGCAATACCGCTGCCTGCAGCTCCGGGTATTCGCTAACAACTCTCTCTTCAACCATCTGGACAACCACGTGAATCAGCTGCAGGGTCTCTTGCAAAGAGATAGAGCGGAGTAGTTCTCTTGGAGCGGCTGCAAAGACATCTGCCGCAACCCAAGGTTGTGAAGATGGGTCTTCATACCACTGGATGAAACTGCTGATTCCGCTTTGAGCCACGTTTCCAACGGCTGCTCTTCTAGCCGGTGGCATCTCCCGATACCAAGGCAGCGTCTCCTCTAGACGGGTGACAGTAGCCGTTGCGAGATCTCCCGCAATTGACTTGAGCCAGGGGAGGTGCTTAGGCGTCACCGCCGGCCGATCCACTTGTGCCAGCACTCACATCTAGAAGGCGATACTTTTCAATGGCCTTGGATAGAACACTGCGGTCCAACTTGCCCTGCTCGACTAGCTGCTGCAAAACCCGCACAGCAATTGATGGTCCATCAATCTTGAAGTAGCGGCGAGCTGCTGGTCTAGTGTCTGAGAAACCAAATCCATCGGCACCCAAAGTTGCATAGTCGCCTGGCACCCAAGGTCGGATCTGATCCTGCAGCGAGTGTGTGTAGTCGGAGACACCAAGGAATGGCCCCTCGGCTCCGGCCAGCTTTTGAGAAATGTAGGCGGTCGCTCTTGGAGCATCTGGGTGTAAGAAGTTGTGCTCGTCAACTCTGATTCCGTCACGTCTTAGCTCAACCCAGCTGGTAACAGACCAAATATCTGCAGAAACTCCCCACTCGCTCAGAAGTTGCTGCGCCTCGATGGCCCAAGGCACGGCTACACCGGATGCAAGGATTTGCGCTTTGTGGCCAGGCTGGCTGTTTTTGTTGAGTGAATAGATACCCCTAAGCACTCCATCGACGTCTAGATTCGCTGGCTCAGCTGGCTGCAGCATCGGCTCGTTATAAACGGTGATGTAATACATCACGTTGGGATCCGGGTGCTGTCCGCCATACATGCGCTCAAGTCCAGCCTTGACGATGTGTGCAATCTCATAACCGTAGGCAGGGTCATAGGAAACTACCGCCGCATTGGTTGAAGCAATTAGCGGAGAGTGACCATCTGCGTGCTGCAGCCCTTCACCAGTCAGAGTTGTGCGACCAGCGGTAGCACCAATCATGAATCCTCTAACCATTTGATCGCCAGCTAGCCAAATAGAATCTGCTGTGCGCTGGAAGCCAAACATGGAATAGAACACGTAGATCGGAATTATCGGCTGGCCGTGCGTTGCGTAAGACGAACCACTGGCAGTGAAAGCGGCAACCGATCCAGCTTCATTAATACCGGTGTGAAGAATCTGTCCCGATTCGCTCTCTTTGTAGCTAAGCAGCAGTTCTCTATCCACTGACATGTAGTGCTGGCCATGGGGGTTATAGATCATCGAGGTTGGGAAGAACGCATCCATTCCGAAGGTTCTTGCCTCATCTGGAATGATCAGCTGAATTCGGTGGCCGGTCTCATCTGATTTCATGATGTCTTTCAGCATCCTGACGAATGCCATGGTCGTGGCAACTTCTTGATTACCGGAACCTTTACGAGGAACTTCATACGCCTTGTCCTCTGGAAGTTTGAAGGAAACGTATTTGCTGCGTCGCTCAGGAAGATAGCCACCAAGTTGTTTACGACGCTCGTGCATGTACTGCAGTTCTGGTGAGCTATCAGCTGGCTTGAAGTAAGGCGGCATGTAGGGGTCTTTTTCCAACTCTGCATCAGAGATTGGAACTCGCATTTCATCGCGGAAGCGCTTCAGATCCTCAATCTTTAGTTTCTTCATCTGGTGGGTTGCGTTTCGACCCTCAAAGCTCTTACCTAGGCCATAACCTTTGATGGTCTTTGCGATGATGACGGTTGGTTGACCTTTGTGACTGGTGGCGGCTTTGTAGGCGGCGTAGATCTTGCGGTAGTCATGTCCACCGCGCTTGAGCGCCCAGATGTCCGCATCGCTCATGTCAGATACCAACTGCAGAGTCCTTGGGTCTCTGCCGAAGAAGTTCTCTCGAACAAACGCGCCATCTTCAGTCTTGAAGGTTTGGTAGTCGCCATCCGGGGTGTCATTCATGAGCTTCACTAGAGCGCCGTCTGAATCCTTCGCTAGCAGGCGGTCCCACTCGCGACCCCAAATGACTTTAATCACATTCCAGCCAGCGCCTCGGAAGAAGCTCTCCAACTCTTGAATGATCTTGCCGTTACCTCGAACCGGACCATCGAGTCTTTGCAGATTTGCATTAACTACAAATGTCAGGTTGTCGAGATTTTCGTTGGCTGCCAGTTGAAGTGCACCGCGGCTTTCAACCTCATCCAGCTCGCCATCTCCCAAGAAGGCCCAAACGTGTTGCTGAGAGGTGTCTTTGAAACCTCTCGCCATTAGGTAGCGATTGAACTGGGCTTGGTAGATCGCGTTGATTGGACCAAGTCCCATCGAAACGGTTGGGAATTGCCAAAAGTCTGGCATCAGTCTCGGGTGAGGATAAGAAGGTAAGCCTCTGGTTGGTCTTGATTTTTCCTGGCGGAATGAGTCGAGCTCTGCCTCGGACAGGCGACCTTCTAAAAATGCTCTTGCGTAGGGACCAGGGGAGGCGTGACCCTGAATAAAGATCTGGTCTGCGCCAGCCGGGTGATCGTGGCCTTTGAAGAAGTGATTGAAACCAACTTCGTAAAGCGATGCGCTGGAAGCGAAGCTTGAGATGTGTCCACCTACCGCAATTCCTGGACGCTGCGCGCGGTGAACCATAATCGCCGCATTCCATCTCATCCAAGCTCGGTATGTGCGCTCAAGTTGCTCGTCACCCGGAAACTGCGGCTCGTCTTCTGGGCTGATTGTGTTTATGTAATCGGTTGTCGGAACCAGCGGAACATTCAGTTGCAACTCGTGGGAGCGTCGAAGCAAATTAAGCATTACTTCACGAGCTCTACCTCGACCTTGCGTTTTGGCAAGAGCATCAAGTGATTCCAGCCACTCTGCTGTTTCTTGGGGATCCTTATCCGGCGTGGTAACCGAGAATGCGTCCTGGTTGTTTAATGACAAGCTAAGCCTCTTTTCGTGGCCATTTTCCGATTGCCCATTTTGTGAGCTAGTAAAGTCTATTCAGCTAGCCCCCCTTCCGCTTACCATGGTCTAAAGGCCCAAAGGAGCAGTAAATGAGCGTTTCAGTAGGCGAAAAAGCCCCCGATTTCACCCTTAGCAACCAGCACGGCGAGCAGTTTCAGCTCAGTGAATATCTGGGCAAGCCAGTCGTGCTTGTCTTCTATCCTTTCTCGTTCTCAGGTGTCTGCACCGGCGAGCTGTGTGAGCTACGCGACAACATTGAAATGTTCAAGGATTCCAAGGTTGAGCTGGTGGGGATCAGCGTTGACAGTAAATACACCCAGGCGGCCTTTGCTAAGGCTGAGAACTATGAATTCCAACTCCTTGCCGATTTCTGGCCGCATGGCGAGGTTTGCCAGCAATATGGCGTCTTCTTGGAAGACAAAGGATTTGCAACCAGAGCAACATTTGTCATTGACGCAGATGGGGTGGTGGTAGCCAAATTCGTGACAGCCCCTGGCCAGGCTCGCAATCTCAGCGAGTATCAATCAGCCCTGAAGCTGCTGTAGAGCGCTGACTGTAGTAGTATCGCTCCGGGCCTTTAGCTCAGTTGGTAGAGCGCCACGCTTACACCGTGGATGTCATCGGTTCGAGCCCGGTAGGGCCCACTCGAATTGGCTGCAGTTTTGCGATTTTTCTGATTGGCTTCAGTTATGACCCTGAGCAACTTACTTGCCACCTTCGAAACCCTCTGGCCAAAAGCGAGTGCGGAGGAGTGGGACCGACCCGGATTGATGGTTGGAAATCCAGACCAAGAAATCAAGAAAGCGTTACTATCCGTTGACGTTACAGCAGAGGTTCTCGATCAAGCTGTGCAAGAGAATTGCCAACTGCTAATCACGCACCATCCACTGCTTCTTAGGCCCGTTCACGAACTTGGAGAGTTGACGCTCAAGGGGAACCTCGTCACCAAAGCCATCCGCTCAGGACTTGCAATTTTTTCCGCACATACCAACGCAGACATAGCGGCCGGCGGCGTATCTCAATCTCTCGCTTCGACCATCGGTCTGAGAAATCTCTCGCCACTTGACCCAGCATCAGGCCATGGAATTGTTGGAGACATCGATGAGCTAACTCTGGTTGATTTTGCGAGAAAGATATCTAAGGCAATCCCGGCAACAGCTGCTGGAGTGAAGGTTGCTGGAGATAGCGCTCGCTTAGTTTCTAGAGTCGCCTTGGTTGGCGGTGCTGGAGACAGTTTTCTATCACTTGCTGCAAGCGCGGGAGTCGATGTCTTTATCACTAGCTATCTTCGTCATCACCCAGCCCAGGATTTCATCGAACAAGCAAAGTTGACCGATGGCCCTGCGCTAATTGACATCAGCCACTGGGCGGCTGAGTGGGTCTGGCTCGACATTGCAGCCAAGCAGCTCTCTGCTAAGCATCCAGAGGTTGAGTTTGTGGTTTCTGATCTGCGAACAGATCCGTGGGACTTTGCGGTGATGCAGTGAAAGCGAGTAGCGAACAGCTTGAGCAGCTTTGGAAGCTGCAGCAGTTGATCATTCAACAGCGTCGTTTGGTTGGTGACGCGAAGGTCCTTTCCTCGGGTTCAAGTCTTCAGCCTTTAGAGGCTGAGATTGCTGAGCTGGCAGAGATGGCAAGAAACCAATTGATGGCTGTCGAAGCGCTGCAGCAAGAGAAGAAAAGAATCGATAGCGACTTGGAGCTTGTTGAAAAACGCATCCAGACAGACAGGGAGCGTCTCAATGCCTCGAGCAGCACCAAAGACATCTCGGGCATTCAGCATGAGATTGAGGGGCTTGAGCAACGAAAGAGCATGCTGGAGGACACTGAGCTGGGAATTTTGAACGAGCTAGACCAGCAAAAGAGCAAACTTGATGAGCTTTCCAATCAAAAGTCTGGTGCGGAGCAAAGACTTGCGGAAGCCAAACAGAGTCTTCGCTCACAACTTGATGAAATGAAGAATGAGAATCAGGGGCTCAATCAGGAGATTGATAACCTGCGCAAGCAAACCCCTGCGGAATTGCTGGAGCTATTTGACAAGAAGCTGTCCAAGGGAGTGGCGATCGGAAGACTGGTTAGATCAGCCTGCAATGCCTGCAACATGAACCTAAACTCAACCGCTGTCGCGGACATTTCTAGTGTTCCTGCAGACGAGGTTGCCTTTTGTCCTGAGTGTGCGGCGATTGTGATTCGCGCATGATTTATCTTTATGCAGATGGTGCATCCAGGGGGAACCCTGGTCCTGCCGCCTATGGCGTTCACATTGAAGATGACAAAGCCAATCCAATCGCCGACTTTGGTGAAGCTCTTGGCATTGCAACAAATAACCAAGCTGAATACGCGGCTGTTATTGCCGGGCTGAGGTTTCTAACTCAAACCAATTACCGCGAAGTCATCATTCGCATGGACTCCAAGTTGGTGATTGAGCAGCTGGGCGGAAATTGGAAAATCAATAACCCTCAGCTGCGAGAGCTTGCCGATCAGGCCAAGGAGCTCCTTCGAGACTTTAGCGTTCGGTTGGAGTGGATTCCAAGAGAGCAAAATTCCAAGGCAGACGCCAATGCCAACACCGCTTTAGATGAGGGCAACTTCTCCACTTCATCCCAAGCGCAGCTTGAACTCGCTTCTGTGCAACCTCGCTCAATCAGGGCGCCAAGACAATATTTGGAACCAACCACCATCATTGTCGTTCGCCATGGCCACACAGAAAACACAGAGCGGAACCTAGTATCCGGTGGCGACGGAACAGACCCGGTTCTATCGAAGCTAGGGGAGCGCGAAGCTAACTCGGCAGCTGCAGAAATACCGAAGCTCCTCAAACTATTTGATTTACCTGAACCTGCGGTGGTTGTTCATTCTCCAATGGTTCGAACCACTCAGACAGCCGAGGCAATTGCTAAGTTGTTCAGCCTTGACCTGCAATCCGATGACCGACTCAGGGAAATTGGTTTCGGTGAGTGGGAAATGATGGACATGGCAGTTTTGGAAACTGACTCTCTAGAGCTGGTATCTAAGTGGCGCGGATCTCTTACTAGCGCGCCTCCTGGCGGAGAGTCAGTGAATCAAATGAAGGATCGGGTTTGGCAGTCGCTGTCTGAGATCATCGAGAGTTTTCGAGGAAGCTGCGCCGTTATCTCCACTCACATGATGCCAACTAGGGCAATTGCCGCTGCGGCACTAAGAGGCAGCGACAGCGTCTTTTGGAATCTAAACACATCTCCTGGTGGAATCAGTGTTTATCGCTTTTTTGGCATTGAATACGCTGAGATTTTTGCGCTCAACTATTGCGCTCACCTGACTGAAAAGTAGGCTTATAGCGATGGGTCGGCCAGGCGGTCGCGACATTGTCGAGGAACGTCCGGGCTCCAAAGAGCAAAGTGGTGGGTAACGCCCACCCGGGGTAACCCGAGAGATAGTGCAACAGAAAGTAAACCGCCCGCAAGGGTAAGGGTGAAACGGTGGTGTAAGAGACCACCAGCAGCGGAGGCAACTTCGTTGGCTAGGTAAACCTCACTTGGAGCAAGACCAAGCAGAAGACGATTGAGGACTGCTCGTCCAAGTCTTCGGGTAGGTTGCTAGAGCGGCTAAGCAATTAGTCGCCGAGATAGATGACCGTCCGCGTAAGCGACAGAACCCGGCGTATCGGTCGACCCATCAATATTTTTTATTGGCAATGGCAGCAGCGCCGATGATGCCAGCCGAGTTCTTGAGCTTGGCAGGAACAATCGGAGTCTTTAGCTTGAGCAATGGCAGAAATTCTTTGTGCGATTTGCTGATTCCTCCACCGACAATAAACAGGTCCGGGGATAGCAGAAGCTCCAGTTGGCTGTAATACATCTGCAGCCGCTCAGCCCACTGCTCGAACGAAAGCCCTTCGCGTTCCTTAGCGGCAAATGACGCTCTCGTTTCGTAGTCGACGCCTTCAAGCTGAATGTGGCCAAGTTCTGTGTTTGGAATCAGCACGCCATTGTGAATCAGAGCTGTTCCAATTCCTGTGCCCAAAGTGGTCATAATGACAAGGCCGGGCTTGGATTTTCCTGCACCAAAAATGGTCTCCGCATACCCAGCGGCATCAGCATCGTTCAAGATTTCTACTTTGCTGTGTAGGGCTGTGGAAAAAAGCTCCTGAGCATCCAGACCTATCCAGCGTTTGCTGACGTTAGCAGCAGATCTGGTTACCCCGTCCTTTACTACTGCAGGAAAGCAGATTCCAATGTTTCTATCTGACCGATTTGTTAGCTGGGAGACGATTCCCGCCACAACTTCCGCGATTGCCTCAGGCTCGCCCCCGGCAGGTGTCTCAAGTTTGATTCGGGATGAAAGCAATTCGCCATTCTTGGTGTCAACCAGTGCACCTTTGATGCCAGTTCCACCAATGTCTATGCCAATTGCTTTTCTAGCCACTAGGCCTCCGTCAAAATCTCAGGTCCATCCTCTGTGATGAGGATAGTGTGCTCGAACTGTGCAGTTATGGATTTGTCTGCCGTGGTGACTGTCCAGCCGTCATCCCACATTTCCCACTCGTGCGAACCCAAAGTGATCATTGGCTCAACCGTGAAGACCATTCCTGGTTCTATTAAGGTCCGATAGTTTGGGTCGTCATAGTGGGGAATGATCAGTCCGGTGTGAAAACTGGTTCCCACTCCGTGTCCTGTGAATTCTCGAACCACTCCGTAATCAAAACGCTTGGCGTAAGTTTCAATCGCTCTTCCAATTATGTTGACTTCTCTACCAGGCATTGCAGCCTTAATTCCTCGGTGCATGGCTTCGCGAGTGCGTTCAATTAGGTCGAGAATCTCCTGTGAGGTATTGCCAATCGCAACTGTGCCGTTGGTATCTCCATGGACGCCATCTACAAATGCGCTGATGTCAACGTTCACGATGTCCCCTTCTTCCAAGACAGTGTCATCGGGGATGCCGTGGCAAATTACTTCGTTGACCGAGGTGCAAAGCGACTTGGGGAATCCTCGATAGCCAAGAGTGGAGGGGTATGCACCCTGCTTCACCAAAAACTCATGCCCAATCAGGTCGAGGTCATCGGTAGTCATTCCGGCTTTCGCTGAACTCAAGACAACTTCGAGAGCCTGGGCTGCGATCTTGCTTGCTTGGCGGATTCGCGCAATGGTGTCGTTGTCATAGCGATCGCCACCAACATGTGGCCTGGGGGCAGGTTTGCCAACATACTCAGGTCTAACAATTTCGGCTGGTACAGCTTGCAGGGCAGCAATTTTGCCCGGAATGAGCTGTCCGCTTTGATTTTTTGGCATCGGGCAAATTGTAATTGGCGATAAGTTGATAACCATGCAAGAGAAGAGATTCTGGTTCAACACCAAAACAGGTGAAGTTGAGGAGGGTCCTAAATCACTTGGTCTCGATCGAATTGGACCCTTTGACTCCTATGCAGATGCGCTCAGAGCAGAAGAGATTGTTAGATCTCGCGCTGAGAAGATTCGAGAAGAGGATGAAGAAGACTAACTAAAGCTCTCAGACTGGGATGGGAAATTTCCACCCCTGACATCATTTGCGTATCTTTTTGCTGCGCTAGTGAGCTCATCTCTCAAGGCGAGATACTGTCGAGCGAAGCTAGGAATCTTCTCTCCAAGACCTGCGAAATCGGTCCACACCAGAATTTGAGCATCAGTGGAGCTCTGATAATAAATTTTTTGTTGATTCACTAAAAGCATTAAAGGAAAAAATAGAGTCAACAAACACATTTCAG
>JBMSYD010000033.1:0-10731 GCA_049426345.1 Aquiluna sp.
AGTGAGGCGACCATCGTTCCGTGGAAACCACTGGGTCCAACCGGCGAAGTTCCGTTCGGTCTTCCAGAGCCAGAGAAGTCAGCCCCGCCAATTACAACTCCATCTAAATCCGGATGCGAAGAATCAATGCCGGTATCAATAACGGCAACTGTGACACCCTTGCCCGTGGCAATGCTCGCTAGATCATATTCATCGAGCCACCACTGAGATTGAAGGTGTAGTGAATTAGCCAACAGTCCCGCAGTTATGAGTGCTACTAGATGCACGTGCAAACCTTGGGAGACCAATCGAGCTTGGCAAGAGCTAAATCACCAATTGGATTCGTTCCTTTACCAGCCGCTAATGAATGGGCAACCAGCGCATGCAAACACTTCACGCGGTAAGGCATTCCACCAGCAGAAATACCCTCTATCTCATCCACTTGTTCAATTTCTTCGCGTTCTGCTAAGTATTTTTGATGTGCCTTGGTATAGGCGTTGGAGAGTTTGTCGTCTTCGAGAAGTTCTCTTTGCAGCTCGCTCATGTAACCTTCCGCTTCCAGAGCTGAAACTGCGGCGGTGGCGGATTTCTGAGTCAGGTAGTAAAGAGTTGGAAATGGCGTTCCATCCTCCAAGCGAGGCTTCGTCTTCACAACCAGTGGACGCTTGCAAACGCATCTGGCTGCAACCTCAATGATGTCTCTCGCAGGCCGACCAAGCTGGCGAGATACCTCTTCAAAATCCTCGTTTGAAATCATTCGGACTCCTCAAGTGGCTGATCGATAGCAGCCCTCAAAAATGACTCCAACAGTGAATCCACCCAGTTGTCATTCGCTGCAGAAATCTCGGTTGAAATCTCATCTGCGCTGCGTCGGTCGGCGAGCAAGGCACCGACCGTGCCTGAGGTATCGGAAAAGTCCATGCCACTGGCATCCATCACGAGATAGGAAACCTCGCCCGGTAGAACGTAGTACAGGCGGTCTCGAGCCTGCGAGCGGATATAGACAGGGTCTTGCCAGCGGTCGCGTTCTTCTTGCATTTGGGCAACTTGCTCTTGAGCAAGACGAATGCTCTCTTCCATCTCAGCAATTTGTCGTCGCTGGTTCAAAAAGGCTTCAACGTCAGGGGAGACTAGAAAGCTTCCGATAACAACCACCAAAATTACGCTCACCCAGCTGCTGTTTAGTCTCAGGGACTTAGCTAAGAGTTTGCCCTGGGAAAGGGCAACTGGAACTTTGGGTTCAGATTTTCCGGGGCGAGCCATAATTGGAGTCTAGAACGCTAGCTATTTCTTCTTGATGATTTAGCGTGATTTGAAGCGAGGAAATGCGTCGCGGCCAGCATACTTTGCTGCTTCTGCTAACTCCTCTTCAATTCGAAGTAGTTGGTTGTATTTAGCAACTCTTTCGCTTCGCGCTGGAGCACCAGTCTTGATCTGACCTGCATTTGTTGCAACTGCCAAGTCTGCGATGAATGTGTCCTCGGTCTCGCCACTTCGGTGAGAGATTATGGCTTTCATGCCGTGGCGCTGTGCAAGTGAAACGGCATCCATGGTTTCAGTCAACGTTCCAATTTGATTGACCTTCACAAGGATTGCATTACCTGCCGACTCGTCAATTCCTTTTTGTAGACGCACTGGGTTAGTTACGTAGAGGTCATCTCCCACCAGCTGCACCTTACTTCCCAGCTGAGCAGTAATTTCCTTCCATCCGGCCCAGTCATCCTCCGCCAGTGGATCTTCAATTGAAACGAGTGGATAGTTGGCAATGAGGTCGGCGTAATAGGCAATCATTTCGCTGGCAGTTTTTTCGCTGCCTTCGAAGGTGTACTTACCGGTTGATGCATTGAAAAACTCAGTTGATGCAACGTCCAGTGCTAGAGCAATTTCTGATCCGAGCTCGTAACCCGCAAGCTTGATCGCCTGAGAAATCAGGTCCAGGGCAGCACGGTTGGTTGGAAGATCCGGAGCAAAGCCACCCTCATCACCGAGGCCGGTAGCTAGTCCCTTTTCAGAGAGAAGCTTCTTTAGGTGGTGATAAACCTCGGCGCCCCAGCGAAGTGCATCAGAGAATGTCTCTGCCCCCAGAGGGACGATCATGAACTCTTGAATGTCAACGCCGTTGTCTGCGTGCGCACCACCATTGATGATATTCATAAGTGGTACCGGAAGAACGTGAGCGTTTGGTCCACCCAAATATCTGTAAAGGGGAAGATCTGAAGAATCAGCTGCAGCTCTAGCGTTAGCTAGCGAGACACCCAAAATGGCGTTTGCACCAAGTTTCTTTTTGTTGTCCGTGCCATCGAGTTCAATCAGCAGCGAATCAACTTGTCTTTGGTCCGTCGCGTCAACATCTGTCAGTGCCTCGTCGATTCTCTCGACGATAACTGACACCGCGTTTCTCACTCCTTTGCCTAGATAGCGAGATTTGTCGCCATCGCGTGATTCGTGTGCTTCAAAAGCACCGGTCGAAGCACCGGAAGGTACCGCTGCCCTACCAAACGAATCGTCGGTCAGTAAGACCTCAACTTCAACAGTTGGGTTTCCTCGAGAATCGAGAATTTCACGAGCACCGATAGCAGAAATAATTGACAAAAGAAGCTCCTAATAAATTGGGAAATGAAAACAACTTTGGCTTCGGCCTAAATTCTAGCGGCTAGCCAAGTTGGCGGATGTCTAACTTTTCCCCAGGCTTGAAAACAGCAAAGCTGGTAAATCCTTGCTCTGCAAGTTCAGCCAGCTGCGCTTTGGTGTTCTTGGCGGCTCTATCAATCCTGACCCGCCACCCCTGCTCGATAAGTTCTCTTTGAGCATCAAGGGCTGCAGAAAAATCATTCTCAACCAACATCACCAACATTTTTGCGTTGGAGTCCCAATCACCCATGAGATCAAGGATTCGCTCTATTCCAAGGGAAATTCCAACAGCTGGCGTTGCGGTGCCAGACCACTGACCAACCATGTTGTCGTATCGACCGCCACCCCCGATCGAAGATTGTGAACCGGGGTGCTCTATTTCAAAGATGGCTCCGGTGTAGTAGCCCATACCGCGAACCAAAGTTGCATCAAACCGAAAGCTCTCCGGATTTGAAAATTCTTTCAGCCACTTTAGTTCTTCGGGAACTTCCGCCGTCGCGACCTTGCCTAGCCAATTCACAACATTCTTTGCAATTTCTGAACCAAATTCCTTTTCAATTTCTTCTTGGACTCCATCGACTCCAATTTTGTCGAGCTTGTCGATTGCAATCATGGCTTTGGACTGATCGGATAAGCCGATTGACTCAAGCTGTTTTGATAACCAGCGACGGTCGTTGACCCTGATGGTTGCGTCACTAATTCCGATAGCTTTGAGCGCTTCCAACGAAGCGGTCAGCAGCTCCAATTCAGCCAGTTCCGATGATTCACCCAGGATGTCAATATCACACTGCAAAAATTGTCGATAGCGACCCTTCTGAGGACGCTCTGCTCGCCAAACCGGACCAATTTGCATTGCTTTCAAAACTCGGGGCAACTGAGCATGGTTGGATGCAAAATACCTAGTTAGCGGAACAGTCAGATCAAAACGCAGACCAAGATCAGCCAGCTCTTCACCATCTGCAAGTGCTCGATCTAATTCCTCGCCGCGCTTTAGGACTTTGAAAACTAGTTTCTCGTTTTCGCCACCCTGGCCTGCGGTTAATCTCGAAATATCTTCAAGTGCAGGAGTTTCAATTTCCTGAAACCCTCTGGCCTGATAAACATTTCGAATTTGAGTCAGCGCGGCCTCACGCTTTGTCTTCTCAAGTGGAAGCAGGTCGCGCATGCCGCGAGGAGGGTTTACTGACACATAGCAAGTTTGGCACAGCACTCTAAAAACTCGCTGTT
Organism: Aquiluna sp.; assembly: GCA_049426345.1. Taxonomy (GTDB): domain Bacteria; phylum Actinomycetota; class Actinomycetes; order Actinomycetales; family Microbacteriaceae; genus Aquiluna. The sequence continues at coordinate 3,838 of JBMSYD010000033.1, forward strand.
TATAGCGGGTGCGGCTAGTGATAAGGCTGAAACTCAAACATGGGGTTTAGTTAAATTGCCAGCGTTGCTAATCTTGCCAGCATGAGCGGCCAGGCAAAGCCGAAGCGGGGGCGACCTGTCACGACAGATCCCTCGGCAGTTGGCCTAACCGCGCTGAGACTATTTAGTCAGCGCGGTATCGACAAAGTGACTATGGACGATGTTGCAGAAGCAGCCAAAATTTCCCGCTCAAACCTTTTCCGCATCTATCCCTCAAAGGCCGCTGTGGTTTGGGGAGGCATGCATGAGTTCAATTTAGAACTGGAAAAAAGAATTCAAGAGAATCCAGAGACTGACCTGGTGAAACTGCTGCACACTTCTTGGGTACAAGCCATGCATGTACTAGACGCCTCACTAGAGACTGTCCGCCTTCGCTTGAAACTGATTGCTAGCTCGCCGGAAATCTATGGCTGGGGCCATGGCCAAATGGAGGAAGCCAGACTCGTCATTGAACGAGCTGCTAAGAAAGTTAGTAAAGACCCACTTCGCTCAAGAATTATTGCGTCTGCCCTGATATCAGTCTCTATGGCCGTTTTGGTTTGGTGGGCAGAAAACAATGACCCGCGAACTCCATCTGAAGTTCTAGATGCGGGCTTCAAAGATTTCGAGAAGCTTTTTCGCTAGTCATCACTGACACGGCCAATAATCCCCGCGTCGGCTGCGTCCACTACTTCTCTTTCCCTAACTTCTTGCTCCAAGGTTCTAGTAGCTTCACGTAAGGCCCTTTCAGGATCTAGCTTTAGTGCACGTGCACTGGCAACTACTGCCAGTAAGAGACGCCCTAGATCCTCTTCGGAGGACATCGGAACAGCAGGTTCAGACAGCGGATTCAAAATTCCGGCCTTCTCCGCCTTACCAATAACTTTGTTAGCGCGGGCAAGCGCAGGCATTTGTTTTGGAACGCCATCCATCACGGATGTGCGACCAGGTTTTTCCTTCTTTTTATGCGCGTCCCAATTCTGCATAACGTCATCTCCAGTTTGAGCTGCAAACTGGACCAACTCTTCCTGGGTTCCAAAAACGTGGGGGTGGCGAGATCTCATCTTGTTTTCCATGAAGCTCGCGACATCTTCGATGTCGAATGGTTCACCTAAAGTTCCAGTAGATGCCAAATCTGAGTGAAAGATAACTTGATACAAAACATCACCAAGCTCTTCCAAAACTTCATCACGATTGCCGCTCTCTACGGCATCAATCAGCTCGTAAGTTTCCTCTAAAAGGTATTGGACAAGGCTTTGGTGAGTCTGTTCAGCATCCCAGGGACAGCCGCCGGGGGCTCTAAGTTGATGAGCGGTTTGAATCAGACTCGCTAGTTTTTCCATCAGCAATTACCTGCAGCTCTCCGAGAAGTTCTTTCACCCAGTTAATCACTTCTTTGTCTCGAATTTGCTCGGAGCTATCGGATTTGGGAATTGTGATGGTGACTAAGTTGGAGCTCTTCAGATATTTCAGGCTTGGGTAGAGATGGCTAAGCCTGACCAGTTCGGAATCGGTGAGGTGGACTGGTTGAATTCTTGCCGATATGCCCAAGAGGTTCACCTCGAGTAGACCCAATTTATTGGCCCACTGGCGCAGCTCAGTCACCTCGATAAGGTTCACAACTGCGGATGGGGCTGGACCAAAGCGATCTTCAATTTCGGCCCTAATTTCCTCGAGCTGTTCTGTTGTGCCAGTTGAACCAGAGGCAGAGGCGAGCTTGTGATAGATCTCCAGCCTCAATCGATCTGAATCGACATATTCGTGTGGAATTCGTGCATCAATTGGAAGTTCAAGTTTCAGCTCTGACGGCGTAGCGACTTTGATGCCACGGAATTCACTAACCGCCTCTGAAATCATTCGCATGTAGAGGTCGAAGCCAACACCTGCGATATGGCCTGACTGCTCGCCGCCAAGTAGATTGCCAGCACCGCGAATTTCAAGGTCTTTCATCGCCACCTGCATACCGCTTCCCAGCTCGTTGTGCGTGGCAATTGTTGATAGGCGGTCAAATGCAGTCTCACCCAAAGGTTTTGAAGGGTCGTAGAAGAAATAGGCATATGCTCGCTCGCTGGATCTGCCGACCCGGCCTCTGATCTGGTGTAGTTGGCTTAAACCAAAGTTTTCCGCTCTATCAACAATCAGCGTGTTGGCATTGGGGATGTCAATTCCGGTTTCGATGATGGTCGTTGAAACAAGCACATCAAATTTCTTTTCCCAGAAGTCCACCACTACTTGCTCTAGCTGATGCTCAGGCATTTGACCGTGAGCTATCGCAATTCTTGCCTCCGGAACGAGCTTGGCAAGGTTAGCGGCTGTTGAGTCGATGGTTGCTACTCGATTGTGGATGAAAAATACCTGACCCTCGCGAATCAACTCTCTTCGAATGGCCGCTGCTACTGTGGCATCGCTATAGCCACCAACATAAGTCAAGATTGGATGGCGATCTTCTGGTGGGGTTGCCAAAGTTGACATCTCACGAATTCCAGTGACAGCCATTTCGAGAGTGCGTGGAATCGGGGTTGCACTCATTGCCAAGACATCGACATTTTGACGCAGAGCCTTGATTTTCTCTTTATGTTCCACCCCAAATCTCTGCTCTTCATCGATTATCAGTAGCCCAAGATCTCGAAACTTGACGGACTCAGAAAGAAGCCGGTGCGTGCCGATAACTAAGTCAATTGAGCCGTTGCGGAGACCCTCCAGTACTTTCTTCGCTTCGCTTGGCGTTTGAAACCGAGATAGTGCAGCAACGTTGATTGGAAATCCAGAAAAGCGAGTTTCGAAAGTTTGAATGTGTTGTTTCACCAAGAGAGTGGTTGGCACCAAAATCGCGACCTGTTTATGGTCCTGGATTGCCTTGAAGGCAGCCCTGAGGGCGACTTCTGTCTTGCCATAACCAACGTCACCTGCCAAAAGTCGATCCATGGGCACCGGCTTTTCCATGTCTCGCTTGACTTCGTCAATGGTTTTTAGCTGATCGGGAGTTTCCTGAAAAGGAAAGGCGTCCTCTAGCTCTCGTTGCCACGCGGTATCGCTTGAGAATGCGTATCCCTGTGACTTAACCCTGGCGGCGTAGAGCTTGACCAGGTCAATTGCAATTTTCCTAACGGCTTTGCGTGCATTGCTCTTTGCTCTTGCCCAATCGGCTCCTCCCATTTTCGAAAGAACTGGAGCCTCTCCGCCGACATAACGGGAGAGCATGTCGAGTTGATCGGTAGGAACGTACAAGGTGTCAGGCGGATAGCCGCGTTTGGGCGGAGCGTATTCAACGAGCAAATATTCTCTAGACTGCGACCGATTTGTGCGCTGGATCAACTCCTTGAACCTACCAACTCCATGGATCTCGTGGACTACGTAATCCCCGGACTTTAGTTCAAGTGGATCTACCTGGGCTCCGCGGCGCCTTGCTATTTTTCTTTCCTTAGGAGCCAGATAGCTAGAAGCAACTCCGAAGAACTCTTCCTCAGTTAGGACGACGAGCTTGGAGTCAGGTAACACAAAGCCGTTGGCAAGGTTTCCAACGGCGACGGTAATCTCGCCTGGCTTTAGGTTCTTGAAGTTTTCAGACAGTGAGCACGCAAGCTTTTGTTCGCTGACAACTTCGACTATTCGCTCGGCGGTCCCATGTCCTCTAGCCAGCAACAGCACGGAATTTTGATTTGCTATTTGGTCTGCTAGCCAATCAATGCTCTCACCCGGCGCAAACGCCGGGACTTCTCGAAGACCGAGATCTGCGGATGACTCGGTTCCAAGCGAGGTAATTTCAACTAGTTCTCGATCCGCTTTTAGGAGAGTCTTGAGTTCCGAGAAATCTAAATAACCACCCTCTGAAAGATCAATTGGAGCTTGAGCTCCTGCGAGAGCAACATCCCAGGCAGCGTGAAGGAATTCCTGGTTTGTCTTTAGGAGGCTTTCGGCGCGTGCTACCAATTTTTCTGGCTCCAGCATTACAGCAGCAGACGTTTTGAGATATTTGGTGATTGGCACCAATTTCTCGGCGAGAACGGGTGCAAGGGATTCCATGCCAGCAACCGGCAGAGCGTTAGCAATCTTTTCGAGAATTTCACTCAAATTTGGAAACTCGTGGACCATCTCCCTCGCCTTTGCTGCAACGGCAGGGGTAATCAAAAGCTCTCTGGCTGGGTAAACAACAACACTCTTGATTTCTGAGTCAAAAGATCTTTGGTCGGAAACGTGAAATTGCCGAATCTCGTCGACCAAATCACCAAAGAATTCCAATCTCAATGCGTAGTCGGAGGTAGTCGGAAAAATATCGACAATGCCTCCTCGCACGGAGAACTCACCGCGTTTGGTAACCAGGTCCACTCGCTCATAGGCAAACTCGATTAATTTCAATGTCAGCTCAGGAAGAAGGTATTCCTTGCCTTGCTCGATTTGCAGTGGCTTGTATCCCAAGAGACCGTCAATCAGGGGCTGTAGGGCTGCCCTAATAGAGAGCAGAACAACAACTGGTCTTTCACTTTTCCGTTTGGCCAGAGCATGGATGTCGTGCAGCGCCTTTATGCGCCTTCCCACTGTCTCGGGTGATGGCGAGAGGCGCTCATGCGGGAGGGTTTCCCAGGCTGGAAACTCAATAATTTCAATTCCATCAACAAGTTCTCGCAGTGATGTGGACAGCTCCTCAACTTGACGACCGGTAGCTGCAATTACAAGCAGTGGTCCGTCTGAGGACTGAAGAATGCTGGCCAGCGCAATTGCCTGCGTTTTAGCGGGGGCAAATAATTCACCGGATCTGAGCTCACGGGTAGGCTGCAGCGAGCGCGCTTGCGCGGCCGCAGAAATCAGTGAGCGGATGGTCACCCTAGGAGTTTAGGGCTACAGACCGACGATGTCTTTCGTTTTTTGAATTGACAAATCAACTAGCTTTTTCAGCTCTAGACGCTCTTCGCTGTTGAAATTCTTTAGGACAAAGTCAGCCACTTCTTGGCCATTGGTTGGCCTTCCGATTCCAAAGCGAATTCTGTGGTAGCCAGTGCCACACTTTTCGCTGATGTCCCGAAGTCCGTTGTGGCCTGCGTGGCCACCATCAAATTTGCTTCGAACCTCTCCGAAAGGCAGATCGAGCTCATCGTGAATCACAATCAGGTTTTCTGCCTCCAAGGAGAAAAACTGCAATAGCTGGGACGCCGGGTTACCAGAAAGATTCATGTATCCGTTGCTCTTCGCGAGCACTAACTTTGGTCCGCCCGGTGATCGGTATTCAGCAATAACCGAACCGCTTTTGTGCGACTTGAATCCAACGCCAAGTTCGTGCGCTAGCTCGTCCACCACAATCTGCCCAATGTTGTGTCGATTAGCCTCGTGTTCCGGCCCAGGATTTCCTAGGCCGAACACGAGCCAAAGTGAATTGTTACTTGTCAGTTTCTTCAGACTTTTGTGCAGTTGCTACAGGTTGTGCGGGTTCAGCAGCTGGCTGCTCTTCAGCAACGCCTGCCTTGGTCTCAACTACCGAAGCAACTAACTCGCCGGCTGGCAGATCCATTGTTACGCCTTGCGGGATGCTTAGGTCTGCCACGGTGTAGTGGTGGCCAACTGGGTGATCTTTAGAAATGACTAGCTCGATGAACTGTGGGATGTGAGTTGCCTCAGCCTCGACCTTGACAGTCTTGTGCTCGAGATCCAAAACAGCTCCACCAATAACTTCTCCAACGATGTGCACAGGCACCTCTACGTGAACCTTCTCACCCTTACGAACCTCAACCAAATCGATGTGTTCGATTACTTGGGTGACTGGGTCCTTGGCTGCACTCTTCACGAGAACTAGCTCTTCTTTGCCAGAGATGTTGAGCTCCAGCAGTGCGTTCTTGGTTCTCAGAGCAAGTGCTACCTGGTGAGCTGGCACGTGAATGTGACGAGTTGCATTGCCATGGCCGTAGATTACGGCAGGAGTTCTTCCAGCGGCTCGTAGTTTGCGGGCTGCGCCCTTGCCGAACGATGATCTAACTTCGGCTTGAATCTTTGTCTCAGACATTTTTTCCTCGCATTAGTGGGCGAGGAAACCTCGTCGATTACGAATACCTTGGGTATCCCTCGCCGCTGAACTGGATAAGGATAGCGGATTTACCGAGCAGCTCTCAAGCCCCAGCGAATCAGCATGGCAGTGGTCAAGACGGCTATTCCAAGCACCAGCCCCTCAATTGGGACGCTCAGCGCCAACAGGAAACAAAGGGCCAGACCCGCTAGGTTCAAAAACTTAGGTCGATTCGTCTCACTTAGCGGTTGCCGAAAAGCAGCAAAGTTTACGATTGCGTAATACAGCAAAACCGCAAAAGAAGACAAGCCAAGGGTTAGCAGGAGCGATTCACGTGTGATCAGGACAATCACCAAGATTGCAATTGTTATTTCTGCGACTACTGGGGCTTGATTGGAAAGCCTTTTTGAAAATATCTGTGGCAGCTCTTTATCAACTGACATTTCCGCGGCAGTTCGACTCATCCCGGCAAGTAACGCAAGCAATGAGCCCAACCCGGCAATGGCAGTAAAGAGCCAAACCACTTCACCGCCAATCCAGGTTTTAGCTGCAAGGTCAGCAAGTGGCGTGACCGTGAGCATCAACTGGACTCCAAGCTTGTTTGAGAGCAGCAGCGCATAGACCAGGTAAATTCCAAAAACCGCTAATAGTGAAATCCAAATAGCTCGCGGTACCGTTTGCTCGGAGTTCTTCACCTCACCCCCGAGCGTTGCGACTCGGGCATAGCCGGCGAATGCGAAAAAGAAGAGCGCGGCTGCAGAAAAGATTCCAACCGGGTTGCCGGTGGCCATTACCGGTTGCTGATTTGGCAAGGTAATCGATGCAACAAAGAGCAGCAAAAGAAAGCTGATTGTGATTGTCGCCAGAATTTTTGATCCTAAGGC
>JBMSYD010000034.1:0-10667 GCA_049426345.1 Aquiluna sp.
GATGCCCAGATGGATTCTGTTCCACTGCTTGCTATCACCGGCCAGGTCAACTCCTACGCAATTGGTACCGATGCCTTCCAGGAAGCCGACATCGTTGGTATCACGATGCCAATTACCAAGCACAGCTTCTTGGTGACAAAAGCTGCTGACATTCCGGCAGTTATGTACGCCGCTTATCAGATTGCGACTACCGGTCGCCCCGGTCCAGTGCTGGTTGACGTTGCAAAAGATGCTCAGAATGCAAAATTTGAATTTAGCTGGCCACCCGAGCAGGATCTAACTCCAGGCTACAAGCCGGTAAATGATCCACACGGCAAGCAGATTCAAGCCGCAGCCGAAATGATTCTTCAGTCTAAGAAACCAATTCTTTACGTTGGTGGCGGTGTAATTAGAGCAAGGGCCAACAAGGAATTGTTGGAGCTGGCAAATCTAATTAAAGCTCCAGTTACAACGACACTGATGGCGCGAGGAGCATTCCCTGACTCGCATCCGCAGCACCTCGGTATGCCAGGCATGCACGGAACTGTTCCGGCGGTAACTGGTTTGCAGAAAGCAGACCTGCTAATCACCCTCGGCGCTCGCTTTGATGATCGAGTAACCGGAGATGTAAAGACATTTGCCAGAGGGGCAAAGGTCATTCACGTTGACATTGATCCTGCTGAAATTGGCAAGATTCGCCATGCCGATGTCCCGATCGTTGGGGATGCCAAGATCGTTATTGCAATGCTGACAGAAGAGCTGAAGAAGCAAATCAAGTCAAGCAAATACGACATTTCTGAGTGGTGGAAATACCTCGACGGTCTAAAAGAGCGCTACCCACTGGGATACACCGACTTAGACGATGGAAAGATTGCCCCGCAGTACGTGATTGAACGAATTGGTCAAATCTCTGGGCCAGAGGCAATTTATGCAGCGGGCGTTGGCCAGCACCAAATGTGGTCCGCACAATTTATTAAGTATGAGAATCCAAATACCTGGCTCAACTCAGGTGGTGCTGGAACTATGGGATATGCCGTACCAGCTGCCATGGGAGCCAAGGTTGCCATGCCAGAGAAGCTGGTTTGGGCAATCGATGGTGATGGCTGCTTCCAGATGACCAATCAGGAACTTGCCACATGCACAATCAATCAGATCCCAATCAAGGTTGCGATTATCAACAACTCATCCCTTGGAATGGTGCGCCAGTGGCAGACCCTGTTTTACAACTCCCGCTATTCCAATACGGATCTCCACACCGGAACTGATTCTGTGATGGTGCCAGACTTTGTGAAGTTGGCCGAGGCTTATGGCTGCCTAGCGATTCGAGTTGAAAAAGAAGAAGACGTTGACAAGGCAATCAAGTTGGCAATTGAGACCAATGACCGTCCAGTGGTTATTGACTTTATCGTTGGAAAAGACGCGATGGTTTGGCCAATGGTTCCAGCGGGAGTATCCAACGACGCTGTTCAGTACGCGCGTGATGCAGCACCAATTTGGGATGGGGAGGAGTAAAGATGAGCCAACATGTCCTCTCGCTCCTGGTTGAAGACAAGCCAGGTATCCTTACCCGCGTTGCAGCTCTTTTTGCCAGGCGAGGATTTAACATCGAATCTCTAGCTGTGGGAACTACCGAGGTTGAGGGAGTATCTCGAATCACAGCTGTAGTAAACCTTGATGGTCAGCCGCTAGAGCAGGTAACCAAGCAGCTGAACAAGCTGGTCAATGTTCTAAAGATTGTGGAGCTAGAGCCGGATCTATCTGTTGCTCGAGACCACATGCTGGTCAAGGTTCGTACCGACGCTTCCACTCGCTCGCAGGTATTGGAAGCCGTAACTTTGTTCAGAGCAAGAGTGGTCGACGTGGTCAGCGATGCCGTGGTCATTGAGGTCACCGGCGACAGTGCTAAGTGCAAGGCCTTTATCAAGGTATTGGAACCATTTGGAATCAAGGAACTTGTGCAATCTGGCGCTATTGCCATTTCGCGTGGTTCAAAGTCAATGACTGAAAAAGTACTCAAGTAAACAACTAACAGAAAGAAAAAAAGTGGCGGAAATTTTTTATGACAAGGATGCCGACCTATCCATCATCCAGAGCAAGAAGGTTGCGGTTTTGGGATTTGGCTCGCAAGGCCATGCTCACGCACTAAACCTAAAGGACTCAGGGGTTGATGTCGTAGTTGGCTTGCAACCAGGATCAAAGTCCACTGCCAAGGTTGAGGAAAAGGGTCTGAAGGTTCTGCCGCCAGCTGAAGCTGTGAAGTGGGCCGATGTTGTGGTTGTTTTAGTACCAGATCCAAAGCAGCGCGATTTATACAAAAACGAAATCGAACCTAATCTCAAGCCCGGAGCGACTTTGGTGTTCGGTCACGGTTTTGCTATCCGCTTTGGCTTCATCAAGCCTCCTAGCAACGTGGACGTGATGCTCGTAGCACCAAAGGGCCCTGGCCACATTGTTCGACGAGAGTTCGAAGCAGGTCGAGGTGTTCCAAACCTAATTGCGGTTGAGCAAGATGCCTCTGGCAACGCTTTCAACCTAGGGCTTTCATATTCAAAGGGAATTGGTGGAACCAGAGCAGGCACCATCAAGACCACTTTCACCGAGGAAACTGAGACCGATCTATTTGGTGAGCAGGCAGTTCTGTGTGGTGGAGCCTCGCAACTTGTCATGTATGGTTTTGAGGTTTTGACTGAAGCTGGCTACCAGCCAGAGATCGCTTACTTCGAGGTTCTACACGAGCTGAAGCTGATTGTTGACTTGATGTATGAGGGTGGAATTGCCAAGCAGCGCTGGAGTGTTTCCGACACCGCTGAATATGGCGATTATGTCTCCGGCCCAAGAGTTATTGACCCACGCGTGAAGGAAAACATGAAGGCTGTCCTAGCCGACATTCAGTCAGGGGAGTTCGCCAAGCGCTTCATCGCTGACCAAGATGCGGGAGCGCCAGAGTTCCTAGCTCTTCGTGCCAAGGGTGAGGCACACCCGATTGAGGCCACCGGAAGAGAGCTTAGAAAGCTCTTCAGCTGGATCAAGAACAAGGACGACTACCAAGAAGGCTCGGCTGCTCGCTAATTCCTTATACCCCTAGGGGTATGCTAGGATTTGGTTGAAATTAGTAACGAGGTATTTATGTGCTCACAAGCAACTTGCGATTCCTGCGGCAAAATCACATGGCAGGGATGCGGACAACATGTCGAGGAAGCGCTAGCTGGTGTTCCTGACAGTCAGCTCTGCACCTGCCCTCGCTAAGGGTTAGTCACTAGACTTAGCGGCAATCCATCAAAGCTGATTGCCGTTAGGTTACCCATTGCCAAAACCAGTTGTAGTCATTGCAGAAGAGCTATCTCCTGCAACTGTTGCTGCGCTTGGTCCAGATTTTGACATCAAGCAAGTCGATGGCACTGATCGCTCCGCGCTGTTTGGAGCTTTGCAAGAAGCCAGCGCCGTCCTGATTCGCTCTGCGACAAAAATGGACCAAGATGCGATTGCATCTGCTCCAAAACTTAGAGTCATTGCGCGAGCAGGGGTAGGTCTCGACAATGTTGATATCAAAGCTGCCACCGAAGCTGGCGTGATGGTCGTCAATGCGCCAACCTCTAACATCATTTCTGCGGCAGAGCTTGCAATTGGTCATCTAATGTCGCTGTCCAGGCAAATCCCTGCAGCTCATGCATCTCTAGCTAGTGGCGAGTGGAAGCGAAACAAGTTCACCGGTATTGAGCTTTATGAGAAAACCATCGGAATTGTCGGCCTTGGTCGAATTGGAACTTTAGTTGCAGAAAGACTGGCTGGGTTTGGCGCGACGCTGATTGGCTATGACCCATACGTCACCCAGGTTCGCGCAGAACAGATGGGCATTGAACTTGTTGACCTCGAAGAACTGATGAAGCGCAGCGATTTCATAACCATCCACATTCCCAAGACTGCCGAAACAACTGGCCTTATTGGGAAAGACCAATTTGCCATTGCTAAGAAAAACTTACGCATAGTCAATTGCTCACGCGGTGGAATTATCGATGAGAAAGCGCTTTTTGAAGCGTTGAGCACTGGGCAGATTGCCGCGGCTGGTTTGGATGTATTTGAAAATGAGCCACCGATTGGCTCGCCGCTTCTGTCGTTGCCGAACGTGGTTCTAACTCCTCATCTAGGAGCATCAACCGATGAGGCTCAAGAGAAAGCTGGAATTTCAGTTGCAAAGTCGGTGCGCCTAGCGCTCGCAGGGGATTTAGTCCCCGATGCAGTGAATGTTGCTGGCGGAAGTATTGATCCTTCAGTTAAGCCGGGAATCGCTCTAGCCGAAAAATTAGGACAAGTGGTGGCTGGTCTTGCTCAAACCTCGATTGTCTCCATTGAGTTTGAAGCTCGAGGCGAAATTGCAGCGCACGATGTGACAGTTCTAAAGCTCGCGGCTTTGAAGGGCTTATTCCAGACAATGGTGACTGAGCAGGTTTCCTATGTGAATGCGCCTCTCATGGCAGAGCAGCGTGGGGTAGAGGTTCGCCTAGTTCAGGACACACGCAGCGATGAGTATCGCAACGTGACCACTCTGAAAGCAGTGCTATCTGATGGCAGCGTCGTTTCGGCCGGCGGCACAGTAATCGGACCCAAGCACCACCAAAAAATCGTTTCGATCAATGGATACGATGTCGAACTGGCCATGCCGGAGAACATGGTTGTCATGGTTTATCAAGACCGACCAGGAATTGTCGCGATTTATGGCAAGGCTTTTGCCGAAGCCGACATCAACATAGCTGCTATGGCAATTGCAAGACAGCAAAAGGGCGGGAAGGCCCTCAGCGTCATAACAGTAGATTCACCGATCTCGAATGAACTACTTGAGGATCTACGCAACCAAATCAAGGCTGATTTGATGCGCTCAATATCGATCACTGACGAGTACTAGACCTTCGCGGTAACTCTTGCTCTGGCATCCATGCCAGATTTCCAGGTGGTGTATCCGCCATCTAAGTTCCTGACCCGGATTCCGTGACTGCGCAGAATTTGGGTGGCTGTGTGACCGCGTTGACCAACTGCGCAAGTGACAATCACATCTTTGCCTTGGAGTTTGTCAATGTTCTCTCGAAGCGAGTCAACTGGAATCAAAAGAGCATCTGGAATATTGCCTGCTTGGTATTCGCCATCAGTTCTCACATCCACAACCACTGCACCCTCGGATTGAGCTTTCTCAACCTCGTACCATTGAATATTTGGTGTCTTTCCAACCCGAACGTTGTTTCCAACATATCCGGTTTGATTGATTGCATCTTTGGCAGAACCAAATGCTGGAGCGTAGGCGAGTTCAAGGTTCATCAGATCATCAATAGTCAGCCCCGCATAGATTGCGGTAGCAATAACGTCGATACGCTTATCTACGCCATCGCGGCCAATTCCTTGTGCTCCGAGAATCTTTCCAGTTTCAGGGTCAAACAAAACCTTCAGCGAAACTCGTTCGGCGCCAGGGTAGTAGCCAGCGTGGGAGCCAGGATGAAGGTGAATAACTTTGTGCGGAATGTTCATTCGCCGAGCAAGTCCCTCGGTCAATCCGGTTAGGGCTGCGGCAATGCCGTAGGCACCGATAATTCCTGTGCCGATTGATCTTCTTGCTAAAACTTTCTCTCCAGCAATCACATCTGCTACCAATCGACCATGACGATTTGCAAGGTTCGCCAGCCAAATCATTTGGCTCTGGCCAGTCAAGGCGTTGTGCTTTTCAGCAGCGTCACCAACGGCAAAAATGTTTGGGTCTGAGGTGCGCATTTGTTCGTCAACCTTGATGCCACCAGCAACACCTATTTCCAAACCAGCATCAACTGCCAACTGGTGATCTGCTACCACTCCAATAGCTGCAACTACTAAGTCGGCAGGGATCATTGCGCCACTTTTTAGTCGAAGTGAATCAGCTAATACCTCTTCCGTTTCAGACGAGAGGGCAAGCGCAATTCCGTTTTTCGTGAGCTCAGCTTGTAAGGGCTCAATCATCTCTGGGTCAAATTGAGGAAGGATCGTGTCTCTGAACTCCACAATGGTGGTCTGGATTCCACGCTCCTGCAGGTTTTCAGCAAGCTCAACCCCGATGAAGCCAGCGCCAATAATTGCGGCAGTTTTTATCTTCTTCTGATCCACCAAAGCCTTGATTTTTGCAGCGTCTTGCACGTCTCGCAGGACTAAAGCCCTCTCCAACCCAGGAATTGGCACGAGTCTTGGCTTAGCCCCGGTTGAGAGAACAAGCTGGTCGTAGTTCTCCGAGTACTCCTCGCCGGTTTGCAGATTCTTAACAGCCACACTCTTTTTGTCACGATCAATCCGAATAACTCGAGAGTTCACTCGCACATCCAGTCGGAACCTGTCGTGAAGCGAGGCTGGTGTTTGAAGGAGAAGGTCTTTTTCTTGAGGGATCACTTCACCGATGTGATAGGGGAGTCCACAGTTTGCGTATGAAACGTGAGGGCCCTGCTCAAAAATTACTATCTCCGCATCTTCTCTAAGTCTGCGCAGCCTTGTTGCTGCAGACATACCACCGGCAACTCCGCCAACTATGACAACTTTCATTTTCTGATCACTTTCAATCCAGATGCTTGCCACGCGACCATGCCACCCTTTACGTTGGTAACTTGGAATCCTTCCTTGGCCAATAAATTGGCGGCCTGAGCTGAACGATTGCCAGAATTACAGACCACCAAGATCTCTCGCTCTTTTGGTAGTTCCTTGAGCCTGCGTGAGAGAACTCCCAGTGAAATTAGCTTTGCTGCTGGGGCGTGAAATGCCTGGTACTCAACGCTCTCCCTGACATCCAAGAGCATCGCACCGCCATCGATTCTCTGCTGCGCTTCACTAGGGGAGACAGAGTCAAATTTCTTTTTGAAGGCATCAAACAGGCCCATTAGTTTGCACCTTCTACTACTTCTTTACCACTTTGAATCCATGCACCAGTGCCACCTGCTACGGAAACAACGTTGTAGCCCTGGGCCTCAAGATAGTTAGCAGCAGTCATTGACCTACCTCCTGCTTGGCAAATTATCCAAACCTGGTCAGTCTTTGAAATCTCACTCAATCGATCTGGAATCGTATTTAGTGGAATGTGCTTTGCAGTGGGCACGTGACCCGCTTCGTATTCCCAATTCTCTCTAACATCCAAAACTGTCTGACCAGCAGCAACCGCTACCGCTAATTCATCAATACTTACTTCGCGAGCCATTTCTAACCTTTCCTAGCTCAGTGACAAAAATGCTTTTTCGAGCTTTGCTCGATCTCGATCGCCTTGGGCATCCTGACCACAATTTGCGATGCCTGCTGCAATTAGAGAGAAGGCTGCTTTGCTGATAGCCGAGTTGGCGGCTGCAAGCTGGGTGAGGACATCGGTGCACTCCCTACCCTCTTCTAGCATCCGGATGATGCCGCCAAGTTGCCCCTGTGCTCGGGCTAGCCTTTTGCGAACGGCTTCTAAGTCTTGTTGTGGAATATCCATGACACTCTTTCGTCGGAGTTGACTTTCTCAAACAGTAGCATATACCCTAGGGGGTATAACGAAAGGAACATCGTGAAGTTTGTAAAGACTTTGGCCGCGGCAATTTTAGGATTCTCAACCCTGTTGGGAGTTAGCGGTTGTGCAGCTGAACCGTTAAACCCCTCTGACTACGCAGCTGTGATTGACGTCCGCACTCCTGAAGAGTGGGCCGAGGGTCACCTAGAGGGTGCAGTGCGAATGGGAATTGCCGATAGTGACTTCATGGCACAGCTTTCCACCTTGGATCCTGCAGCCGACTACTACATCTACTGCCGAAGCGGAAACCGCGCAGGGCAAGCCATCGACATCATGCGCGACATGGGCTTCACTGGCGAATTGGTAAATGGTGGAGCTGTGGCCAATGCCTCCGCTCAGCTGGGACTACCAGTAGTACTGGACTAATCGGCTCTCAACTTTCCCCTGGGGAGGAAAAGCCAATAGGGTTAAACCCAATAATCCCTAGGGGCACAGTTGAAAAAGCTTAATTTGGCAGTAATTCCGGGAGACGGAATTGGTCCAGAAGTGGTTGCCCCTGCTCTTGACGCACTGCGCAAAGCGCTTAGCGAAACAGATATCAGCGTTACCGAGTACGACTTGGGAGCCGCTCGCTATCTAAAAACTGGTGAGGTTCTAACTGACCAGGACTTAGAAAACCTAAAGTCTCATGATGCGATTTTGCTCGGTGCCGTTGGGGATCCGAGGGTGACTCCTGGAGTACTGGAGAGAGGGCTGCTACTAAAGCTTCGCTTTGCGTTTGATCATTTTGTGAATCTTCGCCCCAGCAAGCTTTATCCAGGCGTTAGCACAGTGCTCGCCGGCTCACCAAAGATTGATTTTGTTGTGGTGCGGGAGGGCACCGAGGGTCTGTATGTCGGTAACGGCGGATCCGTTCGGGTTGGAACAGATGCCGAGCTGGCAAACGAGGTTTCTGTCAATACGGCTCACGGAGTAAGAAGAGTTGTCGAATACGCATTTGAGCTTGCCAGCAAGCGAGACCGCAAGCAACTAACGCTGGTTCACAAAACCAATGTATTAGTTCATGCTGGGAAGCTTTGGACAAGAATGGTCGAGGAAACCGCCAAGAAATTTCCGGCAGTGAAGCACGACTATATGCACATCGATGCTGCCACCATTCACATGGTCAACTCACCTGAGCGCTTTGATGTCATCGTGACTGACAATTTGTTTGGCGACATAATCACAGACCTAGCGGCCGCTGTTTCTGGCGGAATTGGACTTTCGGCTTCAGCAAACTTGAACCCAACTGGCCAGTTCCCGTCCATGTTCGAACCTGTCCATGGCTCAGCGCCAGATATCGCCGGTAAATCTTTGGCGAATCCAACCGCGGCAATCCTCAGTGCTGCCCTTCTAGCAAAACACCTAGGCTTTGATGCTGCTGGCGAGCGAATCGAGTCGGCTGTAGCCGGTCATCTCGCCAGCGGAAAAACGGGCTCCACGCAAGAAATAGCAAATTCAATCCTGGAAAGAATCTAGGCAATGCAATTCAAAGTCACCAGAAACCCAAATCCAACTCCCGCAGCTGAGCGAGAGAAGATAATCGCCAACCCAACCTTTGGCACTCACTTCACCGATCATCAGGTTGTTGTTGTTTGGGAGAAAGACAAGGGTTGGCACTCTTACGAAGTCATTCCGTATGGGCCAATCTTGATGGACCCATCAGCCGCTGTTTTGCACTACGGTCAGGAAATCTTTGAAGGTATCAAGGCTTATCGACACAAAGACGGTTCAATCTGGACTTTCCGGCCTGAGATGAATGCGCGCCGACTACAAAAGTCCGCGCATCGCATGGCATTGCCTGAGCTGCCAATCGAAACATTCGTTGAGTCCCTAAGACAGCTGATTGCAGTTGATGGAGCTTGGGTTCCAACTCAGGACGGCGAGAAGACGCTTTACTTCAGACCCTTTGAAATTGCTGCGGAGAACTTCCTTGGTGTTCGGGCGGCTCATCGTGCCGAATACCGCGTGATTGCGTCACCGGTGGGTCCTTACTTCACCGGCGGAATCAAACCTGTTTCGATTTGGATTGCGCTGGATTCTGCTCGTGCTGGAAAGCATGGAACAGGTGAAGCAAAAACAGGCGGAAACTACGCCGCAAGTTTGCTTGCACAGAATGAAGGCTATGAGCACGGCTGTTCGCAGGTCGTGTTCTTGGACGCAGAAACCGCCACCTACATTGAAGAGCTCGGAGGAATGAACCTCTTCTTTGTTTTCAAAGATGGAAGGGTTGTTACACCAGCTCTTGACGGCACAATCCTTCATGGAATTACCCGAGACTCGGTTATTACTCTTTTGAAAGATCGCGGACACAGTGTGGACGAAAGAAAGTTCTCACTCACTGAGCTGCGCGACTCAGCGAAATCCGGTGACCTTGTAGAAGTCTTTGCCTGCGGAACCGCCGCTGTTGTAACACCTGTGGGTGTTTTGAAGTCTCGGGAGGAGCAAATCGAGATTGGCGGGGGAGAGCCTGGAGAGCTGACAGTATCAATTCGCGAGGAACTCACCTCGATTCAGTATGGAAACTTGCCGGATAAGCACGGCTGGCTTGTAAAGCTGGCAGACTAATCCAATGCGTTTAGCTCGCTTCAGTCGCGATGGCCACGTTTACAACGGAGTTGTAGAAGGTGAGCAAATTCACCAGCTTGAAGGCTCTTTTTTTGATGGCATCGAAAAGACTGGCCACAGTTTCAATCTGGCAGATGTCCACCTTTTGACACCAGTTGAGCCGAGCAAAATAGTCTGCATTGGCCTGAACTTCAAAGATCACGCGGCTGAGATTGGTCAAAATACTCAAGATGAACCGCTGATGTTTTTCAAACCACCAAGCGCTCTCATCGCCAGTGGTGAGCAGATCGTTATTCCGCAGCAAACCTCTAAGGCAGAGCTGGAAGTAGAGCTTGCGATTGTGGTGGGGAAGAAAGCAAAGAATATTTCGGAGAAAGACGCTCAACACTTCATTCTTGGCTACACCATTGCCAACGATGTAACAGCTCGTGATGTTCAGTTTTCTGACTTGCAGTGGGCAAGAAGTAAGGGATTTGATACCTTTGGCCCACTAGGCCCGTGGATTGAAACCGACTTCACCCCTCGCAATAAGGCACTTATCTCCAGAGTCAATGGTGAGGTGCGGCAGCGCGGAAACACTGATGACATGATTTCTACTCCTGAG
>JBMSYD010000035.1:0-10363 GCA_049426345.1 Aquiluna sp.
TACACAACATTCAACGCCGACGGCGGACCGAGTGTTGGAAACCTGCTCAACCGATTGGCCTACGCTCTTAGGTTCCAGTCCGAACAGATTCTGCTCTCTGATGCCATCAATTCAGAGTCGCAAATTCTTTACAACCGCAATCCACTTGAGCGTGTTGCTCAGGTTGCACCGTACCTAACTTTGGACACCGAGACTTACCCGGCAATTGTGGACGGCAGAGTCAAGTGGATAGTTGATGGCTACACCACAACTGATCACTATCCCTATTCGAATGCTGAGCCGTTCAACATCGCCATTTTGGACACCGCCTCAGAAAACTTCAATCGAGCAATGGGCGATGTTAACTACATCCGTAACTCAGTGAAAGCAACGGTTGATGCCTATGACGGAAAAGTTGAACTTTTTGCCTGGGATGAACAAGACCCAATTCTGAAAGCTTGGACCAAGGTCTTCCCTGCCACGGTCAAGCCGCTTAGCGAAATGAGTGGAGAGCTGCTTTCACATGTTCGCTACCCGGCAGATCTTTTCAAGATGCAGCGCTGGGTTCTAGGTCGATACCACGTTACCGACGCTGGGTCCTTCTACTCGCAGCAAGACGCTTGGATGACCCCAAATGATCCGGTTGAAGGAACAGGCCTGGGCAGTTTGCAGCCGCCTTACTACCTGACCATGAAGACCCCAGGTGAAGCGGACAACGCCTTCTCGATTTACTCGACCTTCATTCCGCAATCAACCGGCGAAACCACTCGTAACGTATTGACCGGTTATCTCATTGCTAACGCGGATGCCGGCAATACCGCAGGAAAAATCGGTGAGCGCTATGGCAAGCTCACCCTCTTGAATTTGCCGCGAGGCACGATTGTGCCTGGACCTGGTCAGGTGCAGAACAACTTCAATGCTGACAGCGAAGTTTCCTCGCTGCTAAACATTCTGCGTCAGGGTTCCACTCGAGTATTGAATGGAAACCTGTTGACTTTGCCGGTTGGTGGTGGACTGCTCTACGTGCAGCCGGTTTACATCGAATCAACTGGTGAGACTAGCTACCCACTTCTTCAAAAGATTCTGGTGGCATTTGGTGATCAGATTGCCTTTGAGGACACCTTGGAGCTTGCACTGGATGATTTGTTTGGCGGTGATTCTGGTGCAGATGTTTCTGATGGAACATCCGATCCAGCACCAGCTCCTGGAACCGACTCTGATAATCCAGCTTTGACTGCTGCGTTGAACAAGGCAAGACAGGCACTGCAGGACAAGGAAGCCGCTTTGCGCAATGCAGACTGGACAGCATTTGGAGAGGCAGAAGAGCGCTTGCAGCAAGCAATTGAGGAAGCGCTGCGCGCACTAGAGAACTAGCGTCACTTCTGCTAACCTAGGCACTTCGCCGCGGGGTGGAGCAGTTCGGTAGCTCGCCGGGCTCATAACCCGGAGGTCGTAGGTTCAAATCCTGCCCCCGCAACCAAATTCCCTCGAGAGATTTCTCTCGAGGGTTTTTCTTTGTGGATAACTCTCGCGGCCATTTTCCATAAGTGCCTAAAGTCTTGGCATGCGTTGGCTTGTTCTTCTTCCAATCCTGACTGGTTGTGCAGCGGTCGATTTTGAGCGAGTTGAGGAGTCTTTGAATCAATACGCTCAAAGCGCCACCAAGATCAGTGCGCTTGAGAAAGTTTTGACTGGAGGTGCTTTGCAGAGCGCTATTGAAAGCGCCCAGCTGCTTGAGGAGTTGAAGATCAGTCAAAGCGGTATTGCCAGCTTTGAACTGCAGGAAGCTTCCGGAGGAAAAGCTAAAGGCTGCCTGGATTTGTCCGAGGTGCAATTTGTCGACGCAGGCGGCGAATATCTGCCGGTGCAGCGAGAGCCCAGAGTTAGGTTCTCAGCCAGCTACACACCTGACTTTTTGATTTCTGAGCTAGAGGTAAGTGAGCAACCATGTTGAGTCTGCAGATACTGGCAGCCAGTTGCGATTTGATTGCCGCAGGACTGGGGATTTGCGGGTGCGCTAGCAGTGCAAATAGCGAACTTGATTACCAGCTTTGTGCCGTTCAAAAGGTTGAGAGTGAGCAAACGGTTTCGCAGGATCGCCCAAGACGCTGGTGCAAGTACTACTCGAATGGAACTATCGATGTTCCAACACCGATTTTCATTGAGGCCTATGTCTATGTCGGGTCCAGGCTCTGTATTGGAGATCAGCCACAAACCCAAAGCGTTTCAATAGATGACGAATTGCGCGATCAGCTCAGGGCCAGATCCGGAGCAGCCCTTGCTACGTGGTCTCCCGGCGGTGAACTGGAAATTGACGAAAACGCAACCTTTGACGTGAGCTTTGCAAACAAAACAGTTTCTGGAACTCTGCTGGATCGCTCGGCAACTATTCGATTCACCGCCGTCTCTCACCGCTGGGTTTTCTCAGACGGAGACAGGGCAACGGGTCAAAGGGTTGAAAAGAGTTTTTACGATCCAGCAAACCAATCCGCCCAGGGCTATGTCCGGGTTCGAGTTGATTACAGGTTTGCCGAAGGAAGTTGGGTGGTTGGTGCCATGGAGGGGGAGATAGCTAGCAATAGATTGGAGCTCAGAGTGATTGAGCGTCCAAGAAAAACCCTGCTGGTTGGCTAGGGGTCAGAAAACTTTCAGCCGGGATTCAATCAATCCTCAATTTTGTTAGCCATAATCAATGGCAGCAAGAAAGGGTTGAAATGTCACAGTTCAATCGATCTGGAGAGTCCCAGTTCGTCTTCGCATCGCCTTACACACCGCCACAGGCTCCCACCAAAAAACCAAAGCGCAGATCGCTGCTTGGGGTTGCGGCCCTTGCTATGAGCAGTGCCCTGGTTGGTGGAATCATCGGCTCATCGGCTTTCAGCGTTACTTACTTTGGGGCGAATCAACCTGCTCCGGTAGTCGTAAATAACGTCGAGCAGGTCAATTGGGTGACTGGAGCTGCCTCTGCAGCTGGGCCTTCTGTTGTGACGCTATTTGTTCAATCACAACTTTCTAGTGGCTCTGGATCGGGTGTGATCCTTTCGCCAGACGGATTCATCGTTACCAATGCGCACGTTGTTACTCTCAGCGGAGCAACTAACAATCCCGAAATTTCGGTGAAGCTTTGGGATGGCGCTGTCCTTCCTGCTGAATTGGTTGGCTATGACACTGTCTATGATCTGGCAGTGATAAAGGTAGATGCGGCTGGACTCAAGCCGATCAAGTTTGCGGATTCCTCAAGTTTGAACGTTGGCCAAAATGTAGTGGCAATTGGCGCACCACTAGGTCTGGCATCGACAGTTACCGAGGGAATAGTTTCGGCACTCAACAGAACGATTCAAGTTGCTTCGGCTGAGGTGAATGATGAGCCGGGCCTGCAGTTCTGGACTGGAACAGGTGAATCAATTTCAATCAAAGTCATCCAAACAGACGCTGCAATTAATCCTGGAAACTCGGGCGGAGCGTTAGTCAACGAAAAGGGTGAGCTAGTTGGTATTAACGTCGCAATCGCAACAGCTGGCGGCGGCGAGGCAGGATCAATAGGTGTCGGTTTTGCCATTCCATCTAACACGGCGCAGCGCATCACTCAGGAAATCATGGAGTCAGGCAAGGCAACCCACGGTCTGCTTGGAGCGATGGTCAGAGACAACTCCCGAGGTGGAATTGGTTTTTCAACTGGGGCTTACGTTGAACAGGTAACGGATGGTGGAGCGGCGCAAGTAGCAGGAATCCAAAGCGGTGATGTGATTGTGCAATTTGCAGGCCAGCCAGTTAACACCGCCGCCGATTTGACTGCGATGGTTCGAGCTCAACCGGCTGGCGCTGAAGTTGATGTTGTAGTCGTCAGAGACTCAGAGCGCGTTAGCTTTAGCGTAGTTTTGGGAGACGCAGAAGACCTAAACTAATTCCATGAGCGAGCAAACTCAGGAAAAAATTGATCAGGTCGAAGCTGGGGATCACGAGCGATATTCGCACTTTGTCAAAAAAGACAAGATTGTGGAGTCCGCAGTATTGGGGAATGCCGTAGTTGCTCTTTGCGGCAAAATTTGGATTCCATCTAGAGATCCGCAGAAATTTCCAGTTTGCCCAATGTGCAAAGAGATTTACGAAAAGCTTAAGAACTAACCGTAAATCGTTGGGATTGCTGGCTCGCCTTTGGAAAGGCGAAGCGCATTCGGAAGCAGTTCTGCTCGGACTTTTTGGTGATGGGACTTGGCAAGTTTGACTCCAGTAGGTCCAAGGTATTGGTCAACAGGCGATTTATCGAAGAGGGTTTGTTGAAGCTTGCGACCCGATTTCTTTCCAATTAACTCCGCAGTGGCATAACCGTCCTCGAGTTGCCGGTATGCGGTTTTCTTTCCCCCGCGAGATGTTTTTCCCTTAGATTTTTTGGCTACGTCCACCCACTTATTGCCCTTGCGATGTGCAACCAGTTTGTATACGAAACCAGCAGTTGGGTGACCAGATCCAGTGACAAGCGAAGTGCCAACACCGAAGCTGTCAACCGGTGCAGATGCCAGTGCAGCAATGGTGTATTCATCAAGGTCACTGGTAAGCACAATCTTGGTGCTTGTTGCACCAAGTCTGTCTAACTGCTGCCTGACTTCGGTGGCCGTTTCTGCCAAGTCTCCAGAGTCAATTCGGACAGCTGCAACTTTTCCCTTGGTGATTTTTACAGCGAGATCTACAGCTTTCTTGATGTCATAGGTATCAACCAGCAAGGTGGTTTCCACTCCAAGGGCAGCAACCTGAGCCTTGAAAGCTTCCTCTTCGCTGTCGTGCAACAAGGTAAAGGAGTGAGCTGAGGTTCCCATCGTTGGAATATCCCAATCCTTACCAGCTTGCAAGTTGCTGGTTGCATCAAACCCTGCAATGAAGGCTGCCCTAGCTGCCGCTACAGCGCTTTGCTCTTGGGTCCTACGCGATCCCATCTCAATTAGCGATCTTCCTTGCGCTACTGAATCCATGCGGGCGGCCGCCGAAGCGATTGCAGAATCGTGATTCAAAATCGACAGAATCAGGGTTTCAAGAATTACGGCTTCTGCAAAAGGCGCAGTAACAGTTAGAACGGGAGAGCCTTCAAAAAACAACTCACCCTCTTGGTAGCCTTCAATTCTTCCGGTGAATTTGTAGTCAATTAAGTAGTTCAGAGTTTCTACATCAACAATTGAATTGCGCTGAAGGTATGCAATATCTTCACCACTGAATCTAAAGTCGCGAATGGCTTCTAAGAGCCTGCCTGTTCCAGCGAGAACTCCGTACCTTCTTCCGGCTGGGAGTGCTCGTGTGAAAACTTCAAACACGCACTCCCGCCTGGCCTTGCCAGATTGCAAGGCAGCTTGAACCATTGTTAGTTCATAGCGGTCGGTTAGAAGCGCATAGGACACGCCACCAGCCTACTGAGCCTGCCGATAGCACCCTAGACTTACTGACGTGGATGCAAGGCCGATTGGCATATTTGATTCTGGAGTTGGTGGTCTCACCGTCGCCAGAGCAATCATTGATCAACTTCCGCATGAATCAATTGTTTACGTGGGGGACACACTCAATTCCCCGTACGGACCAAAATCGCTGGCACAGGTTCGTGAGCTTGCTTTGGCCGTCATGGATGACCTTGTCGCATCAGGGGTAAAAATTCTTGTGATTGCCTGCAACTCAGCGTCCGCGGCAGTTCTTCGTGATGCCAGAGAGCGTTATACCGAAGGAAAGGGCGTTCCCGTAGTCGAGGTTATTCAGCCCGCTGTGCGCACAGCTGTTGCCACGAGCAGGAATAAGAAGGTGGGTATTATCGGGACCTCTGCCACCATTTCATCCGGCGCTTACGAAGACGCATTTGCAGCCGCCGTTGACTTTGAAATTACATCCGCAGCCTGCCCGGCATTTGTTGATTACGTCGAAAAAGGCATTACGTCTGGCCCCGAACTTTTGAAAGTAGCACAGGAATACTTAGAACCAATCAAAGCGGCAAAGGTTGACACATTGGTTCTCGGTTGCACGCACTACCCACTGCTGCAAGCTGCTTTGGCCTATGTCATGGGAGATGGAGTGAGGCTAGTGTCCTCTGCGGACGAGACTGCGAAGGATGTGTATCGTGTTTTGACTGAGCACGACCTGCTGGCTCCGACGGACCAAAAACCAAATTATTCATTCTTTGCTACTGGTGATGCCAGCTCGTTTGAGAGTTTGGCTAAGAGATTCCTGGGACCAGAAGTTACAGGTGTTAAGCGAATTGAGAGAAAGAATTAACTTGCGAAAAGACGGAAGAGCAACACATCAGCTTCGACCAGTAACCATTGAGCGCAACTACACAATCCATGCCGAGGGCTCAGTTCTGGTTTCGTTTGGGAATACCAAAGTTTTATGTAATGCATCTTTTACTCCCGGAGTTCCTCGATTTAAGAAGGATTCGGGGGAGGGCTGGGTAACAGCGGAATACGCCATGCTTCCAAGGGCGACCAATGAAAGATCGGATAGAGAAAGCGTCAAAGGAAAACTTGGCGGTAGGACTCACGAAATTTCTCGACTAATTGGCAGAGCCCTGCGTGCTGTCGTGAATTTCAAAGCACTGGGCGAGAACACGATTGTCATTGATTGCGATGTAATTCAGGCTGATGGGGGAACCCGCACCGCTGCTATTACTGGAGCATTTGTGGCGCTGATGGATTCAATCACCTGGGCTAAAAAGAAGGGATTAATTGCACCCTCGGCGAAGCCAATCATTGACACCGTCGCCGCTGTGTCGGTTGGCGTGGTTGACGGCCAAGTTTTGTGCGATCTTGCGTATGAGGAAGATGTTCGAGCCGAGACTGACATGAACGTTATTACTACGGGTCGTGGACTGTTTGTTGAGGTGCAAGGCACAGCTGAAGCAGCGCCATTTAGTCGAGAGGAGCTGGACTCCTTGCTCTCGGTCGCTGTTGCCGCAACTGCTGAGCTAACAGAGTTACAGCGAAAGGTCTTAGCCGAGAGTTTGGATTTGGCCTAGTGGAACTGGTTTTCGCAACATCCAACCTCCACAAACTCGAAGAGGCGAAACAAATCTTCTCTCTCCGCGCCCCTTCAATAGCGATCGAATCCTATGGAGGCCCATCACCAGTGGAAAGCGGTGTCAGCTTTCTTGAAAACGCCAGAATCAAGGCCTTAGCCGCTTTCGAGGCGACTGGAAAAACATCCTTTGCGGATGATTCCGGATTGTGTGTAGACGTAATGGGCGGAGCTCCTGGAATCTTTTCGGCCATTTGGGCAGGGGGCAGATCGGATAGCGAAAACAGAGACCTACTTCTTTCGCAGCTGGCCGATATTCCCAGCGAGCACAGAGCAGCAAGTTTCGTCTGCACCATTTCCCTAGTTGGAAAAGACTTAGATCTCAGTTTCACTGGAGTCTGGCCCGGCACTGTTTCCTATGAGGCAAAGGGGCAAGCGGGATTTGGCTACGATCCGATTTTCATTCCAGAAGGATTTGAACTAACCGCGGCCGAGCTTGAACCAGCCTTGAAGAATTCGATGTCCCATCGGTTTTTGGCTATGTCGCAGCTTGCTGATTTCTTGGCTGGATAGCGCCCCCAGCAGGATTCGAACCTGCGCACCCGCCTCCGGAGAGCGGTGCTCTATCCCCTGAGCTATGGGGGCGGCAATTTGAAGCCTAGCATTTAAGAAGTTTTTCGAACTGGAGGAAATTTGTCACTTCGCTTAGCCGACCGTTGGATTTGGGATAGTTGGTATGTCTGGGATGGCGATGTTTGTCACGCCTTCTATTTGTGTGCATCGAGAGGTCTTGGAGACCCAAACCGACGTCACAGATATACAAATGTTGGACATGCCATTTCTACGGATCTAACAAATTGGAAAGTTTTGCCCGACGCTCTATCGCCGAGTGACTCACCAGCTTTTGATTCCTGGACAACTTGGACAGGCAGCACCGTGAAGGGCAATGACGGGCGATGGTACATGTTCTATACCGGCACCTCTCGAGAAGATGGGGGAGACGTTCAATCAATTGGCCTGGCTATTTCTGATGATCTAGTTTGTTGGAAAAAGTATTCGCAGGATGCTTTGGTCAGAGCTGACGAAGAATTTTACGAGAAACTTGGCGAAACAGACTGGCCGGATGAAGCCTGGCGAGATCCATGGGTTTTCAAATCCGAAGATGGAATTTGGCACATGCTAGTTACAGCCAGAGCAAAGGGAGAAAGTCGTATCAAGGGTGTAGTGGGACATGCAGTTTCGGAAAACCTAACAGACTGGAAAGTCTTACCACCGCTTTCGGAACCTGATCAAGGTTTTGGGCAACTTGAAGTTTTTCAGCACGCAGTTGTTGACGGAGTTTCGCTTTTGATTTTCTGTTGCGGATGGCGTGAGCTGGATCAAAAAATGCTAGAGCGTGTCGGAAAGTTGGACGCAACCTACTCAGTTGTTTGCAAGTCTGATTTTTCTGATCTTGATTTTCGAAGGGCTAGACCCTTTCTGAGCAATCCTGTTTACGCTGGTCGCTTGGTGCAAAAGCCAAGTGGGGATTGGTATCTTCTTGGTTTTGTGAATGAGGTTGCTGGGGAGTTTGTGGGTGAAATCTCAGACCCCATTCCAGTCACGGCAACCCAAAGCGATGGCTTGATACCCAAAAACTAGCCTGGTGAGCCAGGGGTCAAGGCAGATAAGATTGAGTTTCATCGTCGAACCCCACCCAAAAACCCTGCAGGATTTCTCGTGACTCCCGAACAAATTAGTCAGGCCATCCTTCAAGCGCTATCAGCCTTGGAGAGTGAGGGTCGTCTGCCTGGAGGATCGGTACCAACCGAAGTCGTAGTCGAAAGACCTAAAAATCGCGAGCACGGTGATTGGGCTACCAACGTTGCCATGCAACTGGCAAATCAGGTGAATCTAAAGCCTAGAGAATTTGCGGGATTGCTGTCTGAAAAGCTCTCTAGTGTCGATGGCATTGAAAAGGTATCGATAGCAGGCCCAGGCTTTATAAACCTTTTTGTTTCGGATTCGGCCGCTGGGGCTCTCGCGAAACAGATAGTTGAACTGGGCGACCAGTACGGTTTGTCAAAGTCCTTGACAGGACAAAAGCTGAACCTGGAATTTGTTAGTGCCAATCCAACCGGACCAATTCACCTGGGCGGAACTCGATGGGCCGCTGTAGGAGATTCGTTGGCTCGAATTTTGCAATCACAGGGTGCGAGCGTTGTTAGGGAGTACTACTTCAACGATCACGGAGCACAGATTGATCGTTTTGCAATTTCTCTTCTGGCAGCCGCCAAGGGAGAGCCAACTCCAGAGGATGGCTACGCAGGCTCCTACATTCAAGAGATTGCAACCGCAATTGTGAAAGCCAATCCGGGTGTGCTGAATTTGGAAACTTCGGAGGCGCAGGAGGAGTTTCGCAAAGCCGGCGTAGAGATGATGTTTGAGCAGATAAAACAGTCACTTCATGACTTTGGTGTTGACTTTGATGTTTATTTCCATGAAAACTCGCTTTACGAATCTGGAGCCGTTGAAAAATCCGTAGAAAAACTAAAGTCCCTGGGACATATGTTTGAGCAAGAGGGAGCGCTGTGGCTTAGGTCTTCAAGTTTTGGTGATGACCGAGACCGTGTAGTTATCAAAAGCGATGGAAACGCCTCTTACATCGCGGGTGACATCGCTTACTACTTAGACAAGAGGTCTCGAGGATTCGATCGTGCGATCTACATGCTCGGTGCTGACCATCATGGCTATATCGGCAGAATGCATGCCGTGTGTGCAGCATTTGGTGACAAGCCGGGCGAAAACATGGAAATCCTGATTGGCCAACTTGTGAGTCTGGTTCGAGCTGGCGAGCCAGTGAGAATGTCGAAGCGCGCAGGAACTGTAGTCACTATGGAAGACCTCGTTGAAGCGGTTGGGGTTGATGCAGCGCGATATGCTCTGGTGCGATCTTCAATAAATTCGACTCTTGATGTGGACTTAGAACTTTTGGCTAAGAAAACAAACGACAACCCTGTTTTCTACGTTCAATACGCTCACGCTCGCACAAAGCAGGTGGATAGAAATGCTGCCGAATCTGGTGTAAAACGTGAGCAATTCTCTCCGGAACTTCTTTCCTCGGATAGTGAGCAAGAGCTCTTGGCCAAGCTCTCCCAATTCCCCGGGGTGGTCACGCAGGCGGCCGAGTTCCGCGAGCCGCACAGAGTTGCTCGATATTTGGAAGAGCTTGCGGGCGCCTATCACCGGTTCTATGACAACTGCCGCATTCTGCCCCTTCCTACCAAAGAGGTCGAACCGGTCCATCAGACGAGACTTTGGCTAAACGACGCGGCTGGAATAGTTTTGGCCAATGGCTTGAAGCTCCTTGGCGTCTCAGCCCCGGAGAGGATGTAGAAATCATGAATCCTCTTATTCCAAC
>JBMSYD010000036.1:0-10324 GCA_049426345.1 Aquiluna sp.
AAGCCGTTTCCCCCAATTCTGAAAGGGGTCTGTCATGCCGGCAATCGTGCTAGTCGGAGCCCAATGGGGAGACGAAGGTAAAGGTAAAGCCACTGACCTACTAGGCGACAAGGTCGACTACGTAGTTCGCTATCAGGGCGGCAATAACGCAGGCCACACCGTCGTCATTGGCGATAAGAAATTTGCTCTGCACCTTCTGCCCTCTGGAATTCTTACTCCCGGCTGCACACCCGTCATCGGTAACGGTGTTGTAGTAGATCTAGAAGTCTTGTTCAGAGAAATCGATGGCCTTAATGAAAAAGGTGTCGACACCTCCAAGCTTTTGATTTCGGCCAACGCTCACATCATCACTCCCTACCACGTCACAGTCGACAAAGTTTCTGAACGCTTCCTAGGAAAAAGAGCAATTGGAACAACCGGTAGAGGAATTGGCCCAACCTATGGTGACAAGATGGGCCGACTTGGAATTCGTGTGCAGGACCTATTTGACCCAAGCATCCTCGCTCAAAAAGTCGAGGGAGCTCTCAAGCAGAAGAACGAGCTGCTGGTAAAGATTTATAACCGCGCAGCAATCAAGCCGCAGGATGTAGTTGACCACCTGCTTGGCTTTGCAGAGCGTCTAAGACCAATGGTTGCTGACACCGCACTGGTATTGAACCAGGCTCTAGAGCAGGGTAAGACTGTCCTTCTAGAAGGTGGCCAGGGAACGCTGCTCGATGTTGATCACGGAACCTATCCGTTCGTAACCTCCTCAAACCCAACTGCCGGTGGCGCTGCAACCGGCAGCGGAATTGGCCCTACTCGCATTAAGAGTGTGATTGGAATTCTCAAGGCTTACACCACTCGCGTTGGAGCAGGACCATTCCCAACCGAACTGTTTGATGAGTGGGGAGAGCGACTAAGAAGTGTGGGTGGAGAGTTTGGAACCACCACCGGTAGAGAAAGACGCTGCGGTTGGTTCGATGCGCCAGTTGCAAGATACGCAACCAGAATCAATGGTCTTACGGATATCTTCCTAACCAAGCTAGACGTACTAACTGGCATAAAGGAAATTCCGGTTTGTGTTGCTTACGAAGTAGATGGCAAGAGAGTGGATGAAGTTCCGGTATCACAAACCGACTTCCACCACGCCAAGCCAATCTACGAAATCTACCCAGGCTGGGATGAAGACATCACAGGGGCTAAGAAGTTTGAAGATCTACCAAAGAACGCTCAAGACTATGTGCGCGCTCTTGAAAAGCTAAGCGGTACTCGAATCTCCGCCATTGGTGTTGGACCAGACCGCAATGCGACAATCGTCTTGCACGACATGCTTGGCTAAGCCTTTCTAAGCGGCCTAACTACATCCAAAGTTATTGAACTCTTGCCATCATCTGGTGACCAGTAGAACCTCGCGCTTGCTCTAGCGACTCCGCCAAACTGCACTAGTTCCGCATGGAACTGAGCTACTTCTTCTCTTGGGATAAAACCGATTACTGCTTGCCCGGCTTCCACTCTCACCTGTTTCTCGCCCTGCTTGGTGGTGATGGCCTCGACAATCACGTTGATCTTGTCTTCTCCTGGGTGGTAGCGCTCCATCCACTCGCCGAACAGATCCAGTGTTTCTTTATAGGCACGCTCTCCACGAATCTGTTGCGAGTAGCTCTCATTCCCTAGGAGCTCAGGCAGCGACATCATGTAGTTGTCATACTTTTGCTGCTGCTTTTGCTGCTTGGCAGCTGCTACCTCAAAGGCCTCCCACTTATCAGCGACTTTCCTGGTTCGCTTTCGGAAGATGCGCGAGAGGAACCAGACCAAGAGCAAAAAGATGATGATTTCCATGAGAAAAACCTACTGAGAGTAGGGGACAATAATCCGGTGAGTGAAAAGCGTGAACTGGACGAGATTCCCTATCCAGACGAGGCCTTCAATAGTTGGGGCGCGTCCGCGGTAGGTGTTGATCCGCTTCTTGCCAGCTTCACTTCTCTTCCCTATCAGCCCGTCAGACCACACGTTCCCTTCTATCGCTTTCTGGCCTATCCAGACATTTTGGATCTGAGAAAAGCTGGTTATGAGCTAGATAAATTCATCCCGCTGTTTGATCAGCTTGAGGATGTTCGCTATCGCGATGCTGTGATGCTCAGCTCTGTTCTGCACTACTTCGATCCATCACTTGGCTGGAGTGCAAGGCGATGCGCAGAGATAGAACTGGAAGTCTGGGGAGTACTCACCGAGCACGGAGTTGGTGAAGTTCCAAGGCTACTCAGAAGGTTCTTAGGTAAAGCATTTCCTTCTGACACCATTAGCCAACTAACCGTCGATCTCACGCAGGTATTTTTCTGGGCGGCGCTCGCCGAGATGGCAGATGATTTGATTTGGAAGTATCCAGAGCTTGCTTGGAAGAGCGAATACCTTCGCTTCCCACTAAGACTAATCAGCTAGCAAAAAGGAATCAGAATCTTTTTGACAGCTGGCAAATCCGCCTCTGACCAATCGAGTGAACCAAGATTCTTTTCACTCACCCAGCGCAGTTCGCTGTGATCAGTTGATGAAGTTGGTTTTTCACTAACTAAATCAGCCACAAAGCAAATCAAAACAATTTCGCCAGTGGCGGTGCGATCAAATTCTCGGATGACTTTGATGTCAACCGAAAGCTCTTCTTTTATTTCTCGAACAAGTGCTTCCTGCGGCTCTTCTCCGGCTGCAACCTTGCCACCGGGAAATTCCCACTTACCCGGTAGTGATTTCCAGTCGCCGCGCTTAGCGCAAAGATAATTACCTTGCTCGTCTTGAATGATTGCGGCAACGACTTCAGTCATGCCTCAACACTAGCGAGGGAGATTAGCCTCAATTAGCCCGATGATCTCTTTGTCATCTGGTTGGGTTTGCGGACGGAAGCGGTGAATGTTTCCGTTTGGCAAAATCAAAAACTTCTCAAAGTTCCACATCACCGGTCCAGCTAGGCCCATTCGGTCCTTGGTCTTGACGAGCTGCTTATAAAGCGGGTGACGGTTTCTGCCATTGACATCTGCTTTGGCAGTCATTGGGAAAGTTACTCCCCAGGTGGTGGAGCAGTACTCGTTAATGGAAGCTTCATCTTTTAGTTCTTGCTTGAAGGAGGAAGATGGAACACCCAGGACAGTAAAGCCACGTGGACCATACTGCTTCTGCAGTTTTTCCAGAGTCTCGTATTGCGGGGATAGCCCGCACCTAGAGGCCACGTTCACAACCAGCACCAGTTGGCCAGCAAAGTCTTTGGATGAGCGCTTTGAGCCATCCAGCATCGTTAGTTCTACTTCTTCTTTAAGCATGTCTAGTCCTAACCCCCTTTGGGGCTAACTAATTCCGAATGCCCAGACGACTAGCAGCCTTCACCGCCGCCAGGCGTGCTGCACTAACGATGTAGCCAAGAGAAATGAAGGAAATGGCAATGATGACGATGTAGGTGAGCATGCCTGTGATGCCAATCTCGCTGTTTGGGTTGATAAACCAGTATGGCCACCAGCCATCTAGCAGACCTCTCACAACTGAGAATGAAAGCCAAACCAGTGGATAGACAATCACCCACAGCGCCTTGCGCAATCTAGGAAGAGCACCTTTATAAGAAAGAAGATAATCAAAGACAACCGCAATTGGGGCCCAAGAGTGAATAACGAGGTTTGGAATTCTTGGCCATTCGTATCCAATGTCTCTCGGGTCGACTGCGCCATCACCAAGCAGTGCATGGTAAACAACTCCAACGATGATCATGCTCACAGTTGCAACCAAACGCAGAGTCATCAAACGCTCTGATTCTTCTTTGCCGCGAAGCAAAACGTATGCGCCAATCAGTCCAATTACGCCTGCAAAAATTGATGAGTCAATCGAGAAGAAAACAAAATATTCAGTCGGTCTGAATCTGCCGGCAATGATGCGATCGGTGATTTGCCAGATCACACTGCCAAGCAGCGAAACACCAATGGCAAGACGCAGCAAACCAAGGCCGTAGCGATAGAGCATTTATTGACCAGCTTCCTGAATAAACTCGATTACATTCTTCGCGAATTCTTCTGGTTTTTCTTCATTTGGCAGGTGTCCAGTTTCGGGGACAATCACCAGCTTGGCCCCAGCAATCAACTGGGATACCTGAACGGAATCTTCAGTTGCTACCACGGTGTCCGTGTCACCGGTAATCACCAGCACCGGCATAGAGAATTCTCCAAGCCTTTCGGAGACTCCGCTGTTGCGAGGAGCCTTATTGAATTCCCAAAATGCTTTCTCCCAACCATTCACCTTGAGCGGTGCTGTGTAACCAGCGAGAGTCTCATCGGTGATTTTGTTTTGATCGAAGTAGCTCTCATACAAAAGATCAAGGCCACTGGTTGCAATCGATGAAACAAGAAGTGGTCCAACGTGATTAATTTGCGGAACCGAGAAGATCCAGTTCAAAAATCCTGGTGCACCGCCGGAGGTCAAAATAGCCGGAGCAAACAAAATTGCACCAGCGAGCTGCTCTTGGTGATCAACGGCATAGGCCGCAGCGATGTTTCCACCGGCCGAGTGCCCAAGAATGTAGACATCTTTATTAGCGCCAAACTCAGTGACTAGCTCATCGAGAATTGCAAGCTGGCCTTCAATTCCATAGGGGTTCACACCACCCCAGCTGGTCGGTCTTTCAGAGAATCCAAAGCCAGTTCGGTCGTAGGCGATTACGTAGCCGATTTCCCCCAGTGGCTCGAGCACATCTTTATATGAATAAGCGGATGCTCCAAAGCCGTGCAGCAAAACAATTAGTTTTTTAGAAGCAGGGTTTCCAGCTGTTACGTAGTGAATCTCTTGACCAGCAAGCTCAACAAATTGCGAATTACTTCCCCATAGCTCAGCGGCAGCTTCTTCTTTTGTGAGTGTCCCAGATGAGTTGACCGGAATAAGAAAAGGACCTACCAGCAAAATTGCTAGTAGTGCAAGGAGTATCTTGCTGCGCAGGCGCAAAGCGCTATCCGACTTCCTGCAGTCGCTTGCCGCGAGTGTGAGATGGTTGGCAGGCTAGATTCTCAGGTTTTTCATTGCAGGCATCACAAAGCAAAATCAAATCTCTGCAGCCAAGATTGGAACAGTTGCGGAAAGTTGAGGTTGCTGCTGAACATGCTTCACACTCACCAATTGTTTTTGCTTCGTCTGAGAAGTTGATGTTCATGCGACCATCAAAGACGTAGAGAGAACCTTCCCATAGTCCCTTATCGCGGAACTTCTCGCCATAG
Organism: Aquiluna sp.; assembly: GCA_049426345.1. Lineage (GTDB taxonomy): Bacteria > Actinomycetota > Actinomycetes > Actinomycetales > Microbacteriaceae > Aquiluna. Next base: position 5,220 of record JBMSYD010000036.1, read on the forward strand.
CGAACAATGCCGCCCTCAATTTGATAAACCTCTTTGAATCCGCGGTTGATCATCACAGCACTCAGAATCTCGCAGCGAATACCACCGGTGCAGTAGGTGACAATCGGCTTGTCCTTGAGGTGGTCATACTTGCCACTCTCTAGCTCATTTATAAAGTCGTGAGTGGTTTGCACGTCTGGCACCACGGCATTTTTGAACTTGCCAATCTTCGCTTCAAATGCATTTCTGCCATCGAAGAAGACAACATCATCACCCTTTTCTTCAACCAGAGCATTCACCTCGTGTGGCTTGAGGTGCTTACCGCCATTGACAACACCAGACTTCTCAACCTTGATCTCATCCGGGGTTGTGAAGGCAACCAATTCTTTTCTTACCTTGACACTGAGTCTGGGGAAGTCGTTGCCTGTTCCCTCCGACCACTTGAAATCAGTTTTTCCAAATCCTGGGTATTCACGGGTTTGGCGAACATACTTTTTGAGATTTTCCATCTCGCCACCAAGCGTGCCATTGATGCCGTGCTTGGAAATGAGCACGCGACCTTTTAGCCCGAGTGATTCAGCCAGGGTTTTTTGCCAGAGCATGACGGCCCTGGGGTCTTCCACCGGCGCAAAGGCGTAGTAGAGGATGATTTTGTTTAGTGGCACCGGCCCAGTTTAGCCACCAAGCAATTGCCTAGACTAGGCCCATGGCAATGAACCCAGGGCTTGATAAAGCCGCGATAAATCAATCAATTAGACCCCAAGACGACCTATTCAGACACGTCAATGGCAGCTGGCTCGATAACACCGAGATCCCAGAAGACAAGGCCGTTTATGGCTCCTTCCATATGCTGGCCGATGACTCAGAGCTGGCGGTCAAGGCAATTTTGGAAGAGGCAGCCAACGATCCAAAGCCAGGAGTGAGCCAACAGATTGGCGATCTTTACTCCAGCTTTTTGGACGAAGAGAGAATTGAAAAACTCGGCAGCGATCCAATCAAGCCAGGTCTTGAGCGCATCGAAGCAATCAATGACTACGCAGACTTTTTCTCAATGATTGGCGCATTTGAACGCGCTGGTGTTTCAGGACTTTGGGGATCCTATGTTGATAACGATCCAGGAAATCCTGAGCGCTACCTCGTTCATCTATATCAGGGCGGAATTGGACTTCCTGACAAGGATTACTACACCGATGAGAAGTATCAGGAGATTCGCGAGGCGTATGTAGTTCACCTGGCAAAGATGTTTGAGCTTGCTGGTTGGTCAGAAGTAGAAGCAAAGGAAAATGCCAAGCAGATTTATGCACTCGAGGAAAAGATTGCTGCTGTGCACTGGAACCGAGTTGAGTCCAGAGATGCCGAGAAGACCTACAACCTCCGCACCTTCGCACAGCTAAAGGAGCTAAGCCCGAACATTGGCTGGGGTGATTACTTGGCTGGGGCATCACTGAAAGAGAATCTTCTTTCAGAAAATGTTGTGATGATGCCTTCGTTCTTTGAAGGCTTGTCAAAACTTCTGACTAAAGAAAACTTGCCAGTATTCAAACTTGCAATGGCAATGGATCTGATTCGCTCTTATGCTCCTTATCTCTCAAGTGATTTTGTTCAGGAACGATTTAGTTTTTATGGCCAGAAGCTAACCGGCCAGCCAGTCAACCGTCCTCGCTGGAAGCGTGCGGTGACGGTGGTGGAGGGAAGCCTTGGTGAAGCGGTTGGACAGCTCTACATCGAAAGACACTTCCCAGCTCAATCCAAAACGCGCATGGATGCACTCGTTAGCTATTTGATCAAGGCTTACGAGATGAGCATCAAGTCGCTGGACTGGATGAGCGATGAGACAAAGCAAAAGGCTTTGATAAAGCTTTCCAAGTTCAACCCCAAGATTGGCTATCCGAAGAAGTGGAAAGACTATTCGTCGATTGAAATCAGCAAGGACGATTTGGTAACCAACATTGCCAATGTTTCCAGCTGGCAGTTTGATTACAACGCTAACAAGATTGGCTCACCAATCGACCGCGACGAGTGGCACATGACTCCTCAAACCGTCAATGCCTATTACAACCCGGGCCTAAACGAAATTGTTTTCCCGGCAGCCATCCTTCAGCCTCCGTTCTTCTCACCGGACGCTGATGATGCAATCAACTTCGGTGGCATCGGAGCTGTTATCGGTCACGAGATTGGCCACGGCTTTGACGATCAGGGCTCGAAGTATGACGGAGACGGAAGGCTAGTTTCTTGGTGGACCGAAGAGGACCGTAAGGCCTTCGAAGCCCTCACTAAGTCTCTAATTGATCAGTTCTCTGCTCTCACTCCAGCTCAGCTAGATGAGAAATACAAAGTCAATGGCGAGCTAACAATTGGCGAGAACATCGGAGATCTTGGTGGATTGGGCATCGCATGGAAGGCTTATCTGCTCTCACTGGATGGCAAAGAACCACCAGTGATTGATGGCCTAACTGGTGCTCAGAGATTTGTGATGAGCTGGGCACAGTGCTGGAGAACTAAGCACCGCGATGAGCTGCTTATTCAGCGCCTTGCTACCGATCCGCACTCACCTCCTGAGTTCAGAGCGAACCAGATAGTGAAAAACCTGGATGTTTTCTACGACGCATTTGGTGTGACGGAAGATGACCAGATGTGGCTAGCTGAAAAAGATCGTGTGGTGATTTGGTGAAGCTCTGGTTTCGAATTCTTTACGTTCTCATCTCTTGGCGCACCCGCCCCAAGGTCACTATCGATGAGGTTTCAAAAATCACCCTTCGAGTCTGGCCAACTGATCTCGACATCTATAACCACATGAACAATGGCATCTTCCTAACCCTGATGGACATTGGAAGATTTGACCAAGGGCTTAGAAGCGGCTTTTGGCAGCAGTGGAACAAAAAGGGTTGGTTTCCAATTGTTGTGAACTCAACCATCAGCTATCGAAAAGCTCTTTTGCCTTGGCAGAAATTCACAATCGAAACCAAGGTGATTGGTTGGGATGATGTTGCCTACTTCATCGAACAGAGATTTGTGCGCGAGGGTGAAATCTATGCCCGTGCAATCATGCGCGGCCGATTCCTAAAGCGCTCTTGGGGAACACTAACTCCGCAAGAAGTAATGGAAGGATCAGGCGGCTGGCCAGGGGAGAGACCACAACTTCCTGCTTGGGTTGAGCAGTGGGCAAAAGATTGCCAGCTACCCAAGGGCAAGGAACCAGCACCTAGCAATTGGGACTAGCAGCTAAGTCGGCTCATGACCACCGTCTCTCTAGCAACCAAACACGCAAAAGAAAAAGTAATCGCGCCAGTATTTGAATCAGTTCTGGGCTGGAGTGTGAGAGCCCTCGAACTTGATACCGATTACTTCGGAACTTTTGCCGGCGAAGTTGAAAGACGCGGCACTCCCAAAGAAACAGTCATCGCTAAAGCAAAGGCAGCTGCCGAACAGGACCCGGATGGAAAAGGACTGGCGAGCGAGGGGACGATTGGACCTCATCCACAGATTCCTTTCATAACCTCGGACATAGAACTAATAGCACTCGTGGACTTAGTAAATGGGGTGGAGTTGGTCGTTAGCCACGTAAGCACCGAGATAGTTGCCGTGGAGAAGATTTGGTCGGCGAAACTGAATCTAGATGAGTTGGCAGAATCTGCTCGCCTTCCCAGTCACCGACTTATTGCCAAAGCCCAAACACCGAACGGTCTTTGGGTAAAAAAAGGCCTAGGGAGCAAAGACGAGCTGCTTTCTGCCATTCACGAATTCGAGAACTTGGGTTTAAGAACCAATTTGATTTTTCAGAGTGACTTCCGTGCTATGTACTCCCCATCGCGCATGCAAAACATTGAACAGTGTGCAGAAAAACTTGCAGAGAGAATCTCATCCTCTTGCCCAGGTTGTGGATTTATGGGCTTCGGCCCAGTCGGTCATGAGACAGGGGTACCCTGTCGGGATTGCGGAGAATTAGTCGCAGACTTTATTCGCGCCGACATTCTTGGGTGCCTGAGGTGCGAATATCGCCAGGTCGTTGAGCGCGGAGTCGATTGGGTCGATCCCAGTCGCTGCTACACCTGTAATCCCTAGAATGAGTTCACCTTGGAACCGATAAACGACTTTAAAGAAGCCGCTAGAGCATTAGCTAGCGGCCATCTAGTCGCGTTCCCAACCGAAACTGTCTATGGGCTTGGCGCAGATGCTACAAACCCAGCTGCTGTTGCAAGAATCTATGCAACTAAACAACGCCCAACAGATCATCCATTGATTGTTCACATTGATAGCCTGGAGCGAATCAACGCCTGGGCTATCAACATTCCTGATTATGCGAAGGATTTAGCTAAAGCATTTTGGCCTGGACCGATGACGCTGATCCTGCAACGCAGCGAAACGGCAAAGGATTTCATAACTGGGGGTCAACCAACCGTTGGAATTCGGATTCCAAATCACCCAGTTGCCCTTGGGCTGTTGAGCGAATTTGCAGACATGGGTGGCCTAGGCGTTGCCGCACCGTCCGCCAATCGGTTTGGAAAACTTTCTCCAACTACAGCTAAAGCTGTCTTGGTAGAACTATCCGATCGACTAGGTAACGAAGACAAGATTCTGGATGGCGGAGCTTCTGAAGTTGGCATTGAGTCAACCATTATTGATTGCACTAAGAATCTACCTTCGATTCTCAGACCAGGTGCGGTCACCGCAGAGATGATCAGCGCGGTAACTGGGCTAAGAGTTTCAGAGCCTGATCGGAGCATTAGAGTCAGCGGCGCGTTAGAAAAGCACTATGCACCAAATGCGATGATTGAGCTTGATACCAGGCCTAAGCAAGGCGAGGGATTTTTAGCATTGAGCCATGAAGTCACACCAACAGGTGTTATCAGACTTGGTGCGCCAGTTGACACTGCTGAGTTTGCAAAAATTCTTTACGATTCGTTGCGTAAAGCGGATGAGCTAAAGCTTGCCAAGGTTGTTGTCTTAGTCCCAAAAGGCGATGAACTTGCAGTGGCAATCGAAGATCGACTTCGAAAAGCTGCAGCAAGATAAATCTACTTTTTATACCACCGGCAAGCTGCGATAGCCTCTTCGATTGGATTGAGCAGCAGGTCCTGTGCCTCTGGGTGTTTTTCCATGTAGCGAACGGTGTAGGAGCAAACCGG